>NZ_JBBWVD010000002.1:0-306731 GCF_041903745.1 Thiocapsa sp. C2-2m | reverse complement strand
GGGGTGGCCGAATGGCCGTGGAATCAGTGGCCGGATCGCCGTGGAACGGGTGGCCGAATCAGCGTGGAATCAGTGGCCGAATGCCCGTGGAATGGGTGGCCGAATGGGCGTGGAATACGCACTCATCGGCAAAGCTGTCCGTCAATTCCGCCGGCGAGGGCAACCCAGCCAGCGGTAGATCCAGTCTCAAGGTGTTCATGACTCACCGTCGATGTTGCACAAGATCACACCGAATTCATGTGAAGCAAAGTAGGTTGGGCAAAGCGCAGCGTGCCCAACAACCGCCCGACACGAGCGCACCATCACGCGGCCTCCCCCAGGTCGTCGAACAATTCGAGCTGTTTGACCGTGCTCTGGTTCTTAGACGCCCAGGTTTGATAGAGACTCGCGGCGACCGCGGCGGCGTTGCGGGTCGGGGTATCGGCCCCGTGGGTCTTGAGCCAGGTCAGCAGCGCGCCGAGTGCCGGGTGCGGGCGGAAATTCGGGTTGCCGAGCGTCTCGTTGACGTTGATGCCGCTGCCCTCGAAGCAGGCGCCGACCAGGAAGAGTGCCTGGTCGTAGTCGCTCTGCATCCCTTTGCGGTGCTTGCCGATCCAGGCGCGGGCCAGATCCAGCGGCGGGGTCAGATGAAAGACCTTCTTCTCCTCGAAGACCCAGCCGCGGTCGGCAAAATCGGACGGCGCGCTGCCGGTGCCGCGCAGGAACTTCTGCATCTGGTCGCGCGCAAGCTCGCCTTTGCCGTCGAAGAGGCGCAGCAGCATCCGGGTGAAGGGCTCGGCGTTGTGGGGCGGGGCCTCCTTGATGCCGCCGGCCTCCTCGTCGAGCAGTTGGTTGATGCCGAGCAGGGCCTCCAACACCGTCATCGGCGTGTCTTGGTCCTCGAGACGGGAGCCCTCGACGATGGTGGTGCCGCCGCCCATGAAGATGTCGGCCACCTTGAGATGCTTGAAGGCGCCTTTCTTCTGGTGGTTGCCGTAGTAGACGTCCCAGACCAGCTTGGCGGCCTCCGCGGGGTCGTCCGGGGCCTTGATGGCACTGGCCAACAGCATGGCGCGGAAGACACTGCTGCGCCGACGCGCCCACCATTTGGACATCTGATAGATGGGCTTGCCTGCGTTGCCCTCGATGGCTGCGATCTCGTTGATCGGGATGATGGGAAAGTCCACCTCGATGCAGGTCGGCGGGCGGTCGGGGTCGGAGAATTCCACCGTCTCGCAGGCCCAGGGCTTGCCCGCGCCGACCGCCTTGGCGACCTCATCGGCCAGCCATTCGTCCTTCTTCATCCCTTTGGCTTTCCAGGGTTGGTCTTTGGCCATCTTCAGGTCTTCCGATTCACTTCACTGATGGGGTTGGTGTCGGCGCGCTGCGGATTGCCGGTGCCGCGGATGCCGAATGACGGTTCAGAAACAACCTGTACCGATGCGTGAACACCATCTGTCGTAGGTTGGGCAAAGCGCAGCGTGCCCAACAGCTCCCTGTGATGCCGGCGCGGGTTGGGCGCGCTGCGCTTTGCCCAACCTACTGACATAGGCCCCTGCCCGCTGGCTCGGCGCGACCGTCTCGGGATCGGCCAAGGCATCCATCATCCAGTCGTACAGGACGCAGGTATCAAGCAGCAGGCGCATCGTTTTCGCCCGCGAAGAGTCGCTCGACCGCCTGATCGGTCTCGGGCGATCGCCAATCGGTCGAATAGGGCACCTGTCCCTTCCATGCGCCGGGCGGTTTCACTCGGGAGCGCGAATAGGGAACGATCCGCGCAACCGGTACGCCGTTACGGGCGATCAGTACCTCCTCACCGCGTTCAGCCGCGACAATCAGGCTGGAGAGTTGGCTCTTGGCTTCCAACATATTGACCTGCATTGGGTACCTCCGAAGTCATCCTTGGCCAATCTTAGCGTCCAAGGCAAGACGCGTGCCTGATCGAGCGCGATCAGCGGACTCGCGTTGGTCACAACAATCATCGCTGGCGCATCACGTCGGCAAAGGCTCGATAGCTAGCCTCCGTCTCCTCGGTCGAGGCATTGAGGAATGAAAGCCCTTTTCGCCCCAACAGGGCGAAGAACTCCCGGTAGCTCACATCGAGCAACTCGGCCGCTTTGCTCAAACTGATCGCGCCAGCCTGACGTTGTTCGATGATGAAATCCTCATACAGGGTTCGTCTGAGGTCGTCTTCACTCTGAAAATTCGCCGCCAGCTCATCCGGAAGCGTCAAGGTCAGTTGCATCGTCTAGTCCTCACGTCAGGATCGTTGCCGTGCTCCGGCGTTTCGGCCACGTTGTCCGGATCATCCGGGATTTCGCCTCAGCTCGATGAAGGGCACCGCCACCTCCAGGATACTCAATCCGCCGTGCGTGAGTGTCGGATAACCATCCTGGCTCTTCCATTTGCGCCGGCCGTTGACGTAGAGGTGACCGCCGTGGGCGCTGTCGATGCCCAGATCGAGCGGTGGTGACCAGTTGCCGGGCTCCTCGGCGGATTCGACCGCGCGACCGCTCTTGAAGCGCCCCTTGAGAGACTCGGCCTCGTCCTTGCCGCTGTCGGGGAACTGACCTCTGGCGGCATAGCCGTGATCGGCGGTCAGCACGAGCCGACGCCCGGTGGCGAGCCGTTCGACCAGCGACCAGAAGGCATCGCCGGTGAGTTGGGTTTCGACCTCCTGCGTGAGCGTGGCGAGTCCCTGGCCGGGCTCGTCGTGGTCGTGGAGCCGGTGATCGGGCCATCGGTGCCAGAAGATCCAATCCGGCTCGGCGCCGATCAGCTTGGCGCAGTCGGCCCAGGCGATGTCGACGGATTCGGTGCGCGCGCCGGGGAGCTTGTGCGCAGTGCCCGCGCCGTTGTTGCCGAGCGCTGAACGTTGTGCAAAGCCGAGGGCCTTGGCGAACGGGGTGGTGCTCGGCGGCAGCTCGGCGCCGGTTGGGCGCGCCTGCTGGATGCCGTAACCCCGCAACTCGGCCTGGTGGAGGATCCAGGGCGCCTCGCGCAGGGAGAGTGCATCGAGGATGAGCACCGCTCGTCCCGGCGATCGGCTGGCCCACCAGTCGCCGAGCGCCTGCGCGGTCCGCGGGACCGAGGTCTCGTAGTCCGACCACAGATCCCACCCGGCGGTCGCCAGCCAGTGATCGATCTCGCCGAGTGCCCGGTCGCGGGTGCCCGGATTCTTGAAGCGGCGTCGTCTCTGGTGTCCCCGAGCCGAACTCCGGAACGGTCAGCCTGTGATCGCTCTTTTTGGCTTGCAACAACGGGCTTACGGCGACGTTCGGTCGGACTCGGCGGGTGCTTGCTTGATGAGGTTTTCTTTCTTTATGCAGTCGCGTGCGAAGGCAAAGACTGCCTGTAAATCGTCCGCGGAGACATGTGGATAGCTGTCCAGTATCTCTGCCTGGCTCCATCCGTCGGCGAGCCGGTCCAGCACAAACTCCACGCCGATGCGGGTGCCTCGAATGTGGGGTTTCCCAAACAGGATTTCGGGATCGCAGATGATTCGATCTTTCCAATCGGTCATGATGGCATCTTTATGAATATCTACCCGCGCCCGGCCAACCACGGCCCCTCAACGGGCCAATAGGTTTCAATCCGCGCCCGGCCAATTGGCCGGGCGATCCTAACGGTGATTGCGTCGAGGTCATGCAGACCATGCCGTTTCAATCCGCGCCCGGCCAATTGGCCGGGCGATCCATCGCATCGCGTCCGCGCAGTAGGCGCTTCGCCGGTTTCAATCCGCGCCCGGCCAATTGGCCGTGCGATCCCGAGACGGGACACGCCAAAGACCGCGCGCGACTCGTTTCAATCCGCGCCCGGCCAATTGGCCGGGCGATCCGGTGAGCAACGCCCATTGGTAAACATGAGTCGTGAGTTTCAATCCGCGCCCGGCCAATTGGCCGGGCGATCCACGCCGGCGGCATCTCCCCGACGATGGATCAAAGCGTTTCAATCCGCGCCCGGCCAATTGGCCGGGCGATCCACCATCACCGAGGCCACCGCCGTCACCATGACGATGTTTCAATCCGCGCCCGGCCAATTGGCCGGGCGATCCTCCTTTGGAAAACCGGCACCCGCAGCTATGCCGTGTTTCAATCCGCGCCCGGCCAATTGGCCGGGCGATCCATTCGGCGTCTCGGCGCTGCAGACCGAAGGACTTGTTTCAATCCGCGCCCGGCCAATTGGCCGGGCGATCCGCCAACGCGGCCCAGATGAATCTGGAGTTGCAGAAGTTTCAATCCGCGCCCGGCCAATTGGCCGGGCGATCCCCGTCATCAGCTCGGTGCCTTCCTGATCGATCTGGTTTCAATCCGCGCCCGGCCAATTGGCCGGGCGATCCCCGACCACATCCATCTTCGTCATGCCATCGGTACGTTTCAATCCGCGCCCGGCCAATTGGCCGGGCGATCCATCCTTCAGGTCGTCGATGCGGCTCAAGATCGAAGCGTTTCAATCCGCGCCCGGCCAATTGGCCGGGCGATCCGTCAGTCCGTTGGCTCCGGTCCCCCACTTATAGAAGTTTCAATCCGCGCCCGGCCAATTGGCCGGGCGATCCTGCTGCGCGAGTCCATCCAATGGCGCAAACAGCGCGTTTCAATCCGCGCCCGGCCAATTGGCCGGGCGATCCTCGCGAGCACGAGGGCAAGGGCCTGCGCAGCATCCAGTTTCAATCCGCGCCCGGCCAATTGGCCGGGCGATCCCTGCATCGTAACCCCATGCCCGCATCCGGCTACAAGTTTCAATCCGCGCCCGGCCAATTGGCCGGGCGATCCTCAAGCCACCGCGACCGCGTCGCCTCGTCATCGGGTTTCAATCCGCGCCCGGCCAATTGGCCGGGCGATCCGCTGGATGAGGCGCTCGAAGAATGGCTGCTCGGGCTGTTTCAATCCGCGCCCGGCCAATTGGCCGGGCGATCCAGAGGACCGCGCTCCGGCCGATCGACTCCCAGTAGTTTCAATCCGCGCCCGGCCAATTGGCCGGGCGATCCCGCAGCCTCATCCTCAAGCGCCCAGATGCGCAGCTGTTTCAATCCGCGCCCGGCCAATTGGCCGGGCGATCCCCGATCAACTGCACGCCGCCTGGCGCATTCTTCGACGTTTCAATCCGCGCCCGGCCAATTGGCCGGGCGATCCCAGATCAAGCTCGGACGGCAGCCGCGCGTCCAGGAGTTTCAATCCGCGCCCGGCCAATTGGCCGGGCGATCCTGAATCGCGCGGCGAAATTCATACGCCCATTTCTTGTTTCAATCCGCGCCCGGCCAATTGGCCGGGCGATCCGGCCGGTGACTTCGGCGATGTATTTGCCAACCTCGTTTCAATCCGCGCCCGGCCAATTGGCCGGGCGATCCACTGTATTCGGTCGCCATCTAAGCAATCCTCCTCGTTTCAATCCGCGCCCGGCCAATTGGCCGGGCGATCCTCGCCCGTCGTCATCGACGCCCACGGCGCGCTGCAGGTTTCAATCCGCGCCCGGCCAATTGGCCGGGCGATCCCTCGGCAATGCCGTCGACGTAGTCGGAGAAATCCTCGTTTCAATCCGCGCCCGGCCAATTGGCCGGGCGATCCCGCGGGACGAAATCCTTCACTTTCGGTGCATTCGAGTTTCAATCCGCGCCCGGCCAATTGGCCGGGCGATCCCACCGAGTGGAGCCGTGAATTCTGGGACGATTCGGCGTTTCAATCCGCGCCCGGCCAATTGGCCGGGCGATCCCGTATGCCTTGCGCGCAAGCGGGCGGGATGACTGATAGTTTCAATCCGCGCCCGGCCAATTGGCCGGGCGATCCCTTGCGACGACTACGCCATCGGTTCCGACACAGATTGTTTCAATCCGCGCCCGGCCAATTGGCCGGGCGATCCCTCTCGGCTGCCCCCATCCCATGCCATTGTTGACAAGTTTCAATCCGCGCCCGGCCAATTGGCCGGGCGATCCCCTCTCCATTTCTGCGGTTGCGAAAGCCCCGACGGCGTTTCAATCCGCGCCCGGCCAATTGGCCGGGCGATCCCGCAGCGCTTCGTGGGTCGCGGGCATCTCCCACTTTGTTTCAATCCGCGCCCGGCCAATTGGCCGGGCGATCCCCCAATTGATGTCGATTCCAAACCTACAGATTCTCAGTTTCAATCCGCGCCCGGCCAATTGGCCGGGCGATCCCATCTGGTCTTTCGGCGTGTCCTCGTTCACTTGTCGTTTCAATCCGCGCCCGGCCAATTGGCCGGGCGATCCCGATCGCCTCGGTGATGGGTGGCAAGTTCTGTTTTGCGTTTCAATCCGCGCCCGGCCAATTGGCCGGGCGATCCCGGCGCAGAAGCCGTCCACGCCGGCGGCGAAGAGATGTTTCAATCCGCGCCCGGCCAATTGGCCGGGCGATCCCGCGGGCGGATTCGAGGAAGCGGGTCATTGCAGCCAGTGTTTCAATCCGCGCCCGGCCAATTGGCCGGGCGATCCCACCAGCCCATTGCACTCCGGTCCGCTCCACGTCCTGTTTCAATCCGCGCCCGGCCAATTGGCCGGGCGATCCCAAACACAACAATCTGTTGCTAGGCTAGATCGCATGTTTCAATCCGCGCCCGGCCAATTGGCCGGGCGATCCCCCCGTGAGCTTTGGATCGAGCCGCAGCAGGCGAGCGGTTTCAATCCGCGCCCGGCCAATTGGCCGGGCGATCCGTCAGGCTCATAGCCGGATCGCCCGGACCACGGAGTTTCAATCCGCGCCCGGCCAATTGGCCGGGCGATCCCATCCGGGCGTGCTCGAAGCGCAGAAAATCGCGTATGTTTCAATCCGCGCCCGGCCAATTGGCCGGGCGATCCCCCCGCAAGCCCAGCAACTGCCGTGCCGGATGTCGCGTTTCAATCCGCGCCCGGCCAATTGGCCGGGCGATCCCTTTCGCGTAGGAACTCATCCCGACAGGCATAGGTGGTTTCAATCCGCGCCCGGCCAATTGGCCGGGCGATCCGGAATTGAACGCGGTCGCGCTGATTTCGCCGCTTTGGTTTCAATCCGCGCCCGGCCAATTGGCCGGGCGATCCCGGCGAGCACGGCCTCGGCTGCTCGGCGGGCTCGGGTTTCAATCCGCGCCCGGCCAATTGGCCGGGCGATCCCGGCTCCGCGTAATTGCGCGCGTCGACCATGATTGTGTTTCAATCCGCGCCCGGCCAATTGGCCGGGCGATCCCGCTATGGAGCTGGCGGCGGAGGCGGCGTCGTTGGAGTTTCAATCCGCGCCCGGCCAATTGGCCGGGCGATCCCGCAATACCTCTGGAGCTTCATTCGAGGATCTAGCGGGTTTCAATCCGCGCCCGGCCAATTGGCCGGGCGATCCCCTCGGGATTTCGCAAACCGATCTCGACGGCGTGATGTTTCAATCCGCGCCCGGCCAATTGGCCGGGCGATCCCCGCAGCCTCATCCTCAAGCGCCCAGATGCGCAACTGTTTCAATCCGCGCCCGGCCAATTGGCCGGGCGATCCCATGATAGCCTCGATTGCGCGGGTGCGAATCAGCTCGTTTCAATCCGCGCCCGGCCAATTGGCCGGGCGATCCCGGAGGAGCCCGTCGACCGCCTACGCATCGCGCTCGTTTCAATCCGCGCCCGGCCAATTGGCCGGGCGATCCCCCGATTGCCGTCGTCGACTCCGCCGTCTACCGCTGTTTCAATCCGCGCCCGGCCAATTGGCCGGGCGATCCCCCCGCGCATGCAATCGGTTGATTCTGCGACGGAGTACGACGAGCTTGCGCGATCGTGGCCGACGGGGCAAGTGCCCGGAGGAAGCACCCTCGGAGAGAATCTACGGAATCTTTTGAAAACAATCGGTTAGCTGTTGCGCGAACCCTCGGGGTTTTCTTCGTTGCTTTGGGTTCGCGCGTCATACGAGGAGAGGACCTTCGAAATCGACGGAGCGGAATACCCCGTACTGCTTTACGTGTATGTCTTGGGGTTCGGTGAGTCGGTAGAAACGCAGGTTGTCTTCTTGCAGATTGATCTCGGCGAGCAGAGTCCGCTCCAGTGCTTCGTACTGCATCTGGTTGACCTGGCATTCGAAAACGGATTTCTGGACGCGCTGACCGACACGTTCGCAGACTTTGGCAACCCTGCGCAGCCGGCGTCGGCCTTCGGGGGTCTCCGTAGAGACATCGTAGGTCGCGATGATGAGCATCAGTTGGAGACTCCGTCACTTCGCGAGATAGGGGAGATAGCCTTGCATGTCGCCTCGAAGCGTACGCGCAAGGATGCGGGCCTGCACAAAGGGCAAGAGCGCGAGCGGCATCTTGGACTCCGACAAGGGATGGGTGATCTCCTCCTGCTTGCGTTCCTGCCATGCGGTGACGACCTGTCGGCGCCCTTGGTCATTGAGCATGACCGCGCCGCCCTCGCGTTCGTCGAAATCCTTTGCGTTGATTTGACCGCGGTTGATCAGAGTGAGCGCAAGCCGATCCGCAAAGATGGATCGGAATTCCTCCTGGAGATCCAGGGCCAGCGCGGCGCGGCCGGGACGCACAGCATGCAGGAAACCGAGCTGGGGATCGAGTCCAACCGACTCGGCGGCGGATCTGCAGTCGTTCATCAGCATCGAATAGAGAAAGGAGATCAAGGCATTGAAGCGGTCCCGCGGTGGGCGTCTGGTGCGGCCATCCAAGGCGAAGCTCTGTCGCGCCTGAGGTTTGATGATGAGATTGAGTGCAGCGAAGTAGCCACGAGCGGCCTCGCCTTCGATTCCGCGCAAGGTATCCAGGTCCGACGCACCCGGAACGGCGCGAAGCGACGCCGCGATGGCTTCGGCTGCCCGCGTGAGGGTTTCGGCCTCGCCGGCATCGGCGGCTTCGCGCGCGCCGCGCAGCAGGACCGAGCGGCTATTGCGCAGCTTGCCTGCGATCATGGCGCGGGCGGTGGTCAAGGCAAACTCGGGGTCGAGCGCAGCTCGATGTTGGGCTTGGCGCAGCAAAATGTTTCCGGACACCGGCCCCTCTAGGCGGGCCTTGAAACGCCCGGAATTGTCGAGCATAACCAGAGACTTCCCTTCATCAGCCAACAAATGCATGAGAGCCGGCGAGACCAGAACGTTGCCGAAGCAGACCAGCGCGCCGATGTGATGGAGCGGGACGCGCAGCTTGGTCTCTCGCTCGACCTCGATGCGGACGGTAGCATTGTCCAGGTGCGCATAGGCGTTCGGCGTCATCACATAGAGGGTGTTTTGTACGGTGTGCATCAGGTCGCCTCGTCGTCCGTGCTGAAGAGTTGCGCCGTCAAGGATGCCTGCCGGTCTCGGGCAGCGGTCGCCTCCGGCTGGCACAGATCCTTAAGCGAGCATTCGCGGCAACGCCCGTCGTTCACCGGCACGGGGAGTCTCTCGGATGCCAACATGGCGCGGATGGCATCTGCGGTTTCCGCGACGAGTCGGCGCAGCGCCTCGGTGATCGCGACCTCTCGGCGACGGTGGCTGGTGGCGTGATAGATGGCCCCCCGAAGCACGGGGCGGTTGAACATCTCTTCCAGACAGAGGGCTTGTGCTGCCAATTGAACGTTGTCATGGACCGCGGCACGCTTGCGCCCGTGCTTGAACTCGACCGGGTAGGGCGTGCCGTCCGGGTGAATCTCCACAAGATCGGCCTTGCCGATCAGGCCAAGGCGCTCGGACCAGAGCGGGAGGGCGCGCTCGACCTTGACACCCGCCTTCAGCTCATAGCCCGGCTGATCCACCAGATGGTGAACAGCCTGCCCGCGCGCGGTATGGACATTATCGGCGAACGCCTGCTCTTGGTGGATCAGGGCGCATTGCCTCGGGCAGTAGACCCAGTGCTGAAGGGCGGAGAGCGGGATGAGGTCCGGCTCGGTCACGGCGGCGGGCTTGCCATCGGCTTGAACGGGTTGACTACTCTGAGTCCCGCGGCGAGGACCTGACCATCCTGCATGTCCTCTGAGTACAAGGTGTCGCAGCCAAGGCGGGACGCGACCGCGACGATCAAGGCGTCCCAATGGCTGAATCCGTAGCGATCGCCGACCGCGAAAGCCCTTACGACATCTTGCGGCTCCAAGGACATGACCTCGCATTGGTCCATCACGACGCGCGCTGCCGAAATGGCCGCGTCCCTGGGATAAGCAAGCTTACGCATTGCGACGGAAACCAACTCATTGACGACCTGCACGCTGATCACGGGGTGATTAAGCAACAGACCCTCGGCGATCGCTTTCTTACGCGCATCATTGGCAAGCGTGTACGCGATGACATTGGTGTCCAGGAAGGCTCTATCGCTCATAGAGTTCTGCTCGGTCGTATTTCAGCAGGCCAGCATCTGCTTGGTACTGAGCGAAGAAGGCGTGGAGTTGACGTCGCCGCGTCTCGCGGTCCGCCGAGATTTGGGTCGGGATCAGCACGACTTGAATCGGCTGATTCGCCAACTCTTCGGGAACCTCGACGACGAGGCTCCGCCCTTTGGGCGTCAGGGTTTGTGACCACATCGGGAGTCTCCTCAATCGCAAAGGCTGAGCAACTCGACGCCGGGATAGGCTTCCAAGCGTCCGACAGGCGGCGCGGTAACCGCATAATCGGCGAAGCCCCGGGCCGGCGTGAACGGATCCTGGCGCGCCACCTGAATCAAGTCGAACAGCTTGTGGGCCGCGGCGTTTCCGAGATGGCTGTCATGCTTGAAGACATAGAGTCCGCGCGTGGCCATCTCCCCGCGCGCGGCGGAATGGTCATGGTCGAACAACGTGGTAAGGGCGTCCCACAGCAGCTTTAGATCGTCTTCACCGAATTTTGTCTGTGCGGCGAAGTGCGCCGAGATAAAGCCGTGGGCGCGATAAAGGCCGTAGGGGACGGTGAACTTTCGACCCATTGTGCGGTTGTCGCCGCTCTGCTTGGTCGACTCGGCCTCCGTTGCCACGGCGCAGCGGGTGATGGAGTGCTCCAGAGTGACGATCGGGTCCAGTGAACGGGCGAACGTGAGTTGAACAGGGCCCCGGACTTGACCGCAATTCGGAGCGGTCTTCAATGACAGGACGGCGCCAAAGGTGCGGATGTCGTAAAAATCGGCGCACATTTGCACGCGACCGCGTTCCGTCTCGTCCTGCTTGGGCTTACGCGCCTTGACATTCTTGATGGCCTTGCCGATGAAGTCCTTGATTGGCTTGGGGGCGCTGGTCTCCTTGATCCATGCTTTGGCTTCTTCCTTATCCAGCACGGCGGACAATCTAAGAATCGTGCGGCCGTCTTCATCGGTTTCGCGCTCCATGCCATCGGGAAGATCCAAGGCTTCGAATTCCTCGACCAGAGCCTCTGGAATCACCTCTGTGGCGTCCTGACCCAGATTGATGCCGCATTTCTCGAAGGCACTGAAATGGGCTCGACCCAGAACCGCCTTTTCTTTGATATAGATGTCGTAGCCCGGCTCGAAGGAACCATCTTCACGACCCTTGATGATGCCGACGTAATTGCGGATCTTGCGTTTGATGGATACGTCAGTGACCAATCCTTGCCCGGTTTCGGTATCCAGGCGCGGCAGGTTGCCAGCGTCCGGGTCGCCATTGGGGTTGCCGTCCTTGACATCGAACAGCAGGACGAACTCGTAACGGTTTGTGATGCTCATGGGTCGCTTCCTTAGCTGGCTGTCTTAAAGAGGTCTTGACGCTGATGGTAATAGCCAATCACAAACCGGCCTTGGTTCTCCAGCGAGAGCGTTGTATGGAATCCCAGATCGCCGTCGATGCCATCGCTGTAGATAGCTTGGATCAACTTGTCCCGATTCACATACAACCCAGGCTTCTCCTTCCGCAGTTTGGTCATATGATGTTGGTTGCGCCGCATCAGGGTGGGAAACACGGCGGATGGAGTGCTTGATGCCGACCCGAAATAGCTGTCGCGGATCGTGGTGTTGACCTTACCGGGGCCGCCGGCGGCGTCCTGCTGGACGCGCTCCAGGACGGCAAACAGTCGTCCGAGCCGGTAGCCGATATTGGTGTTCTGTTCGTCTAGGGCCATCTCGATCTCCCTTTCGTGACTGGAGTTTGCGTGGCGGGTATGCCGGTTGAGCCAGGCCTTGACGAGCGCGGCGCGGGCATGGGGGATATGGTCGCGGTGCCGGCCTGTCTTTCCGTCTTTTTTGGCCTGCTCGGCTCGGATACGACGCAGTGCCGCTTGCAGCAGGGTGCGCGGATACGGCGCGCCGGCCAGGATCGCCTTCATGATGTCGCCGGCCAGATTCGGCGGCAGTTTTTCGATATCGCCGTCGGGACGCTTCGACGTGGATGGCGATAGGGAGGACAGGAGCGACTTCAGTGACAGGAAGGGAGTCTCTGAGTATTTTGGGCGGATGATCTCCAGGTCGCGGAAGTGCCGCCGAATGTTCTCGGCCAGTTCACCTACGGTGGCGACATGCCAGAAGCGGACCGCGATCCGTGCGGCATTAGGTCCAAGGCCGAGCACGAAAAAACGGGTACCGTCGTCATCGATAGCTGCTGCACCGGTCTTGGGAGCTTCAAATAGTGCCCTGACCGCATTCGTGCCCTCGTCTGGATTGTCTTCCTGGGGTTCTCCGAAGAGTTGGGCGAGCAGCGATTCCATGGGATTGGCACGCTCTGCCCAGAATACGGTCGAAGCGTCGCCGACCTGCAAGCGTTGTCTGGAACCCAAGAGGTGATTGATCGCTGTGGTGTAGCCAAAGGCGGCCCCTTTTCCGATGGGCGCGTTGGCGCCTTGTTCGCGCCCGAAGGAGCAACAAGACGGCAAATTGAAGGAAACAATGTCCGCTCCTCTGGAATGAGCGCCCCACACCCCTTTGATCGGCGAATGGAGCCGCTCGATTGCATCGGAGCGGCCCGTGATGAGGCAAACCCGTGTGTCCTTTGTCTCCGCTTCAACGGAGTCTGCTTTGGCTAGGACAAGCGGGTCACTACAGACAAGGGTTTCATCTCCGGCGATCTTGAAGCTGACATTGGCGCTATCCGCAATGAGCTGGGGCCATAACGGATCAGCCAGAACGTCCGCATAGTCGCCACGGGAGAGGAACGTCCGCACGGCTGATAAACCGCCGCTGGACAGTATCTCCGGCGGCAGTTCGTCGATCTTCGCCTGGAACTCGGCGTGCATCTGCTTGAGTCGCTTGCGATAGTGTGACTCTTTGCCTTTCTGGCGTTGCTCGGTCAACTTTTTGGGATCAGGGACGCCCAAAACATATTCCACATTTCCCCAGAGTAGATTCGCGGCGACATTGACGGATTTCTTGACGCCCTGTGGCACGAGAAAAGGCGTTCCGCGAAGTTTTTTACCTTCCTGCTCCCGCGTATCTTGAATCTGGACGAACCGCCCATCTGGATGCAGAACCAGCAGAAAAGGCAGTTCTTTGCTTTCGATGCCCAGCCCCGGAAGGATGCCGCGTTGACGTTCGTAATAGTCGTGAAGCGCTTGAAGAATCATCTCCGCACCTCGACCGGGTCCAGATCGATGACGCCATGCTTCATCTCCGCCCGAAAAAAACCGGATCTCATGCCATCGGCGTAATCGATGTCATAGAGCATCCAGCCAAGATCTGGGCTATCCGGGATGGGCGGCTCTTCCTGCTGCGCGAGGTCGATATCCTCGATCAACTCAAAATGAGCAGAGAACTCGCGACAGCCGAGGTAAGGTTGCCAGGCGCACTGACCTTTTCGGGCGCGGCGCTGAAACATGGACAGGTACTTGGCGGGGTTTTCAGGCTGATTCTCTTCCGGTTCGGCCGGCTTGTCCTGATGCAAGCCGGGATAAAGTCGGGCATGCTTGGATGAGGCGATAACCTCGAATTCGGCATGGAGCCGATAGGCCACGTCGCGCAGGAAGAGGCCGGCGCGTTGCACACGGTGCTCCTCGATGTAGAGACCAGAGCCCTCCCGCTTGTCCGGGCCATCGGCTGATGCGACCTTACCCACCTCATTGCGGCGCACCGAGATCCATTTGATGGGATTGATCACCTCGATTCTGGTGACGCGCCAGCGGATCTCGGGCTTCCACAGAATGGCCTCGAAGATGGCGCGAGCGGCCGATGGCGTGATGACGTCATACGAGACGCGCTCGACCTTCATTTCCGGACGGGTGAAACAAGCAAATTCGCCCCAGACTTTTAAGCAGAGTGGCTTCGGCATCCTTATCCTCCCATCAAACGACGAAGTTTCCGGCGGCGGGCGTCACCTCATCGGCGCAGCCCAGAAAACCGAGCTGCGGATCATACAGCAGATCGTGTTCTTGGACGTAGAGACCAGGCAGAATTTCAGCCACATCACCCTGAGCGATCAGTCGCTCCAGGCAGTCGCGGCGCACGTTGACGCAGTAGCGTTGCAACTTGCGCATGATCCAGCGGTCGGGACCATCGGTCCGAAGCCGACCTAGCCATTTTTCGGCCTCGCCCCAGCGCACGATGACCGGTGATCCCTCGTCCGCGATCAGCCGAAACTGCTCGGCTGCCTCGCGAAAACTGATTTCCAATCCTCCTCCGATCTGAAGCAGGTCGAGAATACACCCTTTATCGAATGTGTTGAGCGCAGCGAACCAGAGCCTGAAATAGCGCTCGAACAGGTCCGGAGTCAGCGTTGGACTTGCATCTCCGGCAAGCAATTCGCGGGTCGCCTGCTCTCCTTTCAGCAGGAGTCCCCTTGGCGCCGGCTCGGGGGCCACGAAAACCTGGACCAGGCCTTTTGCTGGATGATCTCCCTGCTTGAGACACCCCTCGCGGTTACAACGCCCGGCGGCCTGAGCAATGGAATCCAGCCCGGCGAGCGCCCGGAAGACGACCGGAAAATCCACATCCACGCCCGCCTCGATCAATTGCGTGCTGACGACATGTAGCGGGAGAGGGGAAAATCCGACCTGGGTCCGTTCGCGATTTGCTGCCAGACGGTCGCGGATCTCTGCGATGCGCTCGGCCCGATGGGCGCCGCACAGGTCAGTGGAGAGATAAAGCGCGTCAGGCAGTTGCTGCGCTAAATTGCGGGCATCGCGCTTGCGGTTGACGATGACGAGGGCTTGATCGTACGCGCGAATGCGGGTCGCCAGTTCGTCCCATTGAGTGACTTGCCGCATATCCGGCCAACGCACTTCGACCCGCTCAAGCTGCGAAAAGAGATCATGAGGAGACTGGACATGCTGGCCGCCCTGCATTAGCTCACGCATATCGGGGAGGCCCGCGAAGGGTTTGCCGTTGATGTCGCGCGGCGCAAAAGCGGGCTGCGTTGCGGTACAGAGGACGAAGGTCACGCCATAGTAGGCGCTGAGGGTGCGGATAGCAGCGAGACAGGGCCCCAGAAACTCCGTCGGCAGAAGCTGCGCCTCGTCCAGAATCACGACCGAATCGACTAGATTGTGCAGCTTGCGACAGCGCGAGGTCCGCGCCGCAAACAGCGACTCGAACAACTGTACGTTGGTGGTGACGATCAGAGGTGCATCCCAATTCTCTGCCGCCAAACGACTGCGGAGTGTTTCCCTGTCAGGATCCAGGTTGCTGTGATGCTCGACAAGATCCTCGCCAAAAATGCCGCGGAACACGTCCGCCGTCTGCTCGATGATCGAGAGATAGGGAATCGCGTAGATGACGCGACGCTTTCCGTGCCGGTTCGCATGATGCAGTGCGAACGCGAGTGACGAGAGGGTCTTGCCGCCACCGGTCGGAACGGTGAGTGAATACAGCCCATTACCCCGATCCTCGCCCGCGCGCTCGGTGCATTGTTTGAGCACCGCTGCGCGCAGCCGATTGACTAGGCTGGATCCGGCTCCGGCGGAGAGCCGGTCGATGTGGTCGGTAAAACGTCCTAGCAGATCAGAAACCGGCGGATGGCAGGCACGCTGGAGCGCCTGCTCCGGGTTCATATAGCCTTCGGTATCAAGAAAATCCGCGTCCACCAGGCAAGAGAACAGCAGACGCAGCCAGAGATGCAGGTCTTTTGCGCTGCCTCTTGGACGGCTGGCCGGGATTTGACCACGCAGGATGGCCGCAGATGGTTGCTGGCCTAGAGCTTCCGTGAGATGCCCTTGCTGTCGCGCCGCCTCCAACCGTTGAAACAGACTGGCGCTGCTGCCGTTCCAGTCGGGCAGGCCGGCATGGTGGCCAGCAATGAGGTAGGCCAGCAGTCTCCCACCGCACTCGCCGAGCTCCGAAAAGGCATGAACGGCACCGGCCGTGGAATGGTCGACCCGCATGCCGAGGCCTTCGACATGCGCATTCTCCGCCTCGAACCCGCTGGCATTGCGGATATAGGCTTGAAATGCCGGTCGGTACTTGCCCAAGTCGTGCCAGAGGCCGGCGAGGCGCGCCCAGTCTTCGGCACCGAAGGCCCGGGCATGGCAGCTCGCGACCGCCGCCACTCCGGCGAGGTGATCCTCCAGATGGTGCGGGCGGCGCCACTGTCCGGCCGCGTCTCTTGCGGCATGGGCGATCGGGCGGTTGTTGCGGGAATCATCATCCATTCATCTGCTCCCTCTTCGGCATCCTCGGTCGGCCGACCGTTCTTTGGATAGCCGGCTGTCGGCTTGCTTGTCCCGACACTCGGCTGCCTGGAGAGAGTATCGCAGGAGATGGCTCAAAACGTGAACCCGCCGGATAGATTCCGATACCGAGTATCCGATCGAGGGGCCGACCTGTCGGTGCCCCACGCCGCTGATTCCAACACGCGGCAAAGGTTCGGCGCATCCGGCAGCCGTGCGGAGTCTGCTTGAGCAGTTACAAGCCGACGGGTGATCGGCAGACGTTTTCCCATGTCCTGGGCCGCGCCTTCCGGAAAAGTCCACAAAATCAAACCGGCGTCAAGCGCGGCGTGGCGATCGCTCCCGACCGGGCCGGGCACGGCAGTCCGCGGCGACGCTCGCCCCTGTCGAGGATCCCGACCCGGATCCCCGATCCGATCTGTTTTTCCGAATCGGCGCGACACGGGCGGGCGGGTAGACTAGGCGCCCGCCGCCATCGTCGAACCCCGAATCAGGACACCCGTGGATCCCAGCTTCGTCCATCTGCATCTGCACTCCGAGTATTCCCTGGTCGACGGACTGGTGCGGATCAAGCCGTTGGTCAAGCGTGTCGCCGCGCTCGGGATGCCGGCGGTCGCCATCACGGATCAGTGCAACTTTTTCGCCCTGGTGCGCTTCTACAAGGCCGCGGTCGCGGCCGGGCTCAAGCCGATCGCGGGTGCCGACCTCCTGGTGCGCAACCCGGAGGACGCCAATAAACCGCACCGTCTGGTGCTGCTCGTCCAGGATGCGATCGGCTACCGCAATCTCACGCGGCTCATCTCGCGGGCCTATGTCGAGGGGCAGCACCTCGGAGTGCCGCACCTGGAGCGCGACTGGATCGCGTCCGCCGCCGAGGGCCTGATCGCGCTTTCGGGCGGGCCGCACGGCGACGTCGCTCAACTGCTCCTGAACGGGCATCGCGAGGCCGCCGAGCGGCGGCTTGCGGAGTGGCTCGCCGTCTTCGGCGACCGCTTTTACCTGGAGCTGATCCGCACCGGGCGCGAGCAGGAGGAGGCGCTGGTGGAGGCCAGCGTTGATCTGGCCATCCGTTCGGGTGTGCCGGTGGTGGCGACCAACGATGTGCGTTTCCTCCATCCCGAGGACTTCGAGGCGCACGAGGTGCGGGTCTGTATCCACGAAGGGCGCACGCTGGACGACCCGCGTCGTCCGCGACGCTTCAGCGCCGAGCAGTCGCTGCGCAGCCCCGCGGAGATGGCCGAGCTCTTCGCCGATCTGCCCGAGGCGTTGGAGAACTCGGTCGAGATCGCCAAGCGCTGCAACCTGGAGCTGACCCTCGGCCAGAACTTCCTGCCGGATTTCCCGGTGCCGGCGGGGATGACGATGGACAGCTATTTCGCCGAGGCCTCGCAGGTCGGGCTTGAGGAGCGCCTGCAGCGCATCCTCGATCCGGAGGCGCCCGACCTCGCCGAGCAGCGCCGGCTCTACGCCGAGCGGCTCGATCTCGAGCTGTCCGTCATCACCCAGATGGGCTTCACCGGCTACTTCCTCATCGTCGCGGACTTCATCCAGTGGGCCAAGGCGCAAGGCATCCCGGTCGGTCCGGGTCGCGGCTCCGGCGCGGGCTCGCTGGTTGCCTACGCGCTCAAGATCACCGATCTGGACCCGATCGAGCATGATCTGCTGTTCGAGCGCTTCCTGAATCCCGAACGCGTCTCCATGCCCGACTTCGACGTCGACTTCTGCATGGAAGGCCGCGACCGGGTCATCGACTATGTCGCCGGGAAGTACGGCCGCGAGGCGGTCTCTCAGATCATCACCTTCGGCACTATGGCGGCCAAGGCGGTGGTGCGCGATGTCGGGCGCGTCATGGGGCATCCTTACGGGTTCGTCGACCGGGTCGCCAAGATGGTGCCCTTCGAGCTGGGAATGACCTTGGAGAAGGCGCTCGCCGAGAGCGACGATCTGAAGGCCGCCTACGAGGACGACGAAGAAATCCGGGCGCTCATCGACATGGCCCGCAAGCTCGAGGGCCTGACCCGCAATGCCGGCAAGCATGCCGGCGGCGTGGTGATCGCGCCGACCAAGCTGACCGACTTCGCCCCGCTCTACTGCGAGCAGGGCGGGGAGAACCTGGTCACCCAGTTCGACAAGGACGACGTGGAGCAGGTCGGACTGGTGAAGTTCGACTTCCTGGGTCTGCGCACGCTCACCATCATCGATTGGGCGCTCAAGACGGTGAACGCCCTGCGTCGCGAGGCCGGCGAGGCGCCGATCGATATCGAGCGGATCGAGCCGCAGGATACCGAGGCCTTCGCGCTCCTGAAACGCTGCGAGACCACGGCGGTCTTCCAGTTGGAGTCGCGCGGCATGAAGGAGCTGATCAAGAAGCTCCAGCCCGACAGCTTCGGCGACATCACCGCGCTGGTCGCACTCTTTCGCCCCGGCCCGCTGCAGTCGGGCATGGTCGACGACTTCATCAACCGCAAACACGGCCGCGCCGAGGTTGCCTATCCGCACCCGGATCTGGAGCCTATCCTCAAGCCGACCTACGGCATCATCCTCTATCAAGAGCAGGTGATGCAGATCGCCCAGGTGCTCGCCGGCTATTCGCTCGGCGGCGCCGACCTGCTGCGCCGGGCCATGGGCAAAAAGAAGCAGTCGGAGATGGACAAGCAGCGCGCCATCTTCGAGGAAGGGGCCGTGGCGCGTGGGGTCGACGGCAACGTTGCGACTTACATCTTTGACTTAATGGATAAGTTTGCCGGTTACGGCTTCAATAAGTGTGTCGTTGGGGATACGCTGGTGACCGATCCATCAAGCGGTGAGCGGCGCTGCGTCAAGGATATCTATCGATCGGGGATCGACAGGGTCGCGAGTCTGTTGTCGGATCACCGGATGGGCGAGAGCCCCGTTGTTCGGGTGATGGAGAACGGTATCCGGCCGGTCTTGAGACTGACCACCTCGCTCGGCAAGACACTGCGTGCGACCGGCAATCACCCTTTGCTGACGGCAACGGGCTGGAAGCGGCTTGATGAATTGCGTGTCGGCGAGCGCATCGCAGCGCCCGCGCGATTGCCGATCGAGGGCACTGAGCAGTGGCCCGAGCATGAGTTGGTGACCTTGGGATGGGTTCTCTCGGAAGGGAATACCTGTCATCCCAGTGGCTTCTATTTTTACAACAAGGATGTCGATGCCAGGGATGATTTCGTGTCCGCCGCAAGCCGCTTTCCCGATACCGTGCCGACGGTGCGGCTGAGGCCGGAACGTGCCGAGACCTGGTGCGTTGACGTCGGGACCGGTCGTGATACCAGGATCAGCTGCGGAAACGGGCACAGCTTCACGCCACGCTCCGGTGCTCGATTGTGGCTGGAGCGGCTGGACATGATCGGCCAAAAGGCGCCGGAAAAACACTTTCCGCCATCTGTCTTTCGTCTCGACAATCCATGCTTGGCGGTGATTCTCGGGCGCATCTGGTCGGGAGACGGATATGTCGCCGGCGAAAACGCAACCAATAAGATCCCCTATCTGGCCAGCGCATCCCTGCGTCTGATCAGTGAGACCCAGCATCTCTTGTTGCGTTTAGGTATTGTCAGCCGACTGACGGAGAAGCACTTTCCGTATAAGGACGGGCGAATCGGCTATACCTTGCACCTGGTTGGGCGAAGGAGCATTACCGCATTTGTCGAGTCGATCGGTCCGCACTTGGTTGGGAAAGGGAAACAATTGGAAGCGCTGTGCAGGTCGCTCGCTGAAATCCCGGGCGATCTGGAATCCGTCGACACTCTGCCACCCGAGATCTACTGGGAGCGTGTTGTCTCGGTCGAGCCGGATGGCGCGGCCATGACCTACGATCTTGAGGTTGCGGATACCCACAATTTTGTCGCCAACGACATCATCGTTCATAACTCCCATTCGGCCGCCTACGCCCTAGTCAGCTATCAGACCCTCTGGCTGAAGACGCACTACACGGCGGCCTTCATGGCGGCGGTGCTGAGTGCGGACATGGACAACACCGACAAGGTGGTGACCCTGATCGAGGAGTGTCGGGCCCTGCGCCTGCGGGTCGAGCCGCCGGCGGTCAATCGCTCCGCCTACCGCTTCACGGTCGCCGATCCACGCACCGTCGTGTACGGCATGGGCGCCATCAAGGGTGTCGGCGAGGGTGCGATCGAGGCGATCATCGTGGCGCGTACGGCCGATGGTCCCTTCCGCGATCTCTGGGATTTCTGTCGGCGGATCGATCTGCACAAGGTCAACCGACGCGTCTTGGAGGCATTGGTGCGTGCCGGCGCACTCGACGAGCTGGGGCCGAACCGCGCGACCCTGATGGCGGAGCTGCCCTTGGCGCTCAAGCTGGCCGAGCAGCACCATGCGACCCGAGCGGCGGGTCAGACCGATCTCTTCGGCGCACTGGAACCGGTCGCCTCGCCCGAGCCCGATCCCCAACTCGCGACCGAGGTCCGTGTCGACTGGGAAGACGAGCAGCGTCTGGCGGGTGAGAAGGAGACCCTCGGGCTCTACCTGACCGGACATCCGATCGATCGGTACGAGTCTGAGCTCCAGGCGATGGCGGTGAGCCGGATCGCCAAGCTCTTGGAGACGGATCGCGAGCTGGGTCGGCGCGACCGACGCGATCGCGAAAAGCGCCGTGTCGCCGGTCTCGTGGTCTCGGTGCGTCACGGCAAGACACCGCGCGGGCGCATGGGCTCGGTGGTGCTCGACGATCGCACGGGGCGCATCGAGATCACGGTCTTCTCCGAGCTCTACGAGCAGTTGCGGCATCTGCTGGCGCCGGATCAGATCCTGCAGGTCACCGGGGCGCTCAATTTCGACGAGTTTCGAGACAGTTGGTCCTTGCGTGCCGACGACGTGCGGACCTTCGAGCAGGCGCGGGCGAGCATGGCCGATCATCTGCGGCTGATCCTGGATCTCTCGGACCCCGCTGCCCATGCCGATGGCCTTGTCCGACTCGATGCCTTGCGCGCCGCACTCGCGGCCTTTCGCGACGGGGACCTTCCGGTACGTCTGCGCTATCGTCGCCCCGGCGCAGCGGGCGAGCTGGTGCTCGGCGATACTTGGCGTGTGGAGCCGGCCGATGCCCTGCTGAAACGTCTGCGACAGCTCCTCGGGAGCGACGCGGTGAGCGTCGTCTACGAGCGCTCGCCGCTACCGACGGCGCAGACCGAGACGCAACTCCCGCGTCTGGCAGCGGTGGGCTGATGCAGACCGGACGACTCATTCGACAGATCCTCGCCGTCGCCTTGCTGATCGGGGCCGGCTGGTTGATGGTCGGCCTGATCGGCGATCTGAACCGCGTGAAGGTCCTGAAGACGGATCTCGCCGAGATCCACCATGTCCGCTACGGGCTGCTGGATGCCGACGTCTGGGTCGCGCGGATCGGGGAGATCCTGGAGAAGCGCGTCGACGAGCTGGATCTCACCGAGGCCAGTCGGGAGCAGGTAACGGAGGCCGTGACCCAGTTGCTGGACACCCTGATCCGCGAGATCGAGCGCAATCTCGCGCAGCGGCGTCCGGACCCCGGCGGAAGCTGGCTGGACCAGCTCCAAGGCGCACTGCAGCAGGGTTTGCAGGATCTGCTGCTGGATGTGGCCCGTCTGCGCGACCGCGTGCCCGAGTACGCCGATGCCTTCGTCGAGCAACTCTCCGTGCCCGGTGTGAAGGAGCAGATCAAGGCGCGGTTGCGGGTGCTACTGAACGATGCCGTGGCCTCGAGCGGTGCCGGGACCGATCGCTGGGCGTTGGATGCTGTCCTGGTGCGTAATGGCTGTGTGGAAGTCGTCGATGCCTGCTCGCACATGATCGAGACCGAGATCGGCGCGGTCCAGCCGCAGATCCAACAACAGCTCGGGGCCGTGATCGGGCTGGTGGCCTCGGTGTTCATGGTCGCGCTGGTCGGCGGTGCATCGCGGGGGCAAGCGTCGGGCAGGACGACTGATCGGCTCGCCCCCGTCCTGCTCTTTGCGCTCGTCGGCGCGACCTTCCTCTTGCTCCTCGGCGGACTCGCCACGCCCATGATCGAGGTCGATGCCCGCATCACGGAGCTGACCTTTCAGCTCCTCGGCGAGCCGGTCGTCTTTACGGATCAGGTGCTCTATTTCCAGACCAAGAGCATTGTGGACGTGATGCGAATCCTGTTCGAATCCGGTCAGGCCGATATGCTCCTGGTCGCCGTGCTCCTGACCCTCTTCAGCGTGGTCTTTCCCGCGCTGAAGCTCTTGGCGACCTATGCTTTTTACTACGATTGGAGCGGGTCACGCGGATCGTCGATCGTCCGCTTCTTCGCACTCAAGTCAGGCAAGTGGTCGATGGCCGACGTCATGGTCGTCGCCATCTTCATGGCCTACATCGGCTTCGATGCATTGGTCGCAAACCAGCTCGGCGGCCTTCGGGGCGCGAGCGATGCGGTCGCCGTCTTGACCACCAACGGCACCTCCTTGGAGCCCGGCTTCTATCTCTTCCTCGCCTTCGTCCTTGCCGGACTCGTCCTGTCCGGTGCACTGGGAAACCGTCTCGGCCAGGATCGATAACTGCGGCGACGAACACAAATGCCTTTCGCCGACAGAGCAAGGCGCGGCCGCGGCCGCGGCCGCGCCGAGATGGCCCGTTCTATGCGTAACGTCACTTGATGACCTTCTGAACCCCAACCGGAGTCCCTCGCGATGACCACACGAGAATTCGACAGCATCGTCATCGGAACCGGACCTGCCGGGGAAGGCGCTGCGATGAAGCTCGCGAAGGCCGGGCAGCGGATCGCCGTCGTCGAGGCACACAATGCGGTCGGCGGAGGCTGCACCCATTGGGGCACCATCCCCAGCAAGGCGCTGCGCCACTCGATCCAGATGCTTGCGGACTATCGACGCAACCCACTATTCCAGCACACCCAGCATCAGATCGAAGTGGAGTTTCCCGACCTTCTGCGTGCCGCCGACGGTGTGATCAACGATCAGGTCCGCACCCGGTATCGCTATTACCAGCGCAATCGGGTCGAGGTCGTCTTCGGGCGCGCGCGCTTCCTGGGCGAGGATCGGATCGAGGTCCAACGCCCGGGTGGCGTCAACGAAGAGCTGCGCGCACAGCACATCGTTATCGCCACGGGCTCGAGCCCCTACCATCCGCCGGATGTGGATTTCACCCACCCGCGTATCCGCGACAGCGACTCGGTGCTCGGACTGAAGCACACCCCGCGATCCATGACCATCTATGGTGCAGGGGTCATCGGCTGCGAGTACGCCTCGATCATGGGCGCGCTCGACGTCAAGGTGAACCTGGTCGATACACGCGACCGGCTCCTGTCCTTTCTCGACGACGAGATCACGGACGCACTCGGCTATCACCTGCGCCAGCAGGGTGTGGTGATCCGACACAACGAGACCTATGAGCGTGTCGAGGCCGGCGACGACGGGGTGGTGCTGCACTGCAAGTCAGGCAAGAAGTTCAAGACGGACATCCTGCTCTGGGCCAACGGGCGAACCGGCAACACCCACGACCTGGGACTCGAGATCATCGGGCTGACGACTAATCAACGTGGTCAGATCGAGGTCAACAAGAGCTACCAGACCGCCTTGCAGCACATCTACGCCGTCGGCGACGTCGTCGGGCAGCCCGCACTGGCCAGTGCCAGCTACGATCAAGGGCGATTCGTCGGCGCACACATCGCCGACGGCGCCTGCGACTGGTCGCTGATCGAGGAATTCCCGACCGGGATCTATACGGTTCCGGAGATCAGCTCCGTGGGCCGGACCGAGCGCGAGCTCACCGCACTGCAGATCCCCTACGAGGTGGCCCAGGCCGATTTTAAGAGCATCGCCCGTGCCCAGATCACCGGACATACGGTCGGCATGCTCAAGCTCCTCTTCCACCGAGAGACCTTGGAGATCTTGGGGATTCACTGCTTCGGCGAGCAGGCTGCCGAGATCGTTCATATCGGCCAGGCGATCATGTCCCAGCCCGGCGAGGCGAACAGCATCCGGTACTTCACCGAGACCACCTTCAACTATCCGACGATGGCGGAAGCCTATCGGGTCGCGGCGCTCAACGGCTTGAATCGGCTCTTCTAACTGAACCGCATCCGGTTCGACATGCCGAGGTGTCGAGCGGGCTCACCCTCCCCTCGACCAACAACCCTCTCCGCAGACGCGGTTCAGAAAAACATAATAATCATAAATTTCGGCGCGTTCCGGAGAATTCAGCCCCGTAGGTTGTGCTGACGATAGGAAGCACAACTTCCGCCGACGGTTGGTTGTGCCTCGCACGGCTCGGCACAACCTACGGTCCTCGCAGCGTGCCCGACCTCCGTTGTGCGGCTTGGCACAAGGGTTTCCGGAATTCACCTCGAATCGCGATGAGGCGTGTATTTGATCGACGACGCAACTTCGGGTTGATATGTTAGAGAATCATTATATACTAATGCCGTTATCAGGACGGCGGTCGAAGGGCAACGACAATAATCAGCTTGCTGCCGACACCCGCTTCATGGCACGGGCGCCCTGAAGCCATGACGCCATGGACGGCGCTCCCGACCCGTTGCCACGTCCGTCCTGAATGAAGACCCGCGAGTCACGCTCGACCGATGCGTCGAGCGCAAACGCTCCCCGATCGGCGGGGATGACTCGTAAGCAGACCAAGACCCTTCATTTCTACAATCTCTAAAGGTGTGTTCCATGTCCAAACGCGTTCAAGCAGCCTCGCTCATCGCCCTCGCCGCCGCCGCGTCCTCCGCCGGCGCCTGGTACAACGCTCCTGTCGCGCCCGTCATGACTCCCGAGATGGCCGAGCAGCAGATGCAGTCCATCTCCGCGCATTACGAGGCGATGGCCGAGCAACAGAACAAGGCCATCGAGCAGGCGATGGCGGCGCATCGGCAGATGATGGAGCAGCGTGCAGCCGAGCTCGGTCGGATGCCCTCCGGCATCGACTCCGGCTTCCCGGAGCTGCCGCCGGTACCGCAATTCGCTCAGTACCCCGGAATGCCGGAGATGCCCGCCATGCCCGAATTCGGTCAGATCCCGGCCATGCCGGAGATGCCCGCTATGCCCGAATTCGGTCAGATCCCGGCCATGCCGGAGATGCCCGCTATGCCCGAATTCGGTCAGATCCCGGCCATGCCGGAGATGCCCGCCATGCCCGAATTCGGTCAGATGCCGGCCATGCCCGCGATTCCGGAATTCGTGAAGACGCGCATGGATGAGATGGATGCCCATCGCGCCAAGGTTCAGCAGGAGATTCAGGAGCGTCGCGCCGCCTTCAAGGCGGAGAGCGAGCAGCGTCGCGCGCAACATCCGCGTGCCATGGAGCGCACCCACATGGCCGGTTATGCACCGCACATGCTCCCGGGCCGGATGCCCAGCCAGGACTGTGCGCCCAAGGCTCAGACCCCCGAGCAACAGGCCGCTGCGCCGGCACCCGCCGCGACTGCACAGTAAAGCCCTGATACGCAGAGGCGATCACCTCAAGGACACGCCTCGCGCATGATGCAAAGACCCCGGCAACGGGGTCTTTGTCGTTTCGCTGGACGTGCTCGCGGGATGACTGGAACGTCCTCGGGCCCGGTCGATGTTAAACCCGTGCCTGAAGCTCGGCACGACCAGCGGCCGGATCCAGGCCAATATCGGTGGCTCGACCCTGGTTGAAATAATCCGCGAGAAATTCATCGAACCCGCAAGCGTCGGCGGCCTCGATAAGCTCCTGTTGTGCGATTGACTCGCGCGCGAGCCGCTCGAGCAGCGCTTCGCGCTCGGGATCAAGCCGGTGCTGTCGGAAAGTTTCCCGATGATCCTCCGTAAGGCGCCGAGCGAAGGCGAAGAAGCCTTCCCGGCGCTCGCGCATCGTCTCGAGGATACGCGCCGACGGGGTCGCATGAGGATCCGCAATCTTCTCGCGTTGCCGCTCGACACTCTGCACATGTGGACCATCCGAAGCCCCGTCGAGGAGCTCCGCGACGGCGATCATATCGTCCAGGATCTCGTTCGCCCAGACAGGCAAGGGCACTGAGACGCGTTGACGCGAGAGCGCAAGTCCCGGCTCGCGTCCACGATGGGCGGTGAGGACCTGATTCTCGTCGATCTCGCTCCGCTCACGCGTGCCGATGCGCGGGCTGTCCAAAACCAAGCAATAGAGCATTAGGGTTTCGAGCACGCGGATCTGCTCGGCCGTGATTCCCGCCGGCTCGAAGATATTGATGTCGGGCGATCGCAGCTCGACATAGCGTACGCCTCGGCGGCGCAGCGCAAGCGTGGGGCGCTCCATCCACTCGGTGATCTGCTTGGGACGCACCGTGCTGTAGTACTCGTTCTCGATCTGCAGTACGTTGGCATTGAGCTGCTCGTAACGCTCGCCGACCTTCACGCCGATCTTCTCGTAATGTGGACAGGGGGTCTCGATCGCCCAGGTCAGGCTGCGCACATAGGAATCCAGGCTGTCGTAGCTCGCCTTCATCCCGGTGCCTTGTTCCTGTTGGTTTTGATACCCGATGTCGCCCATGCGCAGCGAGGTCGCATAGGGGTAATAGAGCGTATGGGGGTCGAAGATCTCCAGATCGGTCTCGCGGCCATGAACGAAGCTGGCACAAACCGCGGGGGACGCCCCGAAAAGGTAGGGCACGATCCAGCCGACACGCTGCAGGTTGCGGACCATCCCCATCTGCGCCTCGGAGCGAAAGGCGACGCCATCGCCCCCCACGCCCGCGGTTGCCTGGTACAGATCCAAAAATTCGTCTGCAAACGAGAAGTTGAAATGCAGACCCGCGATCACCTGCATGGTGCGACCGTATCGGTTGCCCAGCCCGCGCCGATAGACCGTCTTCATCGTCGCTGCATTCGACGTCCCGTATCGCGCCAGCGGGATACCTGCACCGCTCTCGAGCACGCAAGGCATACTGGTCGCCCAGATCAACTCGTCGCCGAGATGGCGATAGACATAGGCATGGAGGTCGGTGAGGAATCCCAGGACCTCGACGACGCTGGAGGCCGGGGGCGTGATGAGCTCGAGCAGTGCCTCGGAGAAATCGGTCGTGATGTGGGGATGCGTCAACGCGGAGCCGAGTGATCGCGGATGCGGCGACATGGCAAGACGGCCGACCGCAGATGCGCGCAATCCCTCCTTCTCCAGGCCGATGCGATTGCCGCGAAGCGGCGCGGACGCACCGCTCGAGCGCAGACGCTCGATCCGCGCTTCAAGATCCTTGCGAGACTGATTCAATGACTGACCCTTAAACCGCGCTCAGCGCGGCATGCGATATTCTTGGATGGAATCTGCCCCGGCAGACCTGGCGACCGCTGAAGTCGGCGCGGTTTAAGATCGGCAGTGTTCTGCGCCCAACCCGGGCGATGGCCGACAACCGGCTACGCCACAGCGACAGGATGCGGCAGAGCTCCCGCGACCCGTCCGGGCGAAAAGACTCAAGATCAGAAATCCTGAATCGCGTCGGCGGCAACGCCCGTGACCCCATGCGATGCCGATTCAACGCAAAAACGGCGCATGTCATCGGGGGACGCGATTCAGTCACGCATCACGGCACGCGGCCGGTCGGTGCGATCGAGCAACACGGCATCGGCGAGGATACGGGCCGCCTCTTCCACCTGGATGCGCGCGATGGCCTCGCGTTGGGCGTCGAGCAGATCCTCGTCGACCTTCTCGTCGTCCTCGTCGACCGGCGCAATCCCGCGAGCACGCAAGTACGCGTTCTGCTGCTCCTTGAAGACACTCCCGCGCTGCTCGTCGTCCTCGCGACGCGCCTTCTCCTGGAGCGAGACGTGGGTTTCGGCCTCGACATCGCGCATCAGCTTGCTGCGCTCGACCAACATCGTAAAACCCGGATCCTTCGACACGCGCTCGGCGGACTGCAGCGCGAGGAGATCGACGCTGACGGAACCCACCTTTTTGTAATCGGCCGGTCGAATGCGCGTCCAAGGTAGGGCATTGTCGAGGGATCGCTCGCCGTGCTCGGCCATGAGCTCTGCGGTGGGGAACCGGATATCCGGCTCGACACCCCGCAGTTGCGTACTCCCGCCGCTGATGCGGAAGAACTCGGCCATGGTCAGGCGCAGGCGCCCGAGGTTGTTCTGCTCACCCGGGACGTATCGATTCAGATCGATCAGTGTCTGCACGGTGCCCTTGCCGAAGGTCGGCTCGCCGATCACCAGACCGCGCCCGTAGTCTTGGATAGCACCTGCAAAGATCTCGGAGGCGGAGGCGCTGTCGCGGTCGACCAGCACGGCCAAGGGCCCACGGTAGGCTAGACCGGGCTCCGGATCGGACTCGACCTCGATCTTGCCGAAGGCATCCTTGACCTGGACGACCGGGCCGGTATCGATAAAGAGACCGGTGAGCGAGGTCGCCTCGGCCAACGAGCCACCGCCGTTGCCGCGCAGGTCGATCACGATGCCGTCGACACCCTTCAAAACCAAGTCGTCGATGAGCTGGCGCACGTCTCGGGTCGTGCTGCGGAAATTGCGATCACCCGAGCCTTCGGCTTGGAAGTCCCGGTAGAAGGCCGGGATCTCGATAACGCCGATCCGCATGCCCGGCGCGTTGCCGAGGTCTTCCAGGACAATCGCTTTCGCGGCCTGATCCTCGAGCTTGATCTCGTTGCGCACGATCGCGACCTCGCGCACACCGCCGTTGGTCACGGCGGATTTCGGCAGCAGCTGCAGTCTCACGACCGAGCCTTTGGGTCCGCGAATCTTGTCGACGACGTCTTGGAGCCGCCAACCAACAACATCCTCGATCGCGCCGTCGATGCCTTGCGCGACCCCGACGATCCGATCGCCCGTCTGGACCTGACCGGACTCCCGCGCCGGACCGCCCGGAACCGTGCTCTGGATGACCGTATACTCGTTGTCTGCACGCAGCACCGCGCCGATCCCTTCGAGCGAGAGCTTCATGCTGATGTCGAAGTTCTCGGAGGTGCTGGGCGACATGTAGCTCGTATGCGGCTCGAGTGTCTGGGTGTAGGCGTTCATGAACGTCTGAAAGACGTCGTTGCCGTCGAACTGATGGGTACGGCGAACCAATCCTTGATATCGCTCGCTCAGCCGGTCGCGAATCTCCTCGTCCGACTTGTCGGCCAAGCGCAGGGTCAGGAAGTCGTTTTTCACGCGCCGCCGCCAGATCTCGTCCAGCTCGGCGCTGTCCTTGGCCCACGGCGCCTCCGGGGAGTCGAGTCGATAGGTTTCGTCGCGATCGAAATCGAAGGGACCCTTCAGAAGACTCTCGGCATAGATGACCCTCTCATCGACCCGCATCCGATAGACCCGAAAGACGTCGAAGGCGAGGTCGAGCTCGCCGCGACGCAGCCCTTCATCCAAACGCTTGGCGCCGCCTTTGAAGCGCTCGACATCGCGGGCCAGAAAGAAGGATCTGCTCGGATCCAGTGCCTTCAGATAGCTGTCGAGGACCTCTTGCGCAAAGTCGTGGTCGAGCTCGACCTTTCTGTAGTGAAAGCGCTCCAGGACCTTGTTGATCACGACCGCCGATTTGGTCTGGGCAGGGCTCGGAAACAGCTCCGACAGGGGAATCTGACGAGGGGCTGCAAGGACAAGCGTCGCCGCCAGGAAGGCAGCGACGGCGAAGGCAAGGCGGGACATGCGCGATCTCATAGGCGGTTCTCGTAATCAATCTCTGTGCAGAGAGACAACGTTGGTTGGACGGGGTTTCTCTGGCCCAAACCGCAAAGACCTCGATCCAACGCCGAGCGGAGCATTGCCCGCAGTAAACATACCGAGCGCACGTGGGTTTTTCGCCGCATTGCACGCCTTGCTTTCCGAGAAACCCACGGACGCTCGGCATAGATGGGGCCGCCGCGACTGCTCTTCATGGGCACAGCGTCATCCGCAATTAAACCGCGCCAGCTCCGACGGTCGTCGGAGCTGGCGCCGTCAAGCCACTCCAACACATGACGCATACCGCACCGGGCGCGGCTTAGGTCTGGTAGACCTTGCGCCGGTAAAGATCGGTGCGGCGACTCACAACCCGATCGACGAACAGCAGACCGTCGAGGTGGTCCATCTCATGCTGGACCGCGCGCGCCTCGTATCCCTCCATCGCGAATTCGTGCTCCCGGCCGTCGAGATCCTGCGCCTTCAAGCGGATGCCGGTGGCACGGATGACATTACCGGTGTAGTCCGGAACCGAGAGGCAACCTTCGCGACCGATCGCGTAGCCTTCCCAATGGACGATCTCGGGGTTCACCAAGATCAGATGGCCGTGATTGGGGGTCTTAGGACGACCCGAAACATCGACGACGACGATGCGCTGACAGCGCCCGACTTGAGGCGCGGCAATACCCACAGCAGCCGGACCGGCCAGACGGGTTTCTTCGAGGTCCGCAACGAAACCGCGCAGGTCGTCGTCGAAACGCTCGACCGTTTCGGAGACCTGCTTCAGACGCGGGTCCGGTAGTTTGAGAATCTCGAGAATCGCCATGGCTCAGCCGATCAGAACATCGACGGGGGCGACATCGACGGAGACGCCTCGGGTGCTCAGTGCCGACAGCGCGGCTTGAATCTCTTCGATGGTTCGCTCGCAGTAACCCTGGATATTCATGATGTAGACCGGGTGTTGCGCATCGCCGGCGACATCGGACTCCAGCTCCAGGATGTTGAACCCGTACTCGGCAAGGATCTCCGTCACATCGGCAACGATGCCGGCACGATCGGCCCCGAAGACCCTGACCTGGAGATTCGGGACCAGGTGCCGGTGCAGACCGCCCGGCACCGGATCCAGGTGGACGCGCAGCCCCAGCTCCTCGGCCACCGGGCGCACGGCCGCCACCAATTCCTCGCAGGGACGCTCGCCGCTGACCATCAGCATGATGGTGAAGTTGCCGCCGAGACGGATCATGGATGCCTCGCCGAGGTTGCATCCGCAGCTGTAGAGCGCTCGCGTCACGCGCGAGACGATTCCGGGGCGGTCGGCTCCGACCAAGGTCAGCATGTTCCAATCAGGCATGATGTGTGTCTCCCGCAGCAGCGCCGTCGCCGTCGAGCCAAATCAGGCTCGCCATCCGCCCGGTAACGCCGTCGCGCCGATACGAAAAAAAACGTCGTGGATCCGAATGGGTACAGTAACCGCCTCCATAGACCCCTGTCACCCCGATCCGAGCAAGCCGACGGCGCGCCAGGGCGGCGAGGTCGGCCAGGAAACGCCCGTCGCGCGACGCACGGAATGCATCGATCGACGCCGGATCCGCCTCGAGGAATCGCGCGCGAACCTCGGGGCCGACCTCGAAGGCGTCCGGACCGATCGCCGGACCGAGCCAGACCAGGATACGCTCGGAAACATTCCGCCCGGACGCCCCTCCCATGGCCGCGATCGCCCGCTCCAGGATGCCCGAGGCCAGACCGCGCCAGCCGGCATGCACCGCCGCCACGCGGGTTCCCCGATCGTCGCACATGAGCACCGGCAGACAGTCGGCGGTCATGACGACACAGACCACACCGGGCTCGCTCGTCACGGCTCCGTCGGCCTCGCAGCCGCCGGGCGTCCGCGCATCGCCCGGGATCGCCGCATCCTCGCCCGCGAGCGCGCAGCCATGCACCTGTCGGAGCCAAAGCGGTTCGCTCGGGAGCTGCAGGTGCTCGCGCAGGATGGCGCGATTCCGGGCGACCCGCTCCGGCGCGTCGCCGACATGATCACCCAGGTTGAGGCTCGCATAGACGCCGGTGCCGACACCGCCGGCGCGGGTGGTCGAATAGGCCTTCACGCGGGCCGGCGCCGGCCAATCGGGCTCGATCATCTCCGGCATGGCACCCTCGGGCTCGTGCAGCTCGGACGGACTCGGGTTCACGCGGCTGTCTCGCCCCGAAACAGCTCCAGCAATCCCGCGATATCGGCCGGCAACGGACTCTCCCAGCTCATCGCCGTCCCGAGCGTCGGATGCTCCAAGCCCAGACGCAAGGCGTGGAGCGCTTGACGCGGGAAGCCCTGGAGCGCCTCGATAAGACCGGCGGATGCCCCCTTGGGCGGTCGCGGCCGACCGCCGTAAGCGCGATCGCCGACCAGCGGGTGCTGGGTGTAGGCCATATGCACGCGAATCTGGTGTGTCCGGCCGGTCTCGAGCTCGACGGCGAGCAGGCTGTGACCGGAAAAACGTTCCAAGACCCGAAACCGGGTGATCGCAGGCCGCCCGTTGGCGACCACGGCCATGCGGGTACGCTGTGTCGGATGACGTCCGACCGGCGCCTCGATCCGGCCGCCGGCGACCACCTCGCCGATGACCAGGGCGCGATACTCGCGGTGAACCTGCCGAGCCTGCAGCTGCTCGACCAAAGAACGGTGCGCCTCGAGCGTCTTGGCCACCACGAGGAGCCCGGTCGTGTCCTTGTCCAAGCGGTGCACGATGCCGGCTCGCGGCACGCGCGCCAACCCCGGATCATGGTTCAGCAGCGCGTTCTGCAAGGTCCCGTCGCGATGACCCGCCGCCGGATGCACCACCAGACCGGCCGGTTTGTCGAGCACGAGGATCTGCTCGTCCTCGAAGACCGAATTGAGCGGAATCGCCTGGGCGAGACAATCGCCGATCGGCTCGATCGGCGCGTCCAGCTCGATGAGCTCGCCGCCCCAAACCTTGTCGCGCGGGCGTCGCGCCACCCCGTCGACCCGGACCTGTCCGGACTCGATCCACAACTGCAGCCGGCTGCGCGAGAGCTCGGGGATCAATGCCGCCAACACCTGATCGAGCCGACGGGCCGCGAGCTGCGGCTCGACCCGAATCTTGCGTCGCATGTACGTCAGGCCCGGTGCGGCGAGCGGCGGAACGTCGGACGTGGCGTGCGTCATGACCGATTCGCCAATCCGCTACAGGTGTATCCTCGCGCGCGAGAACGGTTGCATTCGGGTATACTACGGGCGGAAATCAACAGGTATCTCGGATTCATGCGAAGAACGTTAACACGACTGCCGGCCCTCGTGCTCGCCATCGCGCTCGCCGGGTGCGGTGTCTTCGGCAAAGAGATCGATCTCACCGAAAACTGGAGCGCAGCGAAACTCTACGCCGAGGCATCCTCCGAGCTGGATTCGAGCAACTATGCCCGGGCGATCGAGTATTACGAGAAGCTGGAGGCGCGTTACCCATTCGGGCGTTATGCGATGCAGTCTCAGCTCGACATCGCCTATACGCACTATCGCGCCGACGAGCCCGAGGCCGCGATTGCCGCTGCGGACCGCTTCATCAAGCTCTACCCCCAAAACCCGTACGTAGACTACGCCTACTATCTGAAGGGTCTGGTCAACTACAACCGCAGCGTGGGTTTTTTGGATCGGTATATCCCGACGGATGCGTCCCAACGTGATCCCGGCTCTGCCCTTGATGCCTTCACGGACTTCTCGGTCTTGGTCGAACGCTTTCCCGACAGCCGCTACGCCGAGGATGCGCGCCAGCGCATGCTCTATCTGCGCAACAATCTCGCGAAGCACGAGGTCAATGTCGCGCGCTACTACATGCGGCGCGGCGCCTACCTCGCCGCGGCGAACCGTGCGAACTACGTGATCGAACGGTTTCAGCGAACCAGTGCGGTGGAGAGCGCCCTCGAGGTGTTGATCGATGCCTACACGGCACTCGGGAAACGCGAGCTGGCGGCCGACGCGAAGCGGGTTCTCGACTTGAATCGAGAGGCCGGTCGGTTTATCTCCGACGAGCCGGAACCCGGCGAGGTCAGTCTCGCGCGCAAGCTCTGGGATTACCTCAGCCTAGACGAGAATTGACGCCTGGCGGGACGATCCGGCGCGCGACGGGAGGTCGCGCCGGATCGTTTCGTTTTGGATTGCCTTTCCTCGGACCGGCTAAGGTGGAGACCGGCTTTACGGGAGCACGATCGGCGACGGCCGGACTGTCATCCCGACCGAGACATCAGGGCCTAGACAGCGGCCTCGTTTTCTTCCCCTGTGCGGATACGCACCACATGCGTCACCTCAGAGACGAAGATCTTGCCGTCGCCGATCTTACCGGTCCGAGCGGCGGTCGTGATGGCGCTGATGCAGGTCTCCACCAGATCGTCGGTGAGCACCAGCTCGATCTTCACCTTAGGCAGGAAATCCACGACGTACTCGGCGCCCCGATACAGCTCGGTGTGCCCCTTCTGGCGTCCGAAACCCTTGACCTCGATCGCGGTCATGCCGGTGATGCCCGCGGCGGAGAGCGCCTCGCGGACGTCGTCCAGCTTAAATGGCTTGATGATGGCTTCAACCTTCTTCATGACGCTCTCCATTGTGGGATCCGGCTACCGAAGCCGTTGAGTATAAGTTCCACGCATGCCGTTGAACAGCGAACGGGTTGAACCCTTGCGGCCACGACGACCACCGTCCGGGTGACGCGCCCTGAACCCGAACACAAAACCACCTCCCCGAATCGCGGCTCAAAATCCGCTCGTGATCGGATAACGGCGATCGCGACCGAACGCCCGGGTGGAGATTCGCACTCCGGGCGGAGCTTGGCGGCGCTTGTATTCGTTGCGATCGACCAACCGGGTGATCCGACGCACGATCTCGCCCGAATAACCGCGCGCCACGATCGCATCGACTCCTTCGTCTTCTTCGATATAAAGCCGCAGGATCGGATCCAAAACCTCGTAGGGAGGAAGGCTATCCTGATCGGTCTGATCGGGCCGCAGCTCCGCGGATGGCGCACGCGTGAGCACACGCTCGGGAATCACCGGGGAGCAACGGTTGCGATAGCGCGCCAGCCGGTACACCAAGAGCTTGGGCACGTCCTTGATGGGCGCGAATCCGCCGGCCATGTCGCCGTAGAGTGTGGCATAGCCCACCGCCATCTCGCTCTTGTTTCCGGTGGTCAGCAGGATGCGTCCGGTCTTGTTGCTGATCGCCATCAGGATGATACCGCGGCAGCGCGCCTGAATGTTCTCCTCGGTAACGTCCGCGGCCAGACCCTCGAAGGCCGGCTCGAGCATCGACAGGAACGACCGGAAGGCCGGCTCGATCGAGATCAGCTGGGCCTTCACGCCGAGCGCCTCGGCCTCCTCGAAGGCATCCGCGTTGCTCATCTGCGAGGTATAGCGCGACGGCATCAAGACGCCCTCGACCGCGTCGGCGCCCAGCGCATCCACGGCGATGGCGAGCGTCAGTGCGGAGTCGACACCGCCCGAGAGACCGAGTATCGCCCCGCTGAAACCGTTCTTGCGGACATAGTCTCGCACACCCAACACCAGGGCGCCGTAGACACTCGCCTCCTCCATCGCATCGTCGTCGAACGACTGCGTGCTGCGCTCGGGCGACGAGCCGACCGGGCGCCCCTCTTCATCGAGGTCGAACGTGAGCAGATCCTCCTCGAAGACCGCCGCGCGATGCAGGATCCGACCCGCACCATCCGCGACAAAGGAGGCACCGTCGAAAACCAGCTCGTCCTGCCCCCCGACGAGGTTTGCATAGACGATCGGGATACCGTGCTCGCTCGCCCGACGCGCGACCAGCGCCTCGCGCTCGGCACGCTTGCCGACATGAAAGGGAGAGGCATTGATGTTGACCAGGATCTGCGCCCCGGCCTCGACCGCCTGCCGAGTCGGATCTTCCTGCCAGATATCCTCGCAAACGCTCAAACCGATCTTCAAACCCAGGTGATCGAGCACCAAGGGGCTCGCGCCGGCCTGGAAATAACGCTTCTCGTCGAAGACGCTGTAGTTGGGTAAATGCTGCTTCGCGTACTCGCCGATCACCGCACCGTCGCGCAACACGCCGGCCACATTGAACAGACCGCCGACGGCCCGCAGCGGATAACCCAGGACCAGCGTGATCCCTCGACACTCGGCACGGATCCGCTCCAGGGCCGACTCGACACGCTGCAGCAGCTCGGGGCGCAGCAAGAGATCCTCCGGCGGATAACCCGTGAGGGTCAGCTCGGGAAAGACCAAGAGATCGACCCCGTCCGCGCGCGCGGAGGCCGCCTCGGCAATCACCCGATCGGCATTGCCCACGACATCCCCGACGACGAGATTCAACTGCGCGACCCGGATACGACATCCCACGGCGGGGTCCTCTTAAAGAGATGAGAAGCTTGGTGTGGCCGCCAGCGGCAGGACACTGGCTTTCAGCTATCAGCTATCAGCTATCAGAACTGTCAGCTTCGGCGAAATGTGTATATGGGCTGACAGCTGACGGCTGATAGCTGGCGGCAGGCGGCCATCGCCCCCTCGTCAGCCGCCGAGAAGCTCCGCCAGTCGAGTCCCCATCTCCGCAGGCGAGCGCACGGTCACGGCACCCGCCTGCTCGAGGGCCGCGTACTTGCCTTCGGCCGTCCCGCGACCGCCGGTGACGATCGCACCCGCATGCCCCATGCGCTTACCGGCGGGCGCCGTCACCCCGGCAATGTAGGCGACCAGCGGCTTGGCGATCCGCTCGCGGATGACCTCCGCGGCCTCCTCCTCGCCGCTGCCGCCGATCTCGCCGACCATGATGATCGCCTCGGTCTGCGGGTCCTGCTCGAAGAGATCCAGACAGGCGACGAAATCGAGACCCTGGATCGGGTCCCCGCCGATCCCGATGCAGGTGCTCTGACCCAGACCCGCTTGGGTCGTCTGCCAGACCGCCTCGTAGGTCAGGGTGCCCGAGCGCGACACGATGCCGACCCGGCCGGGTGCGTGGATGTTCCCCGGCATGATGCCGATCTTGCAGGCACCCGGCGTGATGATGCCGGGACAATTGGGGCCGATCAGGACCGCCGGGCTGCCCGTGAGCGCGGCCTTCACCCGCACCATGTCCAGGACCGGGATCCCCTCGGTGATACAGACGATGACGTGAATCCCGGCGTCCGCCGCCTCCAGGATCGCATCCGCGGCATAGGCCGCCGGCACGTAGATCATGGTCGCATCCGCGCCCGTGTCGCGGACCGCCTGATGCACGGTATCGAAGACCGGCCGATCGAGATGGCGCTGCCCGCCCTTGCCGGGCGTCACCCCGCCGACCAAGTCGGTACCGTAGGCGATCGCCTGCTCGCTGTGGAAAGTGCCCTGCTTGCCCGTGAAGCCCTGACAGATCACCCGTGTGTTGCTGTCGACCAAAACGCTCATCTCAAACCCCTCCGGCAAAGGCAGCGCGACCGGCGGCCGCATCCACGACCCGCCGGGCCGCCTCACCGAGACCCGCCATCGTCTCGACTGCCAACCCGCTGCGTGCCAGCATCTCCAGACCCTGTGCGGCATTGGTGCCTTCCAGGCGCACCACGACCGGGACCGAGACCTGAACCTCCCGCACCGCCTCGATGATGCCCTCGGCGATCAGGTCGCACCGCACGATGCCGCCGAAGATGTTCACCAGCACCGCCCGGACGTTGGTGTCGGAGAGGATCAACTTGAAGGCCTCGGCGACGCGCGCTGCGGTGGCGCCGCCGCCGACATCGAGAAAGTTTGCCGGTGCGCCGCCGTGCAGCTGCACCAGGTCCATGGTCGCCATGGCGAGCCCGGCCCCGTTGACCATGCAGCCGATGTTGCCGCTGAGGCTGATATAGCTCAGCTCATGGCGCTTCGCGGCCAGCTCGCGCGGGTCCTCTTGGCCCGGGTCGCGCAGCGCCTCCAGGTCCGGGTGGCGATAGAGTGCGTTGTCGTCCAGGTTGATCTTGGCGTCCAACGCGATCAGCTCGCCGCGATCGTCGACCACCAGCGGATTGACCTCGACCAGACTCGCGTCCTTCTCGACGAAGAGTCGATACAGCCCCTCCATCAGCAGCCCGAGCGACTTGATCTGGGCGGGCTCCAGGCCGAGCCCGAAACCCAAGCGGCGCACCTGATAGGGTTGCAGGCCGACCGCCGGATGGACCCGCACCCGCAGCAAACGCTCCGGCGTCTCGGCCGCGACGCGCTCGATGTCCATCCCGCCCGCCTCCGAGGCGACGAAGAGGACTCGCTCGGTCTCGCGCTCCAAGAGCAGCCCGAGATAGAGCTCGCGAGCGATCGCCATCGGACGCTCGATCAGGAGCCTGTCGACCGGCAAGCCGTCCGGCGCGCTCTGACCCGTGACCAGACGCGTCCCGAGCAGACGCCGTGCGGCACTCTCGACCGCGGACGGACTCTCGGCCATGACCACGCCCCCGGCCTTGCCGCGCCCGCCCGCATGGACCTGTGCCTTCACGACCCAGCGCTCCCCGCCGAGCACGCCGCAGGCCGCCGCGGCCTCCTCGACCGTGCTCGCCGTCACGCCGTCCGGGATGCGGATCCGGTACTCGTTGAACAGCCGTTTCGCCTGGTATTCGTGTAGATTCATGGTGTGCTCGCCGTCGCGGTGTGCCGAATCCCGAAGCGCCGCGACCACATGGCCGCGCCACCGCCATTCTGGTCTAATCCGCGGCAGATTGGCAAAGGCGCATTCATCCTCCGCACGCACTGCGCCGCCCGAAGGCGTGTTCGAGCACGAGACCAGCAATGACGCATCACCCAGAACCCACGACGCGCCACCCGAGCCCGGCAACGCGCCCCGAGAGCACGAAACACCCCGGGCAACCCGGCCATCCCCATCCGACCTGGCTTGCGTTGCGCTGGCTGTTTCTGTTTCGGCTCGTGGTGCTAATCGGACTCATCCTGCTCTTCTCGCCCTCGGCGATGGACCCGCTCATCACGCCCGCCAACGCCGCGTTGGCCTGGAACGTCCTCATCTTCTACGCCATCCTGGTGCTGCTGAGCGGCCTGATCCTTTATTCGCGTTGGCCGGGCCGCGGGAGCCAGGTCCACCTCGCCATCTATATCGACATCGTCGCCTTCACCTTCTTGATGCATGCCGCGGGCGGCGCCGCAAGCGGTATCGGGATCCTGATCGGCGTGACCGTCGCGGCCGGAGCGCTTCTGATGGAAGGGCGCCTTGCGCTTCTCTTTGCGTCCTTCGCCGCCCTTGCCGTGCTCACCGAGCAGATCTATTCGGACCTTTCCGGGAGCGTCGCGACCTCGAGTTATACCCAGGCCGGCCTCCTCGGCGGTATCTTCTTCGCCGTAGCGCTGCTCGCTCATGTGCTCTATCGCAGGGTACGCGAGGCCGAGGACATGGCGGCGCGACGCACGGTCGATATCGCCAATCTGACCAAGCTCAATGCCTTCATCATCGCCAATCTCGAGACCGGCATCCTCGCGGTCGACGGCGAGCGTCACCTTCGCCTGAAGAACAAGGCCGCGCTGGAGCTCCTCGACGTCGATGCGATTCATCCCGGCAGCTCCCTCGGCGATTTCGCCCCGGAGGTCGTCGAGTGGCTCGAGACTCAGGTCCAGAACCCGGCATCCGAGGGCACCGTCATCCGGGTCGGCGAGCGCGAGCTGCGTGCCACCCTCAAGCTGCTCGGCGATTATCGGGCCTCCGGCGCCTTGATCTATCTGCGCGACAACCAGGAGCTCACCCGCGAGGCCCAACAGATCAAGCTGGCCGCACTCGGCACCCTCACCGCCAGTATCGCCCACAACATCCGCAACCCGTTGAGCGCCATCACTCACGCCAGCCAACTCTTCGCCGACGGCAAAGACCTGCCGGAAGACGACCAGCACCTGCTCGAGATCATTCGACGCAACAGTGCGCGCATCGACGAGACGGTGCGCAGCGTGCTCCAGCTCTCGCGCCGCGATCGGATGGATCCGGTGTCGCTCGATGCGGCACGCTGGATCGCGGAATTTGCAGAGGAGTTTCGCGAGACCCACCGACTCGCGCCGGAACGTCTCACCCTCGAGATCGCCTTTTCGCCCGATCCGGTCGAGGTGGATCCGCGCCATCTGCACCAGATCGTCTCCAACCTGTGCGAAAACGCACTGATTCACGGCGGATACGAGAATGAGCTGCCGCGGATCAAGATCCGCCTCCTGCCGAGCGACGAGACTGCGGGCCGGACCCTGATCGAGATTGCCGACGAGGGGCCCGGAATCGACGCCAAGACCGCGCGCGACATCTTCAATCCATTCTTCACCACGAAGACGAGCGGCACGGGCCTCGGTCTCTATATCGCCCGAGAATTGGCACAGACCAACGGTATCCATCTGACCTACGAGCCCGCCGAGCCGCACGGCAGCCGATTCAGGCTCCATTTCGCCCGGTGACGGTCACCCGCGACCGCGTCGAGGGGTCACACGGCTTCTGTCGGGCCCGACCACGCGTTATGCTTGGAGGGCAGACGCAGGGCAGTAGAAAAAAGACAACGATGTCCTGAAGGCGTACGGAGCGCGTCCGGGCAGCAGGCTCCGAATCCAATCACCTTGTCCACACCGAGGGAGCTGGCCTAATGACGAAGGCTCAAGCACTGGTCGTCGACGACGAATCCGATATCCTCGACCTCTTAAAGATCACCCTCGGCCGTATGGACATTCGGGCACTGACCGCCATGACGGTCATCGATGCCAAGCATCAGCTCGAACGCAACCGCTTCGACCTCTGCCTAACCGACATGAGCCTCCCGGACGGCAACGGCATCGACCTGATCCGTCATATCGCCGAGCACTATCCCGACCTCCCGGTCGCCATGATCACCGCCCACGGCAACATGGAATCGGCCGTCGCCGCCATGAAGGCCGGGGCCTTCGACTTTGTCCCTAAACCTGTGGATCTTCAGCTCCTGCGCCAGCTCGTCGGCTCGGCCCTGCGCCTGCGCGAGACCGCGGCCGCCGGGGAAGACAGCCGCAACGCCGCCCGGGCAAGCCTGATCGGGGACTCTCGCGTGATGGAGCAAATCCGCCAGATGATCGGCAAGCTCGCGCGCAACCAGGCGCCGGTCTTCATCACCGGCGAAAGCGGCACGGGCAAGGAGCTCGCTGCCCGACTCATCCACGGCCAAGGCCCGCGTGCCGCCGGGCCCTTCGTCGCCGTCAACTGCGGGGCTATACCGCAGGACCTGGTCGAAAGCGAGCTGTTCGGTCACAAGAAGGGCAGCTTCACCGGTGCCGTCAGCGACAAGGAGGGGCTCTTCCAAGCCGCTTCCGGCGGCACCCTGTTTCTCGACGAGGTCGCCGATCTACCGCTGCCGGCGCAGGTCAAGCTCTTGCGGGCCGTCCAAGAGAAGAGCGTGCGTCCGGTCGGTGCCCAACAGGAGGTCGCCGTGGATGCGCGGATCATCAGCGCCAGTCATCGCGATCTCAACCTGGAGGTCGACAAGGGGCACTTTAGACAGGACCTCTACTATCGCATCAACGTCATCGAGCTGCGGATGCCGGCGCTGCGCGAGCGCCCCCGCGACATCCCCGCCCTGGCGGAACGGATGCTGCTGCGAATTGCCCGGCATCATAAGGGCCAGCCCGCCATGACCCTCTCGGCGGACGCCCTCGCGGCATTGATGGACTACGGCTTTCCGGGCAACGTGCGCGAGCTCGAAAACATCCTCGAGCGCGCGACCGCCCTCTGCGAGGGATCGGTTATCGAGGTCGGCGATCTCTATCTGCCGCAGGCCGACGGCCCGACGCCACCCGCCCATGCACAGATCGACGATAGTGTTCCGCTGGAGGACTATCTCGGCGAGATCGAGAAAAAGGCGATCCTCGATGCACTCGACGAGACGCGTTGGAACCGTACCGCCGCGGCAAGGAAGCTGGGGATGACCCTCAGATCGCTGCGTTATCGTCTCGCCAAGCTCGGCATCGAATAGCCGATCGCATGATGCGACCGGACCGAGAATGACACCATCGAACCCCGACCCGAACGACCCCGCGTCATCCCGCGATCCCTTCGTCGACTGGGTACGCCAGGCTACACCCTACATCCATGCGCACCGCGGACGCACCTTCGTGATTGTCTTCGGCGGCGAGGCGGTCGCGGATCCGCGCTTCCCGGACCTGGTCCACGATATCGCCCTGCTGCACGGGCTCGGCATTCGCCTCGTCCTGGTGCACGGCGCGCGCCCGCAGATCGAGGCCCGGCTTGCCGGTCGCGGTGCGCAGATGCGCTATGTGAACGGCCTGCGCATCACCGATCGGATCGCGCTGGCCTGTGTCAAGGAGGCTGCCGGGGTGGTCCGAGTCGAGATCGAGGCACTGCTCTCGCTCGGGCTCGCCAACTCGCCGATGGCCGGCGTGCGCATCCCGGTGGTCTCAGGCAACTTCGTCACGGCGCGCCCCTTGGGCGTGATCGACGGGATCGACTACGCCCACACCGGTTCGGTGCGGCGGATCGACCGTCAGACGCTGCGGGCGGTCCTTGATCAGGGCGCGGTCGCCTTGATGCCGCCGCTGGGGTACTCGCCGACCGGCGAGGTCTTCAATCTCAGCGCGGCCGACGTGGCGCGCGGCGCAGCGGTCGCACTCGGTGCCGACAAGCTGATCTTTCTCACCGAGGACCCCGTCGCCAAGGATCCCATCGGGGATGCGTCCCCGGACACCAAGACCCAAGACCGGCCCCAGGATCTGCTGGGACCCAACCTCCTGGCCCGCGATATCGACGCCCTACTCGCCGCCTCGAGCGGGATCCCGGAGGATGTCGCCCAGTGCCTGCGCGCCGGTGCCGAGGCCTGCCGCAACGGGATCCGACGCGTGCACTTGGTGCAGCGCCGGCGCGGTGGCGCGCTGCTGCGCGAGCTCCTCACACCCGACGGCAGCGGCACCCTGATCTCCGCCGAGCCCTACGAGGAGCTGCGCCCGGCACGGATCGACGACGTGACGGGCATCCTCGAGCTGCTCCGCCCGCTCGAGGATCGTGGCGTACTGGTGCGGCGTTCGCGCGAGCGCCTGGAGACCGAGATCGGCCGGTTCGTCCTGACCGAGCGCGACGGCTTGATCACGGCTTGCGCGGCGCTTTACCCTTACCCGAGCGCGGGCATGGCAGAGTTGGCCTGCGTCGCCGTGCACCAGGATTATCGGGCGAGCGGACGCGGCGATCGACTGCTCGCCCGCATGGAGGACATCGCCCGCGCCGCAGGCATCGAGCGCCTGTTCGTCCTCACCACCCAGACCGCGCATTGGTTTCGAGAGCGCGGATTCGAGCCGGCGTCGCTTGGCGCCTTGCCGATGGAGCGACAAGCCCTGTACAACTTCCAGCGCAACTCGCAGGTCTACATCAAGGTCCTTTGAATCGCGTCTCGTGCGACATGCGCGGGTTCGGTATCGGCTCGGCGTCGAGCGCGTCCTGATGTACTTGAGTCAACGCGATTCAAGATTCTGAAGATAACCAACTGTTTCCGACTTTAGCTCCAGAGCCTTCGCCTGATCAGGCGGTGGCCGAGCCGTTTTTTGCGACCCGATCATGATGATGTCGATCCCGATGATGACCACACGAGCAGGAACATCCGGCCATTCGAGGCAACCGAGGTTTTGGAAGCCCGTTGGGTTGGTTCCGTTCATCCTTGTCTTCTCGATGGCCCTCGTGAGCAACGCACTCGCGACCGAGCCGACGCCTACCGGCTCGACCCCGGCTGCGCCGGCGAGCAGCAGCGACGGTCTTCCGTCGGTCGACCAGGTCGAGGCCAAGATCGCCGAGGTGGCAGCCGATACGGCGCTCGACGAGACCGGCAAGGCGGCCTTGACCGAGCAGTATCGGCGGACATTGGCGAGCCTCGAGGCGACTCGGACCTTCGACCTACAGGCCAAAGAGCTTGCCCAAGCGCTGACGACGGCGCCCGCCGAAACCGCGGCAATCCGGCAACGCATCGAGAAACGCGAGCCGGGGACGGAGGAGGTCGTCGAGATCCCGAAGGATCTGCCGACCGAGGAGATCGCGCAGCGCCTGAGCATCGTCCTCGCCGACACCGCCGTGGAGGAAACGCGCATCGGCGAGCTCGACAAGGCCATCGAACGGAGCACGGGCCGTCCCGCCGCGATTCGCGCACGCTTATCCGAGGTCAAGACCGCGCTCGACGAGCTTGAATCCGATCTGAGCCAACCCAACAGCGCCGACGCGGAGGTCGCAGCGAGCGAAGCTCGACGCTGGGCGCTCGAGACCCGTCGGGCAGCGCTCTGGGCCGAGGGTCGGATGCTGGAACAAGAGCTGCTGAGTCTGTCGGCGCGCGAAGCACTGCAACGCGCACAACGCGAGGAGGCTACCCTGGATTGGGAGAACCTCCGAGCCCGGCAGCGCCACCTCGAGGAGCTGCAGAACCAGCGGCGTCGAGACGAGGCGGAAGCAGCGCAGCGTGAATCCGAACGCGCGCGGATCGAGGCCGCCGACAAACATGCCCTGGTGCAGGAGGCGACCCGGGAGAACGCCAAGATCACCACATCCATGGGCGATCTGGCGCGTGATCTCGAGGATCTCGACCTCGAAATCGCGGACCTCGAGTCCGAGCGCAAACGGGTGGAGCAGGATTTCAAGGCGGCACAGCAACGCATCGAGGCCGCCGGGCTCAGCAAGGCGCTCGGTCAGGTCTTGGTCGAGCGGCGCGAGGAGATCCCCGACCTGCGCCGGCTGCGCGGGGCGATCGAGGAGCGCGAAGACGCGATCGCCGAGGCCACGCTGAGACAGATCCTCTATCGCGAAGAGCAACGTCAGCTGCGCGATCTCGCTGCCTATCTCGACGAGCTCACCACACGTGATCCGACCGCTCAAGCCCAGGAAGTCCGCGAGCAACTCAAGGCGACGCTCGAGCAAAGACGCCGTTTGATCACACAGGCACTGAGCGTCGAGGACGACTACATCGGCCAGCTCGGCGAGCTCAACTATGCCGCCGACCAGCTCATTCGGACGGCCAAGGGCTACGACGGCTATCTCGCCGAGCGCTTGCTGTGGGTACGCAGCACCCTTCCGGTCGGCATCGAAACCCTCGTCACATTGCCATCGGCCATCGGATGGCTCGTCGCACGGGAGCATTGGATCGAGGTCACACGCGTACTGACGCACGCGGGTGCGCACTCGCCGTTGCTCTGGGCCCTATCGCTCGTCATCGTCGGCATCTTCTGGAAGCTCTCGGCGCTGCGACGCGCGATCCGAGCCACGGCCGAGCCGCTTCGCAAGATTCGCACCGATCGCCTGAGCCACACCGGCAAGGCCATCGGCCTGAGCCTCGTGGCGGCAATACCCATCCCGCTCCTCTTGTGGCTGATCGGACTGCAGCTGTCGACCTCCATCGAGGCCACCGACTTCACGCGCGCGCTGGGATCGGCCCTGATCGGCGCCTCCGTCGGACTCTATTATCTGCGCGCGTTCCGAACCCTCTGCATCACCGGGGGGGTCGCCGACCGACATTTTCGCTGGAGCCAAGAGACCCTCCAGCGGCTCAGAAGCGAGTTTGATTGGTTCAGCATCTACATCGTCCCGGTCGCCTTGACGGCCATGGTGCTCTACAACGACAGCGACCCGGCCTTCAGCGGGAGTCTGGGACGCCTGGCGACGATCGCGACCATGGTGGGGTTCTCCGTCTTCTTCGCGCGCCTCTTGAGCCCCACCACAGGTGTCCTGAAAGAGGCTCTTGCAGCAAACCCGAAGGGATGGTTCAACCGCTTACGTCACATCTGGTTCTCGGTCATCGTCGGCGCGCCCCTGGGGCTGGCGGTACTTGCCCTGCTGGGCTACGTCTACACCGCCGGAGTCCTGTTCGCGTCGCTGGTACAGCAGACCTGGCTTGCGCTTGCCTTGATCGTGCTGCATCAAGTGATCGTGCGATGGCTGATCGTCACGCGGCGGCGTTTGGCGCTGACGGCGGCAGTGGAGCGTGCGAGTGCACGCCGTGCGCAAAACGAGGCCGAACGCAAAGAGCCTTCCCAAGCTCCCTCGGAGCTGCAGGTCGAGGAGCCCGAGCCGAATCTCGCCGCGCTCGACGAGCAGACCCGCCGCCTGATCAATGCCTCGGTGTTCTTCACTGCAGTGCTGGGGGTGTGGTTGACCTGGTCGGATGTCTTGCCGGCCCTGTCCATGCTGGAGCGCATCCCGCTGTGGTATTACGAGGGGATGGTCGACGGCGTCGCCCAGCCAGTGCCGGTGACGGCGGCCAACCTAAGCCTCGTGCTGGTGATCCTCTTCGTTGCGACCGCTGCCGCCAAAAACCTCCCGGCCCTGTTGGAGATCCTGCTGCTGCAGACCGAATCCATCTCTGCAGGCGGGCGTTATGCGATCAAGACCCTGGTGAGCTACGCCATCACGGTCGCCGCCTTCCTGGTCGCCTTCAGCACGCTCGGGCTGAACTGGGGGCAGGTGCAATGGCTTGTGGCGGCACTTGGCGTCGGCATCGGCTTCGGCCTTCAGGAGATCGTGGCGAATTTCATCAGCGGCATCATCATCCTGTTCGAGCGTCCGGTGCGGGTCGGCGACATCGTCACCATCGGCGATACGACCGGTGTGGTCACCAACATCCAGATCCGCGCAACGACCATCCGGAACTGGGACAGGCAGGAGCTCCTGGTGCCGAACAAGGAGTTCATCACCGGACGGCTGTTGAACTGGAGTCTGACCGATCAGCAAAATCGCATCACCATCCCGATCGGCATCGAATACGGAAGCGACACACGCAAGGCACTGAGCATTCTCGCTCAAGTTGCCGAGCAGCATGAGCGGGTCCTCGATGATCCTGCCCCCTTGATCAGCTTCGAGGGGTTCGGCGACAACGCCCTGACCATTGTCCTGCGGTGTTATCTCAACCTGCTCGACGGTCGGATCGGCGTCGCCACCGAGCTGCATCAAGCCATCTACGATCGCTTCAAGGAGGAGGGGATCGGTATGGCGTTCCCCCAACGCGATGTCCATCTGTCGCTGCGTGCGCCCCTGGATATTCGTTTGGATCCCGCCGCTCGCGACGCGTTTCGGCCTGCGGAGTCGGTCTCGCAAGCCGGGTGAGTCACGTGTCAGAAATAACTTAGGCGATTTCTGCAAATTTCCATACCCGTAGGTTGTGCTGACGATAGGAAGCACAACTTGCGCCTACGGGAGGTTGTGCCTCGCACGGCTCGGCACAACCGACCCCCTTGGCATGACGGTTTCCGGAATTCGCCTTAAGGACCGAATCGTTGTCGTAATCGACAACGACAACGAGAAGCGTGCCAAAGGCATACTCTAGCCGAGTCGTCTTCCTTATTCTTGATCCGTTCCAAAGGATCCGAGCGCCTTCCGGAACGAATCGGGTCGGCGGAAGAGCCGCGCTCGACGGCTCGTTGAAAGGATAGGCCCGCACCACGAACGGGCCATCAACATCAACCCAGCTCGTCGAATTCGGGGTCGTCGAGAAGCTCGCGAAGCCGTTTGATTTCACGCATATGCTCGATCCGACGACGCACCGCCAGATTCGCCGCAGGGGCGCGTGAATCCGGGCCAGTCATCGACGGCACACGCTCGTTGGCCTCCTCGCCGTAACTGCTCTCGTTGTCCATCATCTGCGCTACCTCGGGTCACACGATCGTAGGGGATTATTCGCCGCTCTTTAATCGAAAGCAGACTCCGCGTCAAGCAATGATTTGTTCTTGCCACGACCCCAGGTCGCGTCATGCTCGGCGATCGGACTCGGGCGTCGGCGCCGATCGAGTTGCTCCGAACCATCGCGAGCCTCAAGATACCGGGCCGAAACCGAATCGATTCCGAGAGAAAAGGAGACCCTGCGTTGAACGAGCGAGCGATCCTGATCTGGGACCTACCGACCCGCCTCTTTCATTGGCTCCTTGCGTTGCTCGTCGCGGCGGCGTTCGTGACCGGTCTGCAGGGTGGAAATCTGATGGTTTGGCACGGCCGCATCGGGCTTGTGATCCTTGGCCTGCTCGTCTTCCGCCTCGCGTGGGGCCTTGTCGGATCCACCTACGCGCGATTCGGACACTTCGTGCATGGACCCGGAGCGGTGATCGACTACTTGCGCGGTCGGTGGCACGGGCTCGGACATAGCCCCTTGGCGGCCCTCTCCGTACTTGCCTTGATCGGCCTGCTGCTGTTTCAGTCGATCAGCGGCCTCATGAGCAACGACGATATCGCCTTTAGGGGTCCGCTCTACGACCTGGTTTCCAAAGCGACCAGCAACTGGTTGACCGGATTGCATCGCCAGAACATCTGGTTGATCGGCGGACTCGTCGCACTGCACCTCTGCGCGGTTCTCTTTTACACGCTGCTGCGCAGGGACGATCTAATCCGTCCCATGATCCACGGACGCAAGCAGGTCTCGGGCACGGCGGCGAAACCGGCGACCGGCGGCGGCTGGCTCGCCTTCCTCGCAGCCTTGGCCGTTGCCTTCGCCGCCGTGTGGATCGCCGACGGCGGGCTTCTTCCACCACCCCCGCCGCCACCGCCGCCCGGTAGCATTCCGACGTGGTAACCCAGATCGACCCACAAAGACGGGGCCATCACCGGCAATCGGGTTGCCCGACGGCCGATGTTCTGGTACTTAAGCGTGTTTTTCGCGGCAGGTCCGGTCAGCCGTATCGGGCGTCTGCCATCCACGACAAGAGCCTTCGGGAGTACATTCATGGCCGAAGCGAACGCCATTCAAGCCAGCACAGCCGAGTTCGAGCCCTACCGTCAAGGCGCGGACGAGGACTACATGAGTCCCGAGCAAGAGGCGCATTTTCGCGATATCCTCTTGGCCTGGAAGCAATCGCTCATGGAAGAGGTCGATCGCACCGTACACCATATGCAGGACGAGGCGACCAACTTCCCAGACCCCAACGATCGCGCCACCCAGGAGTCCGAGTTCAGCCTGGAGCTGCGCACCCGCGATCGCGAGCGCAAGCTGATCAAGAAGATCGACGAGGCGCTCGGTCGAATCGACGACCACGAATACGGCTTCTGCGAGGCGTGCGGGGTCGAGATCGGCATCCGCCGTCTCGAGGCTCGGCCGACCGCCACGCTCTGCATCGACTGCAAGACACTCGACGAGATCCGCGAACGGCAGCGCGGATGATCCTAGACCCGGCCGGGTCCGGCTCTCGGTCGTGAGTCCGATGCGCGGCCCCGCCGGTCCCGGTCCAACCGGCGACCCCGGACGGGGCCCTTATCGCGGCCGCTTCGCTCCGTCCCCGACCGGTCCGCTCCATCTCGGCTCACTGCTTGCCGCCGTGGCCAGTTACGCGGACGCCCGCGCCAACGGAGGCGTTTGGCTGGTCCGGATGGAAGACATCGACCGCACGCGCGAGGTTCCCGGGGCGGCCGACGCGATCCTCCGCACCCTAATCGCGTTCGGTTTCGAGTGGGATGAATCGGTGGTACATCAAAGCCGCCGAACCGACGCCTACCGAGATGCACTCGACGCACTCGCGGCTCTGGGCCTGACCTATCCGTGCGGATGCAGCCGCACCGAGGTTGCCCGAGCCGGCCGCTCGGGGCCCGAGGGACCCATCTACCCCGGCACCTGCCGCGCCGGTCTTGCGCTCGGGCGGCGTGCACGCACCGAGCGCTTTCGCACCCCGCCCGGCGCGCTCGCCTTCGAAGACCGAATCCAGGGACCACAGGAGCAGATGGTCGATGAAGCGGTTGGCGACTTCGTGCTGCGGCGCGCCGACGGCATCCACGCTTACCAGCTCGCCGTCGTCGTCGATGATGCCCTTCAAGGGGTCACTCAGGTGGTGCGCGGCGCGGACCTGCTGCTCTCGACGCCCCGCCAGATCCTGCTGCAACGCGCATTGGGATTCGACCAACCCGGCTACGCGCATGTCCCCTTGGTCTTGGACACGGAGGGCCGAAAGCTCAGCAAGTCAATGGCTGCAGCACCGGTCGACGCGCGCGATCCCCTGCCCGCCTTGCGTGCGGCCTGGGCCTTGTTGGGACAAGCCCCGCCGCCCGCGGATCTCCGCGTCGATGCCTTTTGGACGTGGGCCATCCCCGAGTGGCGAATCGCGCGCATCCCGCCCAAGACCTCGGTTGCATACCCGAGTGCCGCATCGCCGCTGGCGCGCGAGCCCTGCGCGCGCGCCTTGACCCTGAGACCCTCCGATGGCCCTCAAAGCAACCGTCTTCAAAGCGCAGGTCCAGATCAGCGACATGGACCGTCACTACTACGAGAGCCACACACTGACCCTGGCCCGGCACCCCTCCGAGACCGATGAGCGGATGATGGTGAGGCTGCTCGCCTTCTCACTCTATGCGGACCCGCAGCTTGCCTTCACCAAGGGGCTGAGCGCAGACGACGAGCCGGACCTGTGGCAACGCAGCCTGAGCGGCGAGATCGAGCGCTGGATCGAGGTGGGCCAACCCGATGAGCGGCGCCTGCGCAAGGCGAGTGGTCGCGCGCGCGAGGTGGTGGTGATCACCTACGCCGGGCGCGCGGCGGATCTTTGGTGGGAGCATAACAGCGCAGGTCTCGGGCGCCTTCGCAACCTCCGAGTGCTCGATCTGAGCAGCAGCGAGAGTCAGGCCCTGAGCCGCTTGGCCGAGCGCTCGATGGATCTGCAATGCACCATCGACGGTGGCGAGGTTTGGATCGGCAACGCTCGGGAGACGGTCGCCCTGACTCCGCGTCTGCGCCAGGTCTGAGCGCACCGAGGGTGTGCAGCGTTAAACGGGCGTTCCCCTCACCTCGCAGACCCGGAACCAGGAGCGCGGTCGAGGACTTTGCTCATTGTCGTTGTCGTGCGAAGACTCGATTACGACAACGACAACGAAATGTCTTGGACCGGGCCGTAGGTTGTGCCGAGCCGTGCGAGGCACAACCAACCGTTGACGCGAGTTGTGCTTCCTATCGTCAGCACAACCTACGGGTAGGGATTTTCCGGAATCGCCTAGACGGCCGGGGCCCTCGCCCGGCAGAGCCGGAGCCAACCGCACGGCTGCCGGCCCCGTCGCGCCGTTATTGTTGCCCGAAGGCCCGCAAATAGGCCGAGAAGCGCTCCCCGACCTCCGGGTGCGCCAAGCCGAACTCCACATTCGCCTGGAGATAGCCGAGCTTGCTGCCGCAATCGTAGCGCTTGCCCTGGAAGGGGTAGGCGATCACCGGCTCGTCCTCGAGGAGCGCTGCGATGGCGTCGGTCAACTGGATCTCCCCGCCCGCACCTTCCCGGGTCTGCTCGAGCTTCTCGAAGATCTTGGGCGTCAACAGATATCGCCCGACGACCGCGAGGTTCGAGGGCGCATCGGCCGGCGCCGGCTTCTCCACGATCGCCACGACCCGCAGCTCTCCCTCCGGACCGGGCTCGACCTTCACAATGCCGTACTTGTTGGTCTCCTCGTGCGGGACCTCCTGGACACTCAGCACGCTGCAACCGAACTGCTCGTAGACGTCGGCCATCTGCTCGACCACGCCCTTGCCTTGCGAGTGGATCAGGTCGTCGGCCAGCAAGACGGCAAAGGGCTCGTCGCCGACGACGGACTTGGCACAGAGTACGGCATGCCCGAGACCGAGCGCCTCGGCTTGGCGCACATAGATGCAGGTCACGCTCGTCGGCATCACGTTCTGAACGATGTGCAGGAGCTCCAGCTTGCCGGCGCTCTTGAGCTCAGACTCGAGCTCGTAGGCCTTGTCGAAATGATCTTCGATCGAGCGCTTGTTGCGCCCGGTGATGAAAACCAGTTGAGTGGCACCGGCGTCCTCCGCCTCCTCCGCTGCATACTGGATCAGCGGCTTGTCGACGATCGACATCATCTCCTTTGGGCTCGCCTTGGTGGCGGGGAGGAACCGAGTCCCAAGTCCGGCGACCGGGAACACTGCCTTTCGAATCTTCGCCATCGCGTCTTCTCCTTCAAGATCGTTCAATGTGAGCGAGCAGCTCGGACAAGCGCCGAGATGCGCGGTTGAGACAGGTCATGCAGGGCTCGGGAGCACGTCAGGCCATGAGCGAATCCTCGATGGCCCGCAGCGCAGCCACGGGATCCTCCGCCGCGGTGATCGGGCGCCCGATGACCAGGTCGTCCGCACCGGCTAAGAGGGCATCACGCGGTGTCATGACACGCACCTGATCGCCGAGCGACGCACCGGCGGGCCTGACGCCCGGTGTGACCAGCCGAAAATCAGGACCCAGCGCCGCGCGTACCGCAGCTGCCTCCAAGGGCGAGCAGACCACGCCGTCGAGACCCGCGGCATGCCCGAGGGCTGCAAGCGCAAGCACCCGCTCGTTCGGCTCGCCGGGACAGCCGACAGCGCTCAGATCCTCCCGGCTCAGACTGGTGAGCAGGGTCACGCCGATCAGCAACGGCCGTCTCGACATGGCATCGAGTCGCGTGCGCGCAGCCTCGATCATCCGGGCCCCGCCCGAGATATGCAGGTTCACCATCCAAACCCCGAGATTCGCCGCGGCAGCGCAAGCACCCGCGACCGTGTTGGGGATGTCGTGAAATTTCAGATCGAGAAAGACCTCGAACCCGCGAGATTGCAATACCTCGACAAACATCGGCCCGCATCGCGTGAACAGCTCCTTGCCGACCTTCAACCGGCAGCGTGTCGGATCGAGCCGCTCGACCAGAGCAAGCGCTTCAGCCTCGGTCGCGAAATCGAGCGCGACGATAATGCGTTTGGATTGCGTCACGTCCGGTCCTCGTAGGCTTCATCAGGGTTCTGCGCCCGGTCTCCCGGACCGCACGGCCGCGCAGGGTCCGACGAGCCTCGGCCGATCCCCGCTGCGCCGAGCGTGCGAGCCGGGGCAGCGGCGACCCCGTGCGCACCCCTCGCAGGGTCAGGCAAGACGTCGCTCATGCAGAACCTCCTCGCCGATAATCGGCTCGGGCTGAACGGGAACGACACTTCCCCAGGAGCGGCAGCTGGGACACTGCCAATGCAGCGAGCGCGCCTCGAAACCGCAGTGCTCGCAGCGATAAACCGCCTGCCGCGCGAGCAAATGCCGCGTCACCTCCAAGACGACTCGCAGACGTTCGACCGCAAAACCCTGCACCTGCGACGGCCCCTCGACCTGCAGCTCGAAGAGACGCTCGAGTGCGGCCAAATCCGCATGCCGGGTCAGATAACGCGTCAGCAGATCCATCGCTGCCTCCTTTCCGCGGCTCTGGGCGACGACATCGCTGAGACCGAGCGTCAATGCCGGACTTGAATGCCGCTGCGCCAAATCCTCCAGAACCGCGGACACATCGTCACGTCCGAGGTGCCGCAAGGCGTCGATCAGCTCGGGCAGAATCTCCGGAACATACGATGCGCGCTGCTCCGCCACATGCGTAAAGAGCGCCAGCGCACGCTGCGGATCACCGTCTTCCAGCGCAGCCCGACCCTCGAGCATGGTGGCGCGGACGCACTCCGGATCGGCCTCCCGAGCCAGACTCAGCTGGGTCATCGCAAGCCCGGCGTCGCCGCAGCGCCGAGCATCCTCGGCGAGCTCGCAATGGTAGTGGCCGATCGCCACCTTGATCGAAGGATCACTCGCCGGCTCGAGCTGCTCGGCGACTTCCAGGCAGCGTGCCCAATCGCGCTCCTGCTCGTAGAGCTCGCGCAGACTCTGAAGCGCACGCCGGCGGTGCAACCCGAGACCGACCAGCTCCTGAAACAGGCATTCGGCCCGATCCAACAAGCCTGCACGCATGTAGTCCTGGCCCAGCTCGAAGAGGGCATCACCGCGCTGCTCCGCGGCCAGATTCTTCCGTGCGATCAGGTTTTGGTGAATGCGAATCGCCCGGTCGACCTCGCCGCGCCGTCGAAACAGACTGCCGAGCGCGAGATGGGTCTCGACGGTCTCTCCGTCGACCTCGACAAGCTCCAGGAACATGTCGATGGCCTTATCCGGCTGCTCTTCGACGAGATAATTCAGACCCCGCAGGAATGCGGGGTGAGGTGGCGATGCGCGGCTGCGTCGAACCGCCGTACCGCGGCGCGCGACCCACCACCCGGAGGCTGCAGCGACGGGCAGAAGCAGGAACAGCAGCTCGATCACGGGCGCCACCGCCAACGCAAAGGAACGGGCAGGCCGCCGGCGAGGACGCAACGGCAAGCGCTCTGATATGCTGGTTCGGGTAAACTGATCACGCCGAGAATGATACAGGCAACCCGCCCGGCCCGCATGAGGAAGCCGAGCGGATCGGCGACCGACGGAACGCGTCCGGGTTGGGCATCCGGCCCGAGACCCCACTTCTCGGTTAGGAGCGTCGAGCCGACGGGCGCCCTGAACAGTCGGCACAGCATCCAGGAGTCACGAGCGTGCAGGAATTCTCCGGGAAAACCGTTGTCGTCACCGGCGCAGCGGGAAACCTTGGCCGTGCCACGGCACTTGCCTTCGCCCGCCGAGGCGCCCGACTGGCCCTGATCGACCTGGATCCCGATGCCTTGCGGTCGGCGCAGATGGCCCTGCCCGAGGGATGCGAGTCGGCCATCTTTGCAACAGACTTGTTGGATCCCCCCGCGGTGGCAGCCATGATCGCCGACGTGACAGACCGCTTCGGCGCCGTTCATGTCCTCGCGAATATCGCCGGCGGTTTTGCGATGGGTCCGGCCATTGAAGAGACGACCGATGCACAGTGGGATTCCTTGATGGATCTGAACCTGCGTAGCGTCTTCAACTGCTGCCGGGCGGCGATTCCCCGGATCCCGGACGGGAGCGGCGGGCGCATCGTCAACATTTCCGCCCGAGCGGCCACTCGGGGGGTTGGACACATGGGCCCCTACTGCGTCTCCAAGGCCGCCGTCATTACCCTGACCGAGAGCCTCGCCGAGGAGCTGAAGCAGCACGGGATCACCGTCAACTGTGTTCTGCCCGGGACCCTCGACACCCCGCAAAATCGCGCCGCCATGCCGGATGCGGACCACGACACTTGGGTTCCTCTGGATGCACTCGCCGATGTCATCCTCTTTCTGGCCTCGGATGCCGCACGCTGCGTGACCGGCGCCGCGGTGCCGGTCTACGGACGGAGCTGATGCGCGCCGTGTACTCTCAACCACAGGTACAGAGCAGCAGCCGCCGGGCCCGATCAGAAGACCGTTCGCATCGACCGAGCAACCGGAGAAGCCCGCTTCGCCGCCGGACAGCTGTAGTGCTCCTCATCGCGGGCCTCGTCATCCAAAGTGCGGCCGCATCACCTCTTGACGAGGCAACCGAAGCACTTTTGATCGAAGCGGTCGAGGCCGCCTACGCGTTGGATCTGTATCACGCCCGCTGCCGCAGCGACGGCTCGAACCGTCGCACCGAGAACCTCAACAAGCTGCTCGCCAGCCGCATGCGCATGACCGTGCTCCGGGTCCAGGACGACGTCTTTCCCGAGCGCAATTATCGCAAAGTTCAGGAACGTCTTCAGCGCGAGTTCCTGGAGATACTCAACGAGAACGGCGGGTGTGCCGGGGTGAAAGACTCGGAGCTCCCCGTGGAGTTTCGAGCTCGTTACGATGAAAAGATGCGTGCGATCGAAGCTCTTCCCTAGAACGACGCGCCCGAATCTCAGGGCGCCGGGTCGGTCGCGGTGCCTTCGTGCCGATTCGTCGGATCCCACGACTCCGCTTGGAGGATCTGCGACAGCGCCGACACGCCCGCCGCGGCCTTCCTTGAGCCTCTTCACATCGGCCGAGGAGAGGCTTGCTCCGGATTGCGGAAGATGCGCGACGAGTCCCTGGATCATTGCGCTGTTGCGCTCAATCCCGTCGCGAACGGCTAGGATGCACGCAAGTCGGGCGTCGACGTCATCAGCCGACGGGCTTCGATAAGGTTGGCCTCGACCAGCGGCGTGATCCGTCCGACGGCAACGTCCATGGCGTCCGCGAGCCCCTCGATCCGGCGGTCCTGCTCGACCAGTGCATGAAAATCGCGCCCGTAGGCCGCGAGGCGCTCGGTCAACGCATCTCGCTGCGGATCGGCGATCGGGGCCTGCATCACACGCTCGGCGGTTCGAGCCCATTGCTCCGCCATGCCGCGACGACCGCCTCGAAGCTCGACAGATCATCGGCGACCAGCGTTCGAACCTCGGTCGCTGCCTGCTGCGAGGTCTCGTCGAGACGCGCGAGTCCGGCGGCCTCGGCCTCCAAGGCACCCGCTTCGCGGGTCAACTCGGCCACCGCATCGGGATTTCGGGTCGTGAGAAACTCGGACTGAGCCGCGCGGATAGCGCCGAGCCGCCGCTCGATGCTGAAGGCATAGGACTGACACGGCCGGTCGATCCCCCGTGTCTCAACCGATCGGACGCCAGCTTACCCTAACCCGGCAGAGCCGGAACCAAGCAAAGCCGTCGAAAGCTCTAGTCGTTGTCGTTGTCGTAATCGGATTCCGTACGAACACGACAACGACAACGACAACGAAAAATTCTGGGACGTTCAGCTTCGGTGTGTTTTCAGTCCCGATCCGCACTGGGTCGGCACCCTCACCCGTGCGCACAAGCGTTTGCTGCCGCTTCTTTATCCGGCCGAGCCCCTGCTGGAGGTCTACAACCGGCTCGTGCGAACCGCGGGTGCCGGAATCAGCCCGAGTCGACAGCTCACGAGCCCCATTGAGCCGATCCGACCTACGCCGAAGGACGCTCTCGACAAGGCACCGCGATGACCGCCGAGGTCACCTCGGCGATCGCGCCGGCGATCCACTGGTGGCCGATGGCGATGAGTCTCTTCGGCGGTCTCGCCCTCTTCCTCTGCGGCATCGACCAGAGGGCCGAGGCGCTCAAAGCGGTCGCCGGAGAGCGGATGAAGGACATCCTGGCCAAGTTGATCGCCAACCGCTTCATAGACGCCATCACCGGCGCCTTCGTCACGGCCGCCATCAGCATGGTGTTCTTCGGCATGGGCATCATGAGCGACGCGATGGGGCCGTTGCGAACCTACGAGCCCTTCTCTAATGAGCGGACCCGTCGAGGGTTGCCGCCAGGGCGTCCAGCAACGCGGAAGACCCGCCGTCGCCTGCGTCGAGCTTAGCGTTCAGTCGTGCGCAGCGCCGCTCTTTCAGCGGGCCCGGCGGAAGCTCGCGGGCGAACGCGACGGCGCGGCGCAGATCGCGCGTGCGGTGCTCGTGATATTTGGCCAGCTCCGTGCGCGCATCGGCATCGCCTAGCGCCGCGAGTGGCTCCCAGATCGCGCGGGCCGGCTCCCAGTCGCCGCGTCGACGATGCAGGCGGGCCAGGTCCAGGAGCCCGGCCGTGTCCAAGTGGCGCCGCTCGGAGCTGAGCAGGTCGAATGCCTGATCGGATCGACCTTGCGCATGATGGTAGGCGGCCACGGCACGCACGTCGGCATCGTAGGCACCCGGATTGCTGAAGACCTCGCCGATCCGCGGGATCAAGGCCGCAAGGGAGAGTAGGTCCCAGCGGTTGTGACGCAGCACGCCGGCCAATCGGGTCACCTCGCCTGTACGCAACCAGGCCAGCCAGGCTGCAGGCGCCTCGGAACCCGGTAGATCGTCCTTGCGCTTGAAACCCAACAGACGCTGCTCGACGCTGGCGAGTCGGCAATCGGGCCAGACGCGACCGTAAGCGCGGCGGACCGGCTTTAGAAGGTCCAGATGCGGCAGCGCCGGGAGCGGATCCGTTTGGCCGGACAGGCGAAAGCGTGTGGTGAGCAGCGGGATGTCGAAAGACAGGCCGTTGTAGCTGACGAGCAGGCCGGCGCTCGCCAACTCGGCGGAGACCGCATCCAGATAGGCGGGCTCCGAGTCGAGCCGGGTCAGCAGATATTGACGCAGCGTCCAGCCATCATCCTGTCCGCGCAGCAGTCCGGTCATGAAGGCCCAGGTCCCCGTGCCACCGGCCAGGCCGCTGGTTTCGGTGTCCAGGCAAACGAGGTCGGTCGTGGTCGGGGAGTGATCTACCGGGTCGGACGCGGAACGAGGGGCGAGATGCGAGGCCGCTGTCACCCAGCCCCGATCGATCCATGCGTCAATGCAGGCGCCGCCGCACGGCCCCATCGACACTTGACCGTGTCGGCGGTGTCCGACAAACCTCCGCTCGAGGCAGATAACGCCGTGCGCGATCTCGACCGCTCCGACCGCTTCGGCCAGGACATGGGTTTGCGGCCCTTGTGCACTCCCGGCACGCGCCTTATGAACCGACATCCGCCGAAGCCTTTCGGCAAGCGAAGGGCGGTCGACCGACGCGGACGCGCCATTGCCCTCTTCGCGGAGACTCGGCGCCTGTCCCCGTAATCTCTGAAGACGGTCTCGAAACGTCATGTGCATTGAACCGCGTCCGTCATTGCATCGCATTGTTGTTGGCTCCGCGTCGCATCAACCCGGCAACCTCAAGCCGACGCGGTGTAGGTGATTTCCGGGAAAGGATCGACCGGCGTGTAGGGGCGAATTCATTCGCCCCTAAAGTTCCAACAGGTCTTCCGGGCATGCGGAGTCGAGATGACTATTCACGGAAATCGCCCTAAACCTTCAACCGCGTAGGTCGGGTTAGCGCAGCGTAACCCGACATTCGGCCTCGCAACGGGCCGCAGACGTCGGGTTACGGCGCGCATCGGCCTCGGCACGGACCATCGATCGCCTCGTCGGCGCGCCTAACTCAACCTACAGATGCGCTCATGCCCGACTCAGGCCAAAAGATCCAGCACCTTTAAGGCCGCCTGACGCGGCGTGACTGCAAGATCCTCGTCGCCGCGCAAGACCGGCCCGACGCAGGCGGGACAGCCAGCGGTGCAGGCGCAAGCGGCGACCAGATCCCGTGCATCGCCCACCAGCAGCGGGGTATCATCGTAGAGCGGCGCGGAGAGTCCGACGCCGCCCGGATAGTTGTCGTAGAGAAAGAGCGTCGGCTCGAAGCGCTGACCGGACATGGGATCCAGGGGCGCATTGTCCGGTCCGCGCATCTGACCGCGACCCTCGGCACCCACGATGGCAAACCAAGTCCCCTGCCCGTCTCCGACCGAGCGGCCCAGATCATGGATCTCGGCCATGGCGCGCAGGGCGGCGACATGGTGCAGGGCGTAGGCGGCGCCGAGGAATCCGTCGATCGATTGCTGTCGATCCGGCAGCGCGGCCTCCAGAGCAGCGGGCTCCACCTGCCACCAGACCGCCGTGGTGTGCATCTCCTGATCCGGCAGGTCGATGATGCCGTAGCCGATGTTGTCGTGGCTGTAGTAGCGGATCTTCTTGTAGCCGGGATAGCGTCGGACCAGATGGACCTCGCCTTGCGCCGTCGCGCCCTGGCCTTGGGCGCAGCCGTCGAACCGGGCGAGGATCTTCAGCCGGGTGTAGTCGATCGCGTCGGTGTAATAGTCGGCGCGGGTGCGGGTCACGAACGCCTTGCGGCCGGTCCAATCCAGACGCTCCACCTGATAGGGCTGGGACTGGATCATGTAGATGGCCCCTTCGTAGAGCGTGCCGGGGGCGCTGCTGTAGTCGACCTCGGCAATGACCGTCTGAGCGCCGCCGGTGGTGTCGATGACGACGAAGTTACCCTCGGCCACCGAGCGCAGCGAGACCGCATTGGCGGGATAGCTGTCGGCGACCCAGAACCAGCGGTCGCCCTGATGCTGGAGCAGACCCTCGTCGCGCAGATAGCTCAGCATCTCGCCGAGATCCTCCGCGCCGAAGGACTCGCCGTCGCGAAACGGCAGCTCGAAGGCGGCGCAGCGCACGTGATCCATGAGAATCAAAAGCTGATCCGGATGGATGCGCGCGTGCTCCGGGGATGCGCCGAAGAAGAACTCGGGATGGCGCATCATGTACTGATCGAGAGCGTCGCTGGTCGCGACCATCACGCCCAGGCTGGGCTTGAGCCGCCGCCCTGCCCGCCCGAGCCGCTGCCAGGTCGCGGCGACCGTCCCCGGATAGCCGTTCAGGATGGCGACATCCAAGGCGCCGATGTCGACCCCGAGCTCCAACGCCGAGGTACTGACCACCAGATCGACGGCGCCGGCGCGCATGGTCTGCTCGGCCCGTCGCCGCTCGCTCGGCAGATAACCGCCCCGATAGGCGAGTACCCGTGGCGGCTTGCGCGGATCGCGATCGAAGACATCCTTCAGATATTTGGTGATGACCTCGACCATGAGGCGCGAGCGGGCGAAGACGATGCTCTTGAGCCCCAGCTTGGCCGCAGTGCGCGCGATCCGCGTGGTCTGGGAGCGGGCCGAGGCGCGGATGCCGAGATCCGGGTTGATAACCGGCGGATTCCACAGCAGCAGATGACGCTCGCCCTGCGGCGCGCCGGACTCGGTGATGGCCGCGACCGACGCACCGCAGAGACGCTCGGCCAGCTCGGCCGGATTGGCGATGGTGGCGGACGCGAAGATGAAGGTCGGCTCCACGCCATAGAACCGACAGACCCGCCGCAATCGCCGGAAGACATTGGCGACATGCGAGCCGAAGACACCCCGATAGGTGTGCAGCTCGTCGACCACGATGAAGGCCAAGCCCTCGAAGAACTGCGCCCATTTGGTGTGATGCGGCAGGATCGCCTGATGCAGCATGTCCGGATTGCTGAGCACGATGTCGCCGCGCGTACGCACCGCCTTGCGGGCATCGCCGGGCGTGTCGCCGTCGAAGGTGAATGCCTTCACGCCCGGCCCGCCGGCCGCCTGGATGGCACGGCTCAACTCCATCAGCTCGGCGGCCTGGTCCTGAGCAAGTGCCTTGGTCGGGAAGAGATAGAGCGCCTTGCAGCCTTGCGCGAGAACCGCATCGAGCACCGGCAGGTTGTAGCAGAGCGTCTTGCCCGAAGCGGTCGGCGTGGCGACCACGAAATGCCGCTTGGCGCGGGCGAGATCCCAGGCTTCGCGTTGATGGCTGTAGAGTCGCGCCCGACCTCCGGCCCTCAGCGCATCGGCCAACGAGGGTGCGAGATCGTCCGGGAGATCGAGCCAGCGCGCTACCCGTGCAGCCTGCGTCGACTCACCGGCAATCCGCCCCCGATAGCCCTTGAGCAAATGGGCCTTCAGACGCGTGACAGGCTGAGCCTCGCACGGCGCGGTCTGAATGAGCGTCTCTTCACGGGCAGCGCGGGTCAGTGGATCCGAAAGAGGCACGCTATCGATTTCGCTCACGCTGGATGGTTTTAGTAGATGGGGCGGCTACGGCACCGGGTGCAATGAACCCTGATCATCCCCCGGACATCCGGATCCCGCAACCTCGCCGGTTAAGTTGGCAACGACGGGCTCCCGCCGGCATCGAAAACTGCTAACCTGTTGGATACGCGAAGGGGATCGATTCAAAGGATTCAAAAAATATTACATTTCAAACCGCGTCACCACAAAGGTCGGAAAAATCCTTGAGCCCGACACAACACGAAAATGACGCGCTTCACTCTGGACGCGGTTTAGCGGAGGTCGATGTCATCATGTCAACGCGCGTAGCCGCTCGAACCGAGCAGAACACACCGACACCCGAAACAGACCGCGCTCAACCCGTCTCGCAGGCGGGTCGCCTGGTCACGGAGGAGGAGTACTGGCGCGACTACTACTTCGAATCGGACATCCACTACGAGTGGAACAACGGTCGCTTGGAGGAGAAACCCGTGTCCGATTACAGCACCTATCTGGTCTATGCCTGGTTCACCTTGCTCCTGCAACACTTCCTGAGCGCACGGCCGATCGCCAAGATGGTCGCGCTGGAGATGGGCTTCAGATTACCGCTGCCGACCGGGACGGTGATCCGCAAGCCGGACTTCGGCGTCGTGTGCAACGACAACCCACAGCCGCTGTTGTATTTCGACGCCTCCTATCACGGCGTCTTCGATCTCTGTGTGGAGGCGCTGTCCGAGCGAAAGCCCGCGGGTATCGTGCGCGACGCGGTGACCAAGAAGGCCGAGTATGCCGCAGGCGGCGTCAGGGAATACATCATTCTGCACCGCGAACCCGAGCGTCAGGCCTTCTATACGCTCACCACAGCGGGTCTCTACGTCCCCATTGTGCCCGAGGACGGCGTGATCCGCTCCCGCGTCCTGCCCGGCCTTCAGTTCCGACTGGACGATCTGATCGCGCAGCCCTCGCCCGAGGCGATGCGTCGCGACCCGGTCTATGCCGCATTCGTGCTGCCGGGCTGGCGCGAAGCCGAGGAACGCGCCGAGGCGGAGGCCCGACACGCCGAGGCGGAGGCTCAGCGTGCCGAAGCCGAGACGCAGGCCCGCTTGGTGATCGAGCAGCGTCTGGCGCAAGAGATTCATGCGCGCCGGGAGGCCGAAGAGGCGCTCGCGCGCCTTCGTGCGGAACGGCCCGACCACTGACGGCCAGATCCTAACCAGACCCCGGGTCGGCCAACCCGCGCAGTAATGGACGAACGGAGGGCAGCGAAAAACCCTGTTAAGCGATTTCCGCGAACTTCCTGACCCGTAGGTTGTGCTGACGATAGGAAGCACAACCTGCGCCGACGGTTGGTTGTGCCTCGCACGGCTCGGCACAACCTACGCCGTTGGTATAAGGGTTCCCGGTATTCGCCTTAAACCAGATCGCCACACTCACAACGCGCCAGTTTTTTCACGAAGCGCGCCAGGTTTTCGGCTCGCCGGTCGCCCGGCACCTGTTCGCGCATGCGTTTCCAGTGCAGCACGGCAGATCTGTCGAGACCGTTCGTTGTCGAAATCGTTGTCGTTGTCGTTGTCGTTGTCGTTGTCGACCATCGATACGACCACGATTACGACAACGATCTCGGACGGTCTCGGAATTTCTCCACGGCTCCACTAGCCACTAGCCACTAAACTCGCTCGCCCGTGCAGTTCTCGACAGACCCTGAAACGCCAGTCACAGTGGTCACACTGACGCAATTTCGACCGCGATGCTTGGCCTTGTACAGCTCCGCGTCGGCGGATGCCAAGAGATCGGTTGCCTGCATCTCCGGGGTCGGACGGCAGAGCGCGACGCCGCTGCTCACGGTGACCCAGGACGCCACCTCCGATGCACCGTGAGGAATCCGCAGCGCCTCGATGCTCACGCGAAGCGTTTCGACCAAGCCGGCCATGCCGGCCTGATCGCCGCTGCTGCTCAAGAACACGAATTCCTCGCCGCCATAGCGACCGACAAAATCCTCGCCCCGCCGGGCCGCCGCTTCCAGGGTCTTGGCGACGCGCCGCAGACACTCATCGCCTTCGAGGTGACCATGGCTATCGTTGAATGCCTTGAAATAGTCGATGTCGATCATGGTCAAGGCCAAGGCACCACCCACACGGATCGCACGGCGCCATTCAGCATCTAACCGCTCGTCGAACGCGCGGCGGTTGGGAATACCGGTCAGGCCGTCGATCGCGGAGAGACGCCCGAGCAGGTCGCGTTGCTGCTTCAGCTCCAGATGCGTGCGCACCCGCAGCTTGACGATGACCTCCTTGAATGGCTTGGCAATGTAATCCACGGCGCCGAGACTTAAACCGCGGGTCTCATCCTCGGTATCGGACAGTGCGGTCACGAAGATCACCGGGATCGACTTCAGCCGTGGGTTGGCTTTCAGCGCCGCGCAGATCGCGTAGCCGTCCATGCCGGGCATCATGACGTCGAGCAGAATGAGGTCGGGGAGGACCGATTCGGTGATCATCAGGGCCTCCTGGCCATTGGTCGAGGCCGAGATGTCGTGCCCCTCATCGGCCAGCATCCGGCTCAAAATCCGGATGTTGTCCGGGACATCATCGACGATCAAGATTCGCATGCGTTTACCTGCTTCGCGTTCGGATCTCGCCTGCACCGGGCCTGCGATGATTGCTCACGCACGGCCAGCCGGCCCAACGATAATACGCCCCGCTGTCGCTTCATCGGTCCAATCCCGCCATTCCCAGGCGCTCTGCCACCTCCGCCAGAGTTGTCCCGGCCGCGGCAAAATCCAGCCGGTCAAGCTGCTGCTCCAGGCGCGCCATCGCCTCCGCCCACTCTCCCGCTCCCAGGCACGCCCGGACCTCGGCGAAGCATGCTTCGGCCTTCATGTCCTGCCGGCGCAGCAATTCGGCCAACTCGGAGAATTGACGTTCCAAGAGCGCAAGGTCCAGGGGGCCGACGTCATCCGGGAGCGGCGAGGCGGTAGGCAACCGTTCCAATCCGGCCAACACCGGCATGAGGGCCGTCGTCAGAGTCTCCAGGCAGGGTTCGATCTCCTGGCTCTCCTCGCGTTTCAGCGCCTGTTCAAGTGCTTCGGCGGCGGCGGCGACCTTGTTCATCGACAGGTTACCCGCCACGCCGCGCAGCGTGTGGACCCTTTGGCGCGCGTGCTCTCGATCGCCCGCCGACAGAGCGACCTGGATGGATTCATGCACTCCCGACCACTCCTGCCCGAAGTTCCGCAGCAGTTTCAGAAGGAGTTCGCGGTTGCCCGAAAGCCGGCTCAGAAGGGACGGCAGATCAACGCCGGGGAGCACGACAGGCCACTCCGGGTCCAAGGCGGTTTCCTGCAGGGGCACGCCCTCATGGCCGCCGGGGGGAAGCCAGCGGGAGAGCGCCGCCAGCAGGGTCGGCGGATCGATGGGCTTGGCCAGGTGGGCGTTCATCCCGCTGGCCAGACAGTGGCGGCGCTCGTCTTCCAGGGCGTGGGCGGTCATGGCGATGATCGGCAGGTCGGTCAGCCCCAACTCCTCGCGGATGAGTCGGGTAGCCTCGAAGCCGTCCATCTCCGGCATCTGTAGATCCATGAGGACCAGGGCATAGCGGGCGGGATGGGCGCGCAGCCGCTCCACGGCTTTTCGCCCATTGCCGGCGATCTCCACGACCAGGCCGAAACGCTCCAACATCTCCCGCGCCACCTGTTGGTTGATGTCGTTGTCTTCCACCAGCAGCACCCGCGCGCCGGACAGGTCGGGCCGCGGTTCGGCGGCGACGTCAACAACGCCGGCGGTCGGCTTGAGCTCCTGCTCCGCGTCGGCAGCATTCGTATCGATGGCGAAGGGCAGAACACAGGTAAATGTGCTCCCGACGCCGGAAGCACTCTCCACACTGATGTCACCGCCCATGAGGTCCGCCAACTTCTTGCTGATGGCCAGCCCCAGGCCGGTCCCCCCGTAGCGACGGGTGGTGGAGCCGTCGGCCTGGGAAAACGCCTCGAACAGCCGGGCCTGCTGGGCGGGCAGGATGCCGATGCCGGTGTCCCGCACCGCGAAGCGCAGCCGGATCCGGGCGCCCGCCCGAGCCTCGGGTGACACGGCAACAACCACTTCCCCCTGTTCCGTGAACTTGACCGCGTTGTTAACCAGATTGAGCAGAATCTGCCCCAGCCGGAGCGGATCACCGACCAGGCGGTGCGGCGTGGTCGGGGCCAGGTGGAAGCCGAAGGTCAGCCCCTTCTCCTCGGCCTTCAGGCTAGTCATGGTGGCGATGCGGTCCAGGACCTGTTCAAGGCTGAAGGGGGTCTGTTCCAACTCCAGCCGGTCCGCCTCGATCTTGGACAGGTCGAGGATGTCGTTGATCAATCCCAGCAGGGCCTGGCCCGAACTGTCGATCTTGTGGAGATAATCCTGTTGTTTCGGCGTTAGCTCGGTCTGGAGGGCCAGGTGCGTCAGGCCGATGACCGCATTCATGGGGGTGCGGATCTCGTGGCTCATGTTGGCCAGGAATTCACTCTTGGCCCGGTTGGCCGCCTCGGCGGCGTCCTTGGACCGGGCCAGTTCTTCCTCCATCTGCTTGCGTTCGGTGATGTCGGCAATGTTTCCCAGTAACACCCGCTCATTGTTCAGCGTAAAGAGGCGGGCGGAAAGAAGCCCAATCAGGATGGCGCCGCCTTTCTTCCGGAAACGGTATTCCTGCTGTTCGGCGTGCCCATGCTCGATCAACAGTGACAGGAAGTGCTGTCGGTCCCGGCTATCCGCCCAGAGCGCCAGGTCGAGGGTGGATTTTCCCAACGCTTCGGCCCGACTGTAGCCGACCATGGTCTCGAAGGCCGGGTTCACTTCGATGATGGTGCCATCCGCGGCGCGGGTAATGATAATGGCATAGGTCGAAGAGATGAATGCCTGGGAAAACTTCGCCTCGCTGGCTTGCAGTGCCGCTTCCGCCTGCCTGCGTTCGGTAACGCTCCAGACGGCATCCATCAACAAGGAGATCTGGAAAATGTCGGTTTCGGCGTACTCCGTTTCCTTGTTGGCCACCCCCACCACGCCGACAATGTGGCCATCCCTGAAGACGGGGACCGTCAAAAACCTCGACAGGTGGACGTGGCCGGGCGGATACCCCTTTTTCAATGGATGAGCGGCTCGAAAGTCGTTGACCACAATCGGACGGCGTTGGCGTACGGCTTCGCCCCAGATCCCGGTCTGGTCCAGCGCGTAACAGGTTTGAGGATTGACCACGGCGCATTCCGGCATGACCTCCCGAGACCAGGTGTTGAGGACAAACTCCCGGCTATCTTCATGATAATGGTAAATGAAGCCGAGCTTGCTTTCGGTGAGTTGGAGCGCCTGCTCCAGCGCGTAATCAAGAAATTCCTGAATCGTTTCGGAAGGATGCTGAAGAATGTCCGCCAAGCGTTGTAGCCGGGTGTTGCTGCGCAAGACCTCCTCTTCCACCCGCTTGCGCTCGGTAATGTCATGCAAGGTCACCAATTGGGCAGGTTCTCCTTTCCATGCCAGGTCTGTGGTTTGTATTTCCAGTATCGTCCTCTTTGCCGCGTTGAACACCTCGATCTCCCGCGGGACATCGGCCAACACAGAACCGAACTCGTACGCAAGCAACTCATCGGCGGTCGTACCGAGTAACATCGCGGCCGCCGGGTTACTCAGCGCCACGCGCTGCCCCCGATCCAGCACGAGCATGCCGTCCTGGTTATTGTTGATGACGTTTTTAAGCAGTTGCTCGCTCTCCTGCAACGCTTCTTCCGCCCGCTTGCGGTCGCTGATGTCACGCCAGGTAGTAAAGAGCGCGTCTTTTCCGTCCAGGCAGATGGTCGCAATGGAGACCTCGACCTGGAAATCCGTGCCGTCCCGACGGCGGTGAACCCACTCAAAGGTGAGACTGCCGCACTGAAAGGCCAGAGCGATCTTTTCCCGAACCGCAACCAGAGATTTTTTGCCGTCGGGCTGAAATTCGGGAGAGAGTCCGTCGGGTGCGAGACCGACAATCTCGGCCCGTCCGGCCCCCAGCATCGCTTCGGCGGCCCGGTTGCAATCGACAAACACACCGTCAATGATGATCAGATAGGCATCCGGCGAATCCATGAAGAGGATGCGATATTTTTCTTCCTTCTCCCGGAGCGCCGCCGCGATCTTCTCCCGCTCGACATTGCTCTTGCGCAAGGCCCCGGAGAGCCGGGCAAAACGGACCGCCGCCAGAACGGCAATCAGCAGCAGGAGGGCGACGCCGGCAACAACATCATAGAGCCAGGTCAGGTCCCTCGGCTTGGGATCGTAGAGGAAACCCTTCAGGTCGAAGTCCCGCCGCAGCATGCCCATTTCGGCGTAAACTTCCGCGATATTGCGCCACCGGCCCGGATTCATGTGGCCGACCTCGATCAGCGCCGTCTGGAGCAGCGACTCCATCTGCCGGGCCTCGAACCGGAGGTGCTCCAGACTATGCCGCTGGCTGTAACGGTCATAGATAAGCCGTGCCACCTCCTCCTTGTGCTGCATGGCGTAGTCCCACCCCTTGAGGCTCGCCTCCCGGAACTTCTTGACCAATTCGGGCTGCCTCCGGAGCAGATCCTCGGTGGTAAAGAGGTTATCGCCGTAGAAATCGATCCCGACCGCTCGAGGGGAATAGAGCAGGTACTCCCGTCCCGCCTGTTTCAGCGCAAAGGGTTCATCGGTGACGTAGACGGACATGGCATCCACCGCTCCCGAGAGCAGTCCCTGGACGTCGAAGGTGTGGGGCAACAGCGTGAAGTTGTCGGCGGAGATCCCCTCTCTGCGCAGGTAGGCGTGGAGCTCGGCCGACCCCGGCTCGATCATGAGTTTTTTGCCAGCCAGGTCATGAATGGTCTGAATACCCTCATGTTTCAGGGCCATGAGCGCAAGAGGGGAATGCTGGAAGATGACCGCCAGGACCACGAGCGGTACCCCCTGTTCCCGCAGCAGGAGCAATTCGGTAGAGCCGACGCCGACATCGGCCTTGCCCTCGATCACCTGCCGCACCGGGTCTTCTCCCGGTCTGGCGGCAAGAATTTCGACCTCCAGCCCCGCGTTACGGTAATAGCCCTGTTCTTGTGCCGCGTAATAGCCGGCGAACTGGAACTGGTGCTGCCATTTCAGCTGAAGCCTCACCTTGTCCGCGCCGGCAGCGGAGAGGGAGAGGAGCAGCAGGCTCAACAACGCCAGGCCACGACAGATCGACATCATGACGGGGTGGTTCCGGGATGAGGAGTGTGCAGCGCTCCGGGCCAGTCCCCGCCCCAATCCAGTGGCAGTCACAGCAGCGGTTCCCGGCACGCTATCGATTTCACTCACGCTGGATGGACTGGGTAGATGGGGCGGCTACGGCACCGGGTGCAATGAACCCTGATCATCCCCCGGACATTCGGATCCTGCAACCTGGCCGGCCGGGTTGATGTCGATGCACACGCACCTGTCTCGAAAAGTGCTAACCTGTTGGACACGCGAAGGAGATCGCTTGAAATCACGTCTCCATAAAGGTCGGAAGAATCCTTGAGCCCGTCACAACATGAACATGGCGCATTTCACTCTGGACGCGGTTTAACGGAGGTCGATGTCATCATGTCAACGCGCGCAGCCGCTCGAGCCGAGCAGGACCCACCGACACCTGAAACAGACTGCGCTCAACCCGTCTCGCAGGCGGGTCGCTTCGTCACGGAGGAGGAGTACTGGCGCGACTACTACTTCGAATCGGACATCCACTACGAGTGGAACAACGGTCGCCTGGAGGAGAAACCCGTGTCCGATTACGGCACCTATCTGGTCTATGCCTGGTTCACCCTGCTCCTGCAACACTTCCTGAGCGCCCGGCCGATCGCCAAGATGGTCGCGCTGGAGATGGGCTTCAGATTACCGCTGCCGACCGGGACGGTGATCCGCAAGCCGGACTTCGGCGTCGTGTGCAACGACAACCCACAGCCGCTGTTGTATTTCGACGCCTCCTATCACGGTGTCTTCGATCTCTGTGTGGAGGCCCTGTCCGAGAGGAAGCCCGCAGGTATCGTGCGCGACACCGTCACCAAGAAAACTGAATATGCTTCAGGCGGTGTCAAGGAATACATCATTTTGCACCGCGAACCCGAGCGTCAGGCCTTCTACACGCTGACCACAGCGGGTGTCTACGTCCCCATTGCACCCGAGGAGGGCGTGATCCACTCCCGCGTCCTGCCCGGTCTCCAGTTCAGGCTGGATGATCTGATCGCGCAGCCCTCGCTGGATGCGATGCGTCGCGACCCGGTTTACGCCGCATTCGTGCTGCCCGACTGGCGCGAAGCCGAGGAACGCGCCGAGGCGGAAGCTCAACGTGCCGACACGGAAGCTCGACGTGCCGACACGGAAGCTCGACGTGCCGAGGCCGAGGCCCGACGTGCTGATGCCGAGACGCAGGAACGCGTGGCGCTCGAACAGCGCCTGGATCAAGAGGTCCAGGCGCGCAAAGAGGCCGAAGAAGCCCTTGCGCAACTTCGGAAGCAACAGCCTGATCGCTGAGGTTCGGCACCCATCTTTCCGCAACCCCTGCCCGGGATCTCAAGCGCGACCAGGTTCGCTTTGGTTGTAGCGCCCCTGCGATGGCCATCGGCGAGCGGCAGCGGGTTGGGCCCATGACGCCCCCGCCCCCGCGGCGTTTGCAGAACAGGCCCGATCAGAACCGCTGTTTCACACCGCAAGGCAGGGGAACACATGAGCGTGCCGCCACAACATGCCATCGGGTTTATGGCAAGCACGGAAAACCCTATACTGCCGATCGATTAAAAGCGCTCGACGAGCCCGAAACTCAAGAGGACATCCATGCACAACGGCACGACCATCACCCAGTTCATCATCGAGGAGCAGCGCCACGTCGCCGGCGCCACGGGCGATTTCACGTCCCTGCTCAACGATATCGTCACGGCCTGCAAGGTTATCAGCAACATGGTGAACCATGGTGCGCTGGTCGGCGTGCTCGGGAGCGCCGAGAGCGAGAACATCCAGGGCGAGACCCAGAAGAAGCTCGACATCCTCACCAACGAGGTCTTCATCAAGTCCAATGAATGGGCCGGCCATCTGGCCGCGATGGCGTCCGAAGAGATGGATGAGATCTACCCGATTCCGGCGAAGTATCCGCGCGGCAAGTACCTGTTGACCTTCGACCCGCTCGACGGCTCCTCCAACATCGACGTCAACGTCTCGGTCGGCACCATCTTCTCGATCCTGCGCATTCAGGGCGGCGACGCCGTGCCGAGCGAGCGCGATTTCCTCCAGGCCGGCACCCAGCAGGTCGCCGCCGGCTATGCGCTTTACGGCCCGTCGACCATGATGGTGCTGACCACCGGCAAGGGCGTAAACGGCTTTACCCTGGATCAGAACATCGGCGAGTTCATCCTCACCCATCCGAATATGACGATCCCGGCCGACACGCGCGAGTTCGCCATCAACGCCTCGAACATGCGGTTCTGGGAGCCCCCGGTGCAGCGTTATGTTCAGGAATGTCTGGACGGCAAGGAAGGCCCGCGCGGCGAAGACTTCAACATGCGCTGGATCGCCTCCATGGTCGCCGAGGTGCATCGCATCCTTACCCGCGGCGGCGTCTTCCTGTACCCGATGGACAGCAAGATGAAGTCCAAGGGGCTCGGCGGCAAGTTGCGTCTGCTCTACGAGGCCAACCCCATGTCCTTCATTATCGAGCAGGCCGGCGGCGGCTCCATCACGGGTACCGGACGCATCATGGATCTGCAACCCGAGGCGCTGCACCAACGGGTGCCGGTCATCCTCGGCTCGAAGAACGAGGTCGAGCGCATCCTGGGTTATCACAACCAGGGATAAGCGCCGGTCTGCCGGAACGCCATCCTCGGTCGTCACCGCGACCGAGGATGGCGTTCCGGCACCCTACACCCGACCTTCTCAAGCCAGCTCGATCTCGACCGCCTCCACAACACGCCTGGCCTTCTCCCGAGCCTCGTCCAGCGTCTCCCCGCGCGCCAGCGCGACACCCACGCGGCGCTTGCCGTCGACCTCCGGTTTCCCGAACAGGCGCAAGGACGTATCCGGCTCCGCGAGTGCGCGATCAAGACCGCCGAAGCTCAGATCCCCGCGAGCGACCCTCCGCCAACAGCGCCACCGATGCCGAAGGGCCGAGCTGTCTGATGTGCGGCACCGGCAGACCCAGGATGGCCCGCACATGCCGCGTGAGCTCCGAGAGATCCTGCGAGATCAGCGTCACCAACCCGGTGTCGTGCGGACGCGGCGAGACCTCGCTGAACCAGACTTGATCGTCGCGCACGAACAGCTCCACGCCGAAGATACCCGTGCCGCCCAGCGCATCGGTCACCGCGCCAGCGATCTCCTGCGCACGGGCCAGCGCACATGCCGACATCGGGTGCGGCTGCCAGGATTCGCGGTAGTCACCGTCGATCTGCATCGGGAACGATCAGCGCCGGATCCTCCTCCGCCACCAGGGCCGCCAGTGCATCGGCATCCAGCATCTTGACGACATGGCTGCGATGGGCAACCTGCATCGCCGGCGCGCCCAGGTAGCGATCCACGGCCTCGATGGTCTTGATAACACGCACCTTCCAGACGCTCGCCCAACCCAGCTCGATAGTCTGGCCGATCTCGAGCCGATCCATCCAATCACGATCGAGGATCTGTAGGCGCTGCGTCGCGTCGACACCCTGCCAGGGGCTGACCTCGGCGAACATCCAGTGGACGATGCCAGCCTTATAAGGCTTGCCGATCGTTTCGATGGTCAGCACCGTGACCTCATCGCGATGGACAATCGGGGCGATGCGCAATGTGCCGCCCCAGAAGAAATGGAAGAACCCCAACGTCAGGCACAAGTACACGACTAGAGCGGGTGTCGGCATGGCAATCGTACCCCCGTCGCAGCGGGAGCGGCTCTCGGCCCGACCGCCACGGCAAAGAGAACAACGGCTACCCAGGTCGGCAACAGCACCGTCAGCAGAAACAGCCGAACCCAATCGAGCGGTGGGGCATCGGTGCGCCCGCCGCCGGGATCAGGCAAGCCCGGCAAGGGTAGCTGGATCACGGCCACCGTCATCACCAGGCCGATGCCGAGCCACAAGAATGGGGGGATCCTGAGCGCCGGCGATGCCGCGTCCGAGACCGATGGCGTCCTCAGCCAGGGCAGTCGTAAGAGCAGCAGATAGATCGGCGCGGCGACAAGAATTGCCCCGAAAAAGGCCAGCTTGACTTGCAGAGCGGTCCCCGAGCCCTCCTCCCAGAGAAAAAACCGTGTCTCCCCGTCCACCGCAATCGCCGGCGCCATCCAAGACCAAGACAGCACCATAAACCCGATCATGATCCCGACCGCGACGAGGACGGTCAGGGTCCGTCGAACCCCGTCGTTCATACCCGTGCCCGCCCCGACGGATCATCGCCCTCGCGATGCGCCGGGGACGGGTCACTCACTTCCGCAATCAGTTCCTGCCCCTCGTTGCGGACATTGCCGACCGCTCGCGAGACCGGGTGCATCGCAAGCCGTTCCTCCGGAAAGGGCATCAAAAGCTCCGAGAGCCGAGCCGGATCGCTCGTGCGATCGAGCCAGACGTCCACGACATCGGGCGCCAGGATCACCGGCAGCCATTGCATCGGGGCCGCGTTGTAGCGCGGGGCGAGACCTTCGATCTCGATGGCGGCGCCGAAAAGGTCGGCGATGGCATCGGCCGAACTGTATTGGGCGTAGCGTCCGCACATGGACGGGGTCTCCTCCGGATCGGTATCGGGTGTAGGGTATCGACATCAAGGTTTGCGACGGTCTGCTTCGAGTCGACACGCTCCCTGGTCAAGGTATTGCGATCGGCGTCAAATGGACGATCCTGAGGTGGTGATGAAGAAGCTCCTATCCCGATCGATCGGCTCGCTGCTGATCTTGGCGGCACTCTACCTGGTTTGCATCAACATCATGCTGACCCTGCCGGCGACGCGCGCCTTTCTCGACGCGCTTCAGCCGGAGCACTTCAGGATCACCTGGCAGCGCGCGTGGAGCCTCTATCCGCTGCGCATCGAGCTGGACGGCGTCGTCGCCGATGGTCAAACGCCCACCGAGCAATGGCAGGTCGATGCGCGGCGCGCGGCGGCGTCGGTGTCGCTGCTGCCGCTGCTGAAGGGAGAGATCCGGATACACGACCTGAATCTGGAGGACATCGACCTGCGCCTGCGGCCGCGCCCTCCCGCCGACGGCTCCCGAGACGCCATCGCCGAATTCTTTCCCGTAATTCGAGACCGCGATCCCGATGCAGCCTCGGAGGCGGCGCCGGAAGACACGAGCGGAACACTGGTGCTCCAGATCGACGACATCCAGGTCCGGGGCGAGCACAGCTTCTGGGTGTCCCATGTCCGCGGCAGCACACCCGGCGCGGTCCGCGGCAGCTTTCGCATGGAGACCGCCACCGGTCGGCTGGCCTTGGCGGGCGGTGCGCTTGACCTTGCACTGACATCATTGACGGTCGGACCGAGTCAGGCGGTGACCGACGCCGCGGCCATCGCGGGAACGATCGACATCCCGCCGTTCATCGTATCCGAGACGAAGGGGCTCGAAATGATGCGCGTGCCGGAGCTGGATGCCCGCATCGATCTACCGGTGCAAAGCCTGGATTTCCTGGCCCTGCTGATGCCGGTTTTCGACGAGATCAGGTTGAGCGGCCGCGGGCGCCTGCGCGGCCGGCTCGCACTGTCGGCCGGCGAGATGTTGGGCGGGACCGATCTGGTGGTCGAGGCGCATGAGCTGGCGATGGATCTCGGACGCTACGACTTCAGCGGCGACGGCACGATCGAGCTGAAGGTGGATCCGCAAGACGAGGCGCAGGCCGACCTGCTGGTGCGCTTCGAGCAGGTCCGGGCCGAGCTGGAGCCGGACGATTCCGCCGGATCGAAGCGTCCGCAGGTGCTGTTCACGGGTCGCGGACTTACCGCACAGCTCCATGCCGCCGAGGTCGATCCGACCACCACATCCACCGCGGAGCAGGTCGAGGAGCTGGCCTCCGAAGTCGAGTTAGGATTCAAGTTGGATATTCCCTCCATGCAGGTGCCGGATCTCGCCGTCTACAGCCGCCTGTTCCCGGAGAAGTGGGATCTGGACTTGCTGGGCGGCACCGGCACCGTGGCCGGCGCTTTGGAGGTCTCGGCGGACCGCCTGGCGCTTAAGCTGGACCTTGCCTCCGACGACGCGGATCTGCGCTATCGCGACTATCACGCCACCGCCGACCTGCTGCTCCGCCTGCGGGCGCGGATCGATGACAGCTCGACAGCCAACCTCCGCCTGGACGGCACCGAGCTGCGCATCGAGGATGCACGGCTTGCCGTCACACACGGCGACGCAAAAAAGCGACAGGCGTCGGAGCGGCACACCTCCTCCGAGCCTTGGCGGGCGCATCTCAAAATCTCGGAGAGCGCCTTGGGCCTGCCCGTGTCCGCCGGTCATGCCGATGCCGGCCCCATCCCGGCAATCGCTGAAACGCTGCAGGACGAGGGCTTCGGGGCCGTGCTGGCCGGGGCCGACGGTCGCGTCTCTGCGGTCTTGAGCGTCTCTCGGCTGGATTGGATCGCCGAGCTGCTGGAGCGCCCGCTGGGCCTGAGCCTGGCCGGCGCCGGCGAGCTCGACACCGAGATCGTCCTAACCAACGGCCGGGCCGACAAGGGCACGACCCTGGCGATGCCCCGCGAGCCGCTCTCACTCGGCATCCTGGAACATCGGGTGGATGGCATGGGGACGGCCCACCTGCGCATGGAGCAGGGTGGCGAGCGATCTCGGTTTCGCCTGAACGTTGCGCTGGACGATGCGCGCTTGCACCGGCGCGACGAGCCCGAGCCAAGCATCGGCGAGGTGCGCCTGGACGCCGAGATCCTGATGACCGACGCCAATGCGCATGGCGGTGCCTCGGCGGACATCAACCTGAAGCTGCATTCAGCGCGCGTTCGGAACATGAGCAGCTACAACGCCTATCTCCCTCCGAACACACCCCTGTCGCTGGTCTCGGGCGAAGCGACCCTGGTGGGCGATCTGAGCCTGAAGCCGGATCGCGCCGTGGGACAGCTGCTTCTGGCGGGAGAGGACATTCGCGTGAAATTGGACCGGCAGGAGTTGTCCGGAGATCTGAAGCTCGAGCTCCTGGTCCGCGATGGCTCCGCGAAGGATCTGCGCTTCGACATCACCGGCTCGTCGGTCTTGCTCGAGGGTTTTCGGGTGGCAGGAGCGGGCGACTCGGCCTCGGCACCGAATGATTGGAATGCCCGGCTCCAGCTCGACGAGACGCAGGTCCGCTGGCACAAGCCGATGCATCTGGACATGCAAGCCTATGTCACCGTCAAGGACACCCGGCCCTTCGTCGAGCTGCTCGACGGCGTGCGCGGTAAACACGACTGGATCGATAACCTCCTCACGCTGGAGAATCTGGCCGGTCATGTGCGGCTGGCCGTAGACGCCGACACCGCGGTCATCGAAGACGCCATGCTCGGCGCGCCCGAGCTCGGCATCCACGCCAAGGGGCGTTCCGCCCCGACCGCCCGCGAGGGCATGTTGCTCCTGCGATGGCACAATCTCACCGGCACTATGGAGCTGCAGAACGGGCGAAGGCATTTCGATATCCTCGATGCACCTGCCCGTTTTGCCGCCTACAGACCCGGCAAGACGCGGCTACGGGATCTCGACGCGGCGCAGACCGATGCCGAGGATCACCCCGGTACCGAACCCTCTTCGACCGCCGCGACACACGACAGGGCGCCGTTCAGTCATGACACGGCCGGGCCTGCGAACAAGACGCCCCCGAGTGGACGCCAACGACCCACATCGACGCAGAACCCTTTCCTGGACGACAGTCTGTGAAGCGATCGTCGTCGCGGTCGAGATCAGCTCCGCACCTCCGGCAACGGGCGATCGTGCCGGCTCCTAAACCGCGCCAGCTCCGACAGTCATCGGAGCCGGCGCGGCCGATCCACTCCAACGAATGAGGCATACCGCACCGGGTGCGGTTTAGGACGATCGATCCCCGAGGCTATCAAGATCCGTCACAGGGTCTATCATCAGACGCAGATGGTCCCGGACCTGGATAACGAAAACTGCCGAGGGGCTTGGCAATGCGGACCGTCGGGGCCGCCTTGGCCAAAGGCGGCAGCCGGACAAGGAACGCGGTCCCGACCCGCAGCTTTTCGGAGACATCATGACCACACTCCCTGCCGTTGAACCACCTGCTGCGCTCGATACACCCGACAACCCCGCATCAACCCTCACGGCGACAAGCGGCGCGCCGGCCGGCACGGCGGCCCCGACCACCCTGGGCCCGGCCGCCATCGCAGCCGAGCTCGGCAAATTGGCGACCTCGCCGAAAGGTTTGAGTCCCGACGAGGCCAAAGGCCGGCTGGAGAAGGTCGGGCCGAACGCCATCATCGCCCGGGAGGAGAACCGCTGGAGCAAGCTGCTCGGATACTTCTGGGGACCAATCCCCTGGATGATCGAGGCGGCCGCGTTGATCTCGCTCGTGCGCCGGGACTGGCCGGACTTCGCCGTCGTGACCGGGCTCTTGCTGTACAACGCCGCGGTCGGCTTCTGGCAGGACAACAAGGCGGCCAACGCCTTAGCCGCTCTGAAAAAGGGGTTGGCACTCAAGGCTCGGGCGCTGCGCGGCGGTCAATGGCTCTCGGTGGATGCGGCCGATCTGGTGCCCGGTGATGTCGTCATGGTTGCCGCCGGCGAGATCGTGCCGGCCGACTGTCTGCTGATCGAGGGCGAATATCTGAGCGTGGATCAGTCCGCCCTCACGGGCGAGTCCTTGCCGGTCTCCAAGCGTGTGGGCGACAGCGCCTATTCGGGAAGCATCGCCAAACAGGGCACGATGACGGCCGCCGTGACGGCCACCGGCAACCAGACCTTCTTCGGGCGCACGGCCAAGCTGGTCGCGTCAGCCGGCTCCAAATCCCATTCCGAGCAGGCGGTGCTCCAGATCGGCGACTTCCTGATCCTGCTGGCCGCCGCCTTGGCCGTCGTGCTGGTCGGCTTCCAGGTGTACCGGGACGTCGTGGTCGCAGACGTCTGGGGTTGGGACACGATCGGCGCAATCGCCCAGTTCGTCTTGGTGCTCCTGATCGCCTCGGTGCCGGTGGCCATGCCTGCGGTGATGTCCGTGACCATGGCCCTGGGTGCCTTGGCGTTATCGAAGGAGAAGGCGATCGTCTCGCGGCTCTCGGCGATCGAGGAATTGGCGGGCGTCGACGTCCTGTGCAGCGACAAGACCGGCACCCTGACGCTGAACCAGCTCAAGCTGGATACCCCGATCCCCTATGGGAGCGCCCAGGCGCAGGATGTGGTCTTCGCCGCCGCGCTTGCGAGCCAGACAGGCAGCGAGGATGCGATCGACCAGGCGGTTTTGCAGGCGCTGGCCGACCCCAAGTCGCTGGATACCGTCACCCGGACCAAATTCGTCCCCTTCGATCCGGTTAACAAGAAGACGGTCGCCACCGTCACCGACGCGCAAGGCCGCACCTTTCAGTATGCCAAGGGCGCCCCGCAGGCCATCGCCGAGCTCTGCAAGCTCGATCCGGTGACCCGCGGGAAGTACGACGGGGAGGTCAACGCGCTGGCGGGCCGCGGCTACCGGGCGCTCGGTGTCGCCCAGTCCGGAGACGACGGCACGACCTGGGTCTTGGTGGGCCTACTGTCGCTGATGGACCCGCCGCGGCCGGATGCGAAGTCGACGATCGCCGAGACCGAGAAGCTCGGACTCGCCGTGAAGATGGTGACAGGAGACGATGTCGCCATCGGCAGCGAGATCGCCAAGCAGCTCGGCATGGGCGGGCACCTGCTGGTGGCGAGCGACGTGTTCAAGGAGGGCACGGACCCCGATCGGATCCCCATGTCCGCTGCCCGAGCGGTGGAGCGCGCCGACGGCTTCGGGCGGGTCTTCCCGCAGCACAAGTACGAGATCGTCAAGAGTCTCCAGGAGCTGGGGCATCTGGTCGCGATGACCGGCGACGGGGTCAACGATGCTCCGGCCCTCAAGGAGGCCGACTGCGGCGTGGCCGTGAGCGGTGCCACCGATGCGGCCCGCAGTGCGGCCGCGCTCGTACTGACGGCACCGGGTCTGTCGACCATCGTCAATGCCATCATCGAGGCGCGCAAGATCTTCGAGCGCATCCGCAGCTACGTCTACTACCGGATCGCCATGACGCTCGACATCATGTTCGTCGTCGTCATGGCCTATGTCTTCTTCGGCTTTCAGCCGCTGACCGCCATCATGATCGTCGTTCTGGCCCTGCTGGACGACATCCCGATCATGACCATCGCCTACGACAAGGTCGAGACCTCGCCGCGGCCGGTGCGTTGGCACATGCAGCGCATCCTGGTGTTCTCCTCGCTGATGGGCCTGCTCGCCATCGCGCAGAGCTTCGGCCTGGTCCTGGCGGGCATGGAGTGGATGAGCGATCCGGCCTTGATGGCCCGCTTCGCACTCGATCATCAGCACCTGCAGACCATGTTGTTCCTGCAGCTCGCGGCCGGCGGTCACTTGCTGCTCTTCGTCGTGCGGACCCGGCGCTCGATCTTCGTGCCGCCCTACCCGAGTGCACCGCTCTTCGTGGCGATCGTCGCAACCCAGGCGGTCGCGGCCTTGATGTGCGCCTACGGGATCCTGGTACCGCAACTGCCTTGGAGTCTGATCGGCATCGTCTGGGTCTACGTCCTGATCTGGATGGTCGTGACCGACGTCGTGAAGCTGATCTACTACCGCATCCAGGACCAGCGCGAGGCCGCAGGACTGAGGCTGAGCCAGCCAATCACAGGGGTACAAGCGTGAACGACATCAAGACGCTGATCGTCGAACCGGGTGCAAAGGTGCATCTCGAGCAATTCGATCCGGCCTACACAGGCGAACCGGGGCAGGAGATCGCGCACACCGATCGCGCACGTGCGTTGGAATCGGTTAAGGCCAGGATCGGTGCATTGCAGCGCAAGATGTACGGGGACAACGCGCATTCACTTCTCATCGTGCTCCAGGGCCTGGATGCCGCAGGCAAGGACGGCGTGTGCTGGCACGTGATCTCCGGCATGGATCCTCAGGGCTGCAGGGTCCAGGGATTCAAGGCGCCCACGGCCGTGGAGGCAGCGCACGACTTCCTGTGGCGCATTCACCCGCATGCACCGGCCAAGGGCGAGGTGGCGGTCTTCAACCGCTCGCACTACGAGGACGTGCTGGTCACCCGGGTGCATAACCTGGTACCGCGCAAGGTCTGGGAGCGGCGTTACGACCTGATCAACGAGTGGGAGCGCCTGCTTCACATCGAGAACGGCACGACCATCCTCAAGTTTTGCCTGGTCGTCTCCAAAGAGGAGCAGCTCAAGCGCTTCGCGGAGCGGCTGGAGGATCCCGACCGTCAGTGGAAGATCAGCGATTCCGATTACCGGGAGCGCGAATTCTTCGACGACTATCTGGCCGCCTTCAACGAGGCCCTGGAGCGCACCTCGACACCGCACGCACCCTGGTTCACCATCCCCTGCGACCACAAGTGGTTCCGCAACCTGGCCGTCGCCGGCATCATCGCCGACACCCTGGACGCGTTGCACCTCGAATACCCCAAGCCCACGGTCGATCTCGACCGGATCCGGCGCGAATACCACGCGGCGCAGAGCAAGGAGAATGCGGGCGGCAAGGGGTAGCGGGGCTCGGCGGCGGCGTCTTGGTCTCGTCGACGAGCCGCAGGGATGCAACGAAGACCGGTGTCAAGCCAGCCTGCACGCGAGGCGCGCGCCGAAGGCGCTCGGCCCGGCGGGCGCTCACGTCCGGCTCTCGAGACGCCGATCTACGTCGTCACGAGATCCATCAGATAGCGCACCCAGACCCAGGCGATGAGCAACGTGGTCAGCGCGATCGGGATGCCCGCCTTGGCAAACTCCCAGAACGAGATGTTGAACCCTTTCGCGTTTGCCGCATCGACCACGATGATGTTGGCCAGGCTGCCGATGATGATGAGGTTGCTGGAGAGCCCGCTGGCCAAGGCGATCAAGGGTCCGGCCTGCGGATCGCCGGCATAGGGCAGGAGCAGCATGACCGTCGGCACGTTCGAGACGATGTCGCTCAGCACTGCGGTCAACGCATAAAGCACGCCGCTGTGCTGCAGATCGAACCCTGCCGCCTTCAGATCGCCGACCAATTGTTGCGGCAACCCGCTGTCCTGGATGGCGCCGTTGACGACGAACAGGCCGATGAACAGGATCAGCAGATCCCAATCGACACGGTGCAGCATCGTGCGCGAGACGAAGCGGGCGTTGAACAGCATGAAGGCGCCCGCGCTGGCTGCCACCAGCCCGCGATTCCAATCCGTAAAGATGAAGGCGTAGAGGATAAAGCCCAGGACCAACAGCCCCTTCAGGGTCTCCCAGCCGTCGAATCGAGGCGTTTCGCCGGTTGACTCGGCAGTGTCGACGCGTTGCGCCGCATCCAGTCGATCGAGCTGCCAGCGTCCGCGGTAGGCCACGACCAGAACAAGCCAAACAACGACCAGAGAGAGGACAGCGGGTATCGCCGCATACCCCATAAAGCCGGCAAAGGACAGGTGGAGCCGTTCGCCGATGAGCATGTTCTGGGGGCTGCCGATGAGCGTGGCCACCGACCCGGCATTGGCGGCAAAGGCGATGGCCAACAGGAAGGGGACCGGGTTCATACGCCGCTGCAGACTGATCGACAACACGACCGGGGTCATGGCGACGGCCACCACGTCGTTGGTGAGGAATGCCGACATCACCCCGACCACTGCCGTCAGCGACGCAAGCAAGACGGGCGGACTGGCCTGGATTCGAGTCACCGCTGCGGACAGCGACCCATAGAACCCGGACAGCTCGAGCTGGATCGAGATCAGCATGAGGCCGAAGAGCATACCGAGTGTGCTGAAATCGATGCTCGCGAGGGCTTGGCTCTGGGTCAGCTCGGCAGTGGCGAGCAGGGCGATGGCGCCGCCCAAGGCGATGGACGCACGGTCGACCTTCAGCCACGGCAGGTGACCGAGCATCATCCCCAGATAGACCACGAAGAAGACGATCAGGACCATCGACATGAGTCATTCACTCGGTTCGATCCGGGTTTGCCGCACACAAATGCATACCCGAAGGCGTAGGCAACGGTAATGCCGGACGGTCGGTTTGCTATCGGAAGGAGACTATCGTACAGGAGAATCGAAGCGCTCGCGGATGTCGCCGAACGCCGCTGCATCGCGGTCACCCGAGCCGCTCGATCCGCGCATAGAGCCCCACACCCGCGCCGACCGCCATCGCCGAGGCACCTTGCCGAGGACGATCCGGCTGCCGACGGACACGTCGGCCGGCTGCAACGCGCCCGTGCACACTCTGCGTCGTTGCGGTTCAAACCGGAAAGGGTCCATTCTCGGACCCGGCCGACCGAAACGGAGGAGACACCCCGATGCCGTTACAATCGATCAACCCGTACACCGGCGCGTCCCTGGAGCAGATCGAGACGATCGACGAGACCGCGCTGGAGGCCGCGCTCGACGCGGCGGCACGGGCCGCATCCGCCTGGGGCGACCGGCCCGTCGCCGAGCGCGCGCGTCTGCTGCATGAGGTCGCCGAGCTCCTCCGCACCCGAACGCGTGATTTGGCCCGATGGATGACCTTGGAGATGGGCAAGCTGATCGGCGAGGCCGAGGCCGAGATCGGCAAGTGCGCGCTGGTTTGCGACTACTACGCCGAGAACGCCGAACGACTGCTCGCCGACGAGCCGATCGCCTCCGATGCCTCGTGCAGCATGGTCGTCCATCAGCCGCTGGGACCCGTGCTCGCCGTGATGCCCTGGAACTTCCCGTTCTGGCAGGTGTTTCGCTGCGCCGCACCCGCAATCGCGGCGGTTAATCCGGTTCTGCTCAAGCATGCCTCGAACGTCCCGCGCTGCGCCTTGGAGATCGATCGGCTGTTCGAGGACGCGGGCGCCCCGGACGGGGTCTTCCGCACGCTGCTGATCAATGCCCGCCGCGCGGAAGGTGTCGTCGCCGACCCGCGCGTGCGCGGCGTGAGCCTCACGGGCAGCGACGCGGCGGGCCGACGGGTCGCGTCCATCGCCGGCGAGAACCTCAAGCGGACGGTACTCGAGCTCGGCGGCTCCGACGCCTTCGTGGTGCTGGAAGACGCCGACCTCGACGAGGCTGTCGCGACCGCCGTGCGCTCGCGTTTCATGAACGCCGGCCAGAGCTGTATCGCGGCCAAGCGCTTCATCGTCGTCGACGCGATCGCGGAGACGTTCGTCGCGCAGCTGCGCACCGCAATCGAGGCGCTGGTTCCGGGTGATCCCCTGGACCCGAAGACGACCTTGGCACCGCTCGCACGTGCGGATCTTCGCGACACACTCCATGAGCAAGTGGTGGCGAGCCTCGACGCCGGGGCACGCCTAATCCTCGGCGGACAGCCATTGGACCGCCCCGGCTGGTTCTACGCGGCGACCTTGCTCGATGCCGTCGGACCCGGCATGCCGGCCTACGACGACGAGCTGTTCGGTCCCGTCGCGGCCGTCCTGCGCACGGCCGACGAGGGCGAGGCGCTTGAGATCGCCAACGACACCCGGTTCGGGCTCGGCGGCAGCGTCTGGACACGCGACAGCGCGCGCGGCGAGTGTTTTGCACGCCGGATGGCCTGCGGATGCGCCTTCGTCAACGGTCTGGTCAAGAGCGACCCGCGCCTGCCCTTCGGCGGGATCAAGGAGTCGGGCTACGGACGCGAGCTCGGCGCGCTCGGCATCCATGAGTTCGTCAACACCAAGACCTTGTGGATCCGCTAGGAATGTTGAGCCTTGGAGTGCCGGCCGACTCAACACCCTTGTGCTCCCCGGGACCAACCCATAACACGCCTCGTTGTCTCGGTACCTGCCATGGGCTATGTTTGCCACCTCCTACGGTTTCCCGGAGCCTCTCGTGACCGCCAAGCACGCCTTTCATCCCGAGTCCATCACGGACGCCAACGGACATCACAAGGTCGTCGTGTTGCCGATCGAAAAATACGGGTCGCTGATCGAGGATCTCGCGGACTTGGCCATCGTCGCCGAGCGCCCCGGTGAGCCAACCCTTTCCCGCGAGGCAGTCATGGATGAGCTAGAACGCGATGGCCTCCGACCGGATTGAGTGGAAGGAGTCCGCGCGCAAGGGGATCAAGCACATCGAGCACTGCACCCTTCGGCGCACTCTCGACGCCGTCATGTCACTCGGCATCAACCCAAGACCGGATGGTTGCCGCAATCCCCGAATCAATAGCGCCCGCCCGTCTTGTGCATGTAGTTCGCGAGCTCGGTGCGCTCGCGGTTGACACGCATTAGGTTCGTGTGGGTGACACGGAAGATCGCACGCATAACCTTGTAGACCAGGCGCGGATGGGGCTCGACCAGTGCCTCGAAATCATCGGGCTCCAGTGTCAGCACGCTGCTGTCATCCTCCGAGCGCAAGGCCGCCTTGCGCGCGGAGCCGTCGACGAAGGCACGGGTCCCGGCGCACTCGCCCGGACGCATCCGATAGAGAGACTCCTCGACCCCACCGACCGTCTTGCAGACGCACAGACGCCCCTCCGCCAGCAGAAACAGGGTGCGCCGCTGCTCGTCCTCGGAAACCAGCAACTCGCCGTTGGTCAGCCTGACGAGACCCATGCACTCCGCCAGAATCGACGCTTCCTTCTCGTCGAGCTCGGTGCCGAGCACCGAGCTGCGCACCAATGCCGCCCGATCCATCTGATTCATCGACCAATCTCCCGTTTCTCTCCGACACGAAGGACAGTGTGCAGTCATCGTCCGCGAGCACAGCAGCTGCGGATGCGGATGAAGCCCCATCAGTTTAGCGCGTCGGATCGGGATGTGCGCCATCGGCGAAGCACGCCTGGGTTCGGTCAAGGCGCGTCAAAGTCGTTTTCGACCAGCAGATTCGCCTTGATCTGCGGAACATCCCACTGGCTTGATGGTGTTTGATCCTTCTCCAGAGTCGCAAGCGAATAACCTGAATCTTCCAAAAAGCCGTCGAAGCATCTCAAGCGAAGGACGTCTCGGCACATCCTCCTCGGGCTCGACGATCCACACCGGCATGCACAGCCGGGGCGACTCTGGCGCGCTGTTTGCGTAGGTGATCTGCTGAGCCGATTGTTGGTTTTCTCTCGGAGCAGTCCCCGATGTCCATCCGAATCATGCTTGTGGACGCGCGTCCGGACCGACGCGAGGTGCTCGGGCCGGCCTTGAGCGCGGAGGGGTTCGACGTGGTGGCCTGTGTGGATCCGGACGAGGGACTTTTGAGCGCCGTGGCGCGTTATGCACCTGACGTGGTGCTGATCGATATCGACTCGCCGAGCCGGGATACCCTGGAGAACCTGCGCACCGTTCAGGCGCATCAGCCACGCCCCATGGTGATGTTCACGCAGGACGACGCCAACGAGAGCATCCGTCGGGCGATCGAGGCCGGTGTAAGCGCCTATGTCGTCGACGGGATCGAGCGGCGGCGTGTTCGGCCGATCGTCGAGGCGGCAATGGCGCGGTTCAGCCAGTTTCAGGCGTTGGAGAAGGAGCTTCTGGAGACTCGCAGCAAGCTGGCCGAGCGCAAGCTCATCGAGCGCGCCAAAGGGATCATCATGGCACAGCAGGGACTGTCCGAGGACGCGGCTTTCCAGGCGATGCGGCGGCTGGCGATGCGTAAGAACAAGAAACTGGCTGAGATTGCCGAGAGTGTGATTTCGGCGTCCGAGCTCTTTGCGCCTTAAACCGCGTTCAGCACGTGTCGGGTTGCTTCGGGGTTTGGTTGCGGCGATGCGGGTACTTGATACGTCGGCATTACTCGGTTTAGGTCATTGATTAAATAAGGAATCTATACGCAATGCATAGGTCGTAGGTTGGACAAAGCGCAGTGTGCCCGACCCGCGCCGGCATCACAGAAAGAGGTTGGTCACGCTGCGCTTTGTTCAATTGACCTGTCCATGTTGATCTTGAATCGTTCCTAAGAGACGCCCTTTGAGCCGTTCGTCTTGGTGCGTGGCAGGTCGATGCGCACCAAGGAAGAGCGGGGCGGAACGGCCACGCGAGTGCGCCGGATCGCCTGCGCCGACGACAGTGTTCTCGAATATCGGCAAAACTCCACAGATTAATCAATGATGTAGCTCTTGCGGCTTGATGAGTGCGACCGCTCTCTGGCTTTATGGCATCGATTATGCTTACTAGCCCTCGTCGATCACCCAACGGCGGGCTGATCGGAAGATCGTGGCCCCAATGATTGTGATCCAATTGGACGACGCCCCTCCGAGCCTGTAGGCAAGAGCGGCGCCTCTAATAATCAGACCAGGTCGACCCATGTGTGGTCGCAACGACCGGTCGTCGAATCCGCCCGATCGTCGAATCAAAGAGCAGTTTCGGCATGGTCATGGCGGCCATGTCAACGGACAAAGGCGTCCATCGTGCAACGCGCAGCGTTGCCTGGTGGACGCCTTTTTTCGTTGTGGGTTTTCGTTTTCAGGTTTCCGTTTCATGTACTGCTATCGACAGAGGTCAACATGCGCGATCAAGACAGACTCGACCGACCGACCTGCGGCGCCCTGCCGACACGCCTTGCCGCAGCCGGCATCGCTGCGCTCGTGCTGAGCCTGGCGGCCGGCGCATCCGCCGAGCCGCTCGGCCCGCCCGAGAAGGAGGACCTCAAGCTCGGCTTCATCAAGCTCACCGATATGGCACCGCTCGCCATCGCCTACGAGAAAGGCTTCTTCGAGGACGAAGATCTCTTTGTCACCTTGGAGGCTCAGGCCAATTGGAAGGTACTGCTCGATCGCGTCATCGACGGCCAGCTCGACGGCGCCCACATGCTTGCCGGCCAGCCCTTGGCCGCAACCATCGGCTTCGGGACCGAAGCGGCGATCGTCACCCCGCTCAGCATGGACCTGAACGGGAACGCCGTCACCGTCTCGAACGCGGTGTGGGAGCAGATGAAGCCGCACGTCCCGAAGATGGCCGACGGCCGTCCCGAGCATCCGATCAAGGCCGATGCGCTCAAGCCCGTCGTGGAGAGCTTCAAGGCCGCGGGCAAGCCCTTCAAGATGGGCATGGTTTTCCCGGTCTCGACGCACAACTACGAGCTGCGCTACTGGCTCGCCGCCGGCGGACTGCACCCCGGCTACTACGCACCCCATAAGAACAACACCGACGGGCAGATCGATGCGGATGTTCTGCTTTCGGTCACTCCGCCCCCGCAGATGCCCGCCACCATGGAGTCCGGAACGATCGACGGCTACTGCGTCGGCGAGCCTTGGAACCAGCAGGCGGTCTTTATGGGCATCGGCGTCCCCGTGATCACGGACCACGAGATCTGGCCGTACAACCCGGAGAAGGTCTTCGGCATGACCGCCGGGTTCGTCGAGGCCAATCCCAATACCTCCGTGCGGATCGTCAAAGCAATGCTGCGGGCAGCCAAATGGCTCGACGAGAACGACAACGCCAACCGGGCCGAGGCGGTCAAGATTCTGTCGCGGCCGAACTATGTCGGCGCGGACGAGGCGGTCATCGCCGCGTCCATGACCGGCACCTTCGAGTACGAGAAAGGCGACAGCCGCGAGGTTCCGGACTTCAACGTCTTCTTCCGCCACAACGCGAGTTACCCCTATTACTCGGATGCCGTTTGGTATCTCACCCAGATGCGCCGTTGGGGCCAGATTGCCGAGCCCAAGTCCGACGACTGGTACATGGCGACGGCCAAGCAGGTCTATCGGCCCGATCTCTACCGCCGGGCGGCCGAGTCGCTGATCGCCGACGGCCTGATGGAGGCGTCCGACTTCCCGGACTTCGACGCGGAGACCGGATTTAAACCGACGCAAACCGGATTCATCGACGGCATCGACTACGACGGCAGCCGGCCAAACGCCTATCTGGAGCAGTTCTCGATCGGTCTGAAGGGCGACACGCAGTTGTAAAGCACGGCCTGAAGCGTCCGGCGTCGGGGAGCCCCGAGCCGGACGCGAACCCATCGACTCCGGAGAAACCCATGTCGAACATCGACGTCACCGCAAAGACCTACGACCTGCCCTGGTTGGCGCAAACCATGGATTGGCTCGCCGGAGACGGCGCCGAGCGCGCCGCCGGCGGCTTGATTCGACACCTGTTGCTGCCCTTGGTCGGGATCGGCCTCTTTCTGATGCTTTGGGGTGCGGCGGCCTCCCAGATCCAGACCTCGCTCGGACAGTTGCCCGGACCGACCCAGGTCTGGTTCCAATCCGTGGCGCTCTGGGGGGAGCACCGCGAGGAGCGCGCCCGCGAGGCCGCCTTCAACGAACGCATCGAGCAGCGCGTCGAGCGTGCCGTGGCAAGCGGCGCCTCTGCCGAGGAGATCGCCAAGATCCGCGCCCGTGGCTACACGGGTGCGCCAACCTTCGTCAGCCAGATCTGGACCAGCCTGGTGACGGTCATGGTCGGCTTCCTGCTTGCGTCCTTGATTGCCATCCCGCTCGGCATCCTGTGCGGGATGAGCGCGGCCGTCTATGCGGCAATGAACCCTTTGATCCAGATCTTCAAACCGGTTTCGCCGCTCGCCTGGCTGCCGCTGGTGACCATCATCGTCAGTGCGGTCTATGTGAGCGAGGATCCGCTCCTGGCCAAGTCATTCATCATCTCGGCGATGACGGTCACCCTCTGCTGTCTCTGGCCCACGGTGATCAACACGACCGTCGGGGTCGCAACGGTCGATCGTGACCTGATGAACGTCAGCCGCGTCCTGCGCCTGTCCTGGTTCAAGCAGACGGTCAAAATCATCCTGCCTTCGGCCTTGCCGATGATCTTCACGGGTCTGCGGCTGAGTCTCGGGATTGGCTGGATGGTGCTGATCGCCGCGGAGATGCTGGCCCAGAACCCCGGTCTCGGGAAATTCGTCTGGGACGAGTTCCAGAACGGCAGCTCCAACTCGCTGGCGCGGATCATGGTCGCCGTGTTCGTGATCGGCTTCATCGGCTTCGCGCTCGACCGCGCCATGCTCATGCTCCAGCGCAGCGTCTCCTGGGACAAGACGGCGGTGCTGAGATGACGCGCCCTGTCGAGTGCTCCGACCCCCTGACCGTCGCACGAGGATCCAAAACATGTCTGCCTATCTGAGCATCGATCGGGTCGGGATCACCTTCCCGACACCGAAGGGGCCGCTCGAGGTCCTGAAGGACATCAAGCTCGACATCGCCCAGGGCGAGGTCGTCTCGCTCATCGGCCATTCGGGCTGTGGCAAATCGACCGTGCTGAACATCGTCGCCGGGCTGCTCGAAGCGAGCACTGGCGGCGTGCTGCTTGAAGAGCGCGAGGTCAAATCGCCGGGACCGGACCGCGCAGTGGTCTTTCAGCAGCACTCTCTGCTGCCTTGGCTGAGCGTCTACGACAACGTCCGGCTGGCGGTCGACCAGGTCTTCGGCCGCCGCAAGACTCGCAAGGAGCGGCATGAGTGGACCCTGCACAACCTGGATCTGGTGCATATGGGCCACGCGTTGGAGCGCCGCCCTTCAGAGATCTCGGGCGGGATGAAACAACGCGTCGGGATCGCCCGCGCCCTGGCCATGGAGCCCAAGGTCCTCCTGATGGACGAACCCTTTGGCGCGCTCGATTCGCTCACCCGCACACACATGCAGGACTCGCTGCTGGAGATCCAGTCCCGGCTCAACAACACCGTCATCCTGATCACGCACGACGTCGACGAGGCCGTGCTGCTTTCCGACCGGATCGTGATGATGACCAACGGACCCTCCGCGACCGTCGGGCGGATCCTGGATGTCGACCTGCTGCGCCCTCGCGATCGACTCGCGCTCGCCGAGGATCCGACCTATCACCACTACCGCGCCGAGGTCGTGAAATTCCTCCACGAACCCCACCCGCCCGCCGTCGCGCAGGCCGCCCAGCCGATACGCGAACGCCCAACGCTGCGTCTTGCGGCGAATGGTTAGGGGGTAGACGACATGGTTTCAGTTGAGAGTTTTCAGCCATGAGCTGTCAGCCATCAGCTTTCAGCCGTCAGCGCCTTCGTTCCGACTGGGTAACGAAGCCTTGCAGGCTAGCCGCCGATCGGGACCTTCAACCTAAACCCGGCATTTGGAAACGCAAAGGCGCAGAGGACGCAAAGGAGAACAAGAAACTCCAATGCGAACGACATTCACCTTTTGGTGAATGGCGTCATTGAAGCAAGGCACTGAACGCCTTTGCGTTCTTTGCGCCTTTGCGCCTTTGCGCCTTTGCGTTTTAACTGCTCTTTTTAGGTTCATAAGGCTCAATCCATTCGGCAGCCTCGGCTGAACCCCGAACCCCGAACCGGAGCGACCACATGAGCATCATCCCCAACTGGCTCCGACGCAGTGCCCACGCCGGCGGACACGACGGACTGGAAAAGACGCGCCTCACACTCGGCTTTATCCCGCTGACGGACTGTGCGCCGCTGGTCATCGCCAAAGAGCGCGCCTTCTTCGAGAAGTACGGCCTGGACGTGGAGCTCTCCAAGGAGACCTCCTGGGCCAACGTTCGCGACAAGGTCAGCATCGGCATCCTGGATGGCGCACACATGCTCGCGCCCATGCCGATCGCGAGCACGCTCGGCATCGGGCCGGTCGAGAAGCCGACCGTGACGGCGCTGAGCCTGGATCTGAACGGCAACGCCATCACGGTCTCGCAGGCACTCTACGAGCGGATGCGCGAGCTGGATCCGGGCGCCATGAACCATCGGCCCTACTCCGCGGTGGCCTTGAGACAGGTGATCGAGGAGCGGCGCGCGCAAGGCGGCAAGCCGCTGACCTTCGCGGTGGTCTTCCCGGTCTCGACCCACGCCTACGAGCTGCGCTATTGGATGGGCGCCGCGGGGATCGATCCGGATACCGACGTGCGGCTGCTGGTGGTCCCGCCGCCGCAGATGGTGACCCAACTGCGCGCCGGCAACATCGACGGCTTCTGTGTCGGCGAGCCTTGGAATTCGGTCGCCGTCGCCGAGGGTCTGGGGCGTGTCCTCATCACCAACTACGAGCTCTGGAACAACAACCCCGAGAAGGTCTTCGGGGTCAATTTGGAGTGGGCCGAGCAGTATCCCAATACACACCGCGCCCTCCTCATGGCGCTGTTGGACGCGGCGCGCTGGACCGACGCGCCCGAGAATCGCCCGAGCGTCGCCGAGCTGATCGCGCCGAGCCGCTACATCAATGCCCCGGTCGAGATCGTGCGTCAGTCCATGACCGGCACCTTCCGCTATGCGCTCGACGAGCCGCCGGTCGCGATGCCCGATTTCAACGTCTTCTTCCGCTTCGCGGCGACCTATCCCTGGCGCTCCCACGCGCTCTGGTTTCTGACCCAGATGGTGCGTTGGGGCCAGATCGAGAAGCCGATCGATCTGGCCGCCATCGCCGCCGAGGTCTATCGGCCGGACATCTATCGGGAGGCGGCCGATGCCCTAGGTCTCGCCTCGCCCGCGCTCGATCACAAGCGCGAGGGCCTGCATGCCCGCGGCTGGATGCTCGAAGAGGCCACCATCCCGCTGGCGATGGGGCCGGATCGCTTCTTCGACGGATCGACCTTCGATCCCGCCGATCCGGTCGGGTACATCGCCGGTTTCGATGTCCAGCGGCGGTCCTGCTCGCTGGAGGCGCTGGCGGCGGCCAACGGCGGGCGAGCCAAGACGGCGACGGTCTGAGACCGACGGCTACGCACCCAACACACGCATTCCGAACGCAGAGAACCAAACAAGATGAACAAAGAACGCTTGGTCTTGGTGGGCAACGGCATGGCCGGGATGCGCACCATCGAGGAGCTGCTGAAGCTCGAGCCGGACCTCTACGAGATCACGGTCTTCGGCGCCGAGCCGCATCCGAACTACAACCGCATCCTCCTCTCGCCTGTGCTCTCCGGGGAGAAGACGATCGACGAGATCATCTTAAACAGCCGCGACTGGTACGCGGAGCATGGGATTAGGCTGCACACCGGCGATCCGGTCGAGCACATCGACCGACGCAAGCGACTGGTGCGCAGCCGCTTCGGTCTGGAGGTGACGTACGACCGGCTGGTCCTGGCCACCGGATCCAACCCCTTCATCATCCCGGTACCGGGGGCGGATCTGCCCGGCGTGCTCGGCTACCGCGACATCGCGGATGTCGAGGCGATGATCGAGACCGCACGGGGCTTCAAGCGCGCCATCGTCATCGGCGGCGGACTGCTCGGGCTGGAGGCCGCCTACGGTCTACAGCAGCAGGGCATGGACGTGACCGTCGTCCACCTGCTCGACACCCTGATGGAGCGACAGCTCGACAAACCCGCCGCGGCGCTCCTCAAAGCGTCGTTGGAGAAGCGCGGCCTGACCTTTGTGATGGAGGCCCAGACCGCGGCGATCCAAGGGCGCGACCGGGTCGAGTCGGTCCGCTTCGCCGACGGCAGCGAGATCGCGACCGATCTGGTGGTGATGGCGGTCGGCATCCGTCCGAACATGGCGCTTGCCCAAAGCGCCGGGATCCATTGCGAGCGCGGGATCGTGGTCGACGACACCATGCTGACCTACGACGCCCGCATCTACGCGATCGGCGAGTGCGTGCAGCACCGCGGTCAGTGCTACGGGCTGGTCGCGCCGCTCTTCGAGCAGGCCAAGGTCTGCGCCAATCATCTCGCCAAGCTCGGTTATGGTCGCTACCAGGGCTCCGTCACCTCGACCAAGCTCAAGGTGACCGGCATCGATCTCTTCTCCGCCGGTCAGTATCAGGGCGGGGACGGCTGCGAAGAGATCCTCTTCCAGGATCCGGGCGCGGGCATCTACAAGAAGCTGGTGATCCGAGAGAACCGACTCGCCGGCGCCGTGCTCTACGGGGACACGATCGACGGGGCCTGGTTCTTCCAGTTGATGCGCGAAGGGACCGACATCTCCGCAATGCGCGAGGATCTGCTGTTCGGGCAGGCCCATCTCGGGGACTCCGGCCACGGCGGTCAAACCCAGGCAGCCCTCATGACCGACGCGATGCAGGTCTGCGACTGCAACGGCGTGTGCAAGGGCGAGATCGTCAAGGCGATCACGAGCAAGGGTCTCTTCACGCTCGAAGACGTCAAGCTGCACACCAAGGCGGCGGCCTCATGCGGGTCCTGCACCGGCCTGGTGGAGCAGATCCTGGCGAGCACGCTCGGGAGCGACTACGCCACCCCCGAGGCCAAACCCGTCTGCACATGCACCGACTACAGCCACGATCAGGTCCGCGCGGCCATCCGCGAGCAACACCTCACGAGCCTGAGCGACTGCTTCGAGAAGCTGGACTGGCGCCGGCCCGACGGCTGTCACGTCTGCCGACCCGCGCTCAATTACTACCTCATCTCCACCTGGCCGGCCGAGGCGATCGACGACAGCCAGTCGCGCTTCGTCAACGAGCGTGTCCACGCCAACATCCAGAAGGACGGGACCTATTCGGTCATCCCGCGCATCTTCGGCGGCGAGACCTCGCCCGCCCAGCTGCGCGCCATCGCCGAGGCGGCCGAAAAGTATGCCGTGCGCTCGGTCAAGATCACGGGCGGCCAACGGATCGATCTGCTGGGTCTGACCAAAGAACAGTTGCCGCACATCTGGAAGGATCTGACCGACGCCGGTTTCGTCTCGGGCCACGCCTACGGCAAATCGATGCGCACGGTCAAAACCTGTGTGGGGTCCCAATGGTGCCGCTTCGGCGTGCAGGACTCGACCAAGATGGGCATCGAGCTCGAGGAGCTGACCTGGGGCTCCTGGACCCCGCACAAGTTCAAGCTCGCCGTCTCGGGCTGCCCGCGCAACTGTGCGGAGGCGACCATCAAGGACTTCGGCGTCGTCGCCATCGAATCCGGCTGGGAACTGCACATCGGCGGCAACGGCGGGGTGAAGGTCCGCGCGACCGATGTCCTCTGCCGGGTCACCGCACCCGAGCAGGTCAAGGAGTATTGCGGCGCCTTCATGCAGGTCTATCGCGAAGAGGCACGCTATCTGGAGCGCACCGCACCCTGGGTCGAGCGGGTTGGCTTGGCCTACATCAAGAAGCGCATCGTCGAGGACGAGATCGGTCGCCGCGCCTTCTACAAACGCTTCCTGGAGTCCCAAAAGCAGGCCCAGGTCGATCCCTGGAAGGAACGCGCGGCCGGCGCGGAAGCGCATGAGTTTAAGGCGTTGAAGCAGGTGAGTGGGTGAGAAGTGAGGAGTGAGGAGTGAGGGAAGGCGGCTGAAGGTTGAGAGTTGAGAGTTGAGAGCTGAGAGCTGGAGGCACGACGCTCCTCCCAAACACCGCAAAAACATGAGGCAACACAATGACCGCAGTCGTCGACGACATGACTTGGCTCGAAGTAGGCACGCTCGATGAGATCCCTCGCCAGGGTGCGCGGGTGCTCAAGCGCGAAGGGGGTGATATTGCCGTGTTCAGGACCGCGGCGGACGAGGTGTTCGCCTTGCTCAATCGTTGTCCGCATCGCGGGGGGCCCTTATCGGAGGGGATCCTTTACGGGCGAAACATCGTCTGCCCCCTGCACAACTGGTGTCTCGACCTGGCGAGCGGAGAAGCGAAGGGGCCGGACGAGGGCTGTGCGCCCGCCTATGCGACACGAATCGAGGCAGGGCGGATCTTCGTCTGCGCGGAACCCATTGCGTGAACGCGATCGCCCGTATGGTGAACAAAGCGCAGGGTGCCCAACCCGCACCGGCATTACGGCGCGTAGGTTGTGCTGACGATAGGACGCACAACTTCCACAGACGGTTGGTTGTGCCTCGCATGGCTCGGCACAACCTACGGCCCCCTTGGTGTGGAGTGCTCCGGTGCGCAGCTTGGCAACAGGGTTACCGGAATTCGCCCTATCGAAGCGCTCGCGGAGCCGCGACGATCGCGGAGACAGGACGATGACCGAACCGACCAAAACAACCTGTCCCTATTGCGGCGTGGGCTGCGGGGTGCTTGTCACGCCGCAGGACGACGGAACGGTCTCTGTTCGCGGTGATCCGGATCACCCGGCGAACCTGGGTCGTCTCTGCTCGAAGGGCGCTGCCTTGGGCGAGACGCTCGGGACAGCGGGGCGACTGCTCCATCCGATGGTTTCGGGCGAGCGGGTGAGCTGGGATGTGGCGCTCGATCAGGTCGCCAGTCGGTTCGGGGAGATCGTCGCCGCCCACGGACCGGGAGCGGTCGCCTTCTATGTCTCGGGTCAACTCCTGACCGAGGACTACTATGTCGCCAACAAGCTGATGAAGGGCTTCATCGGCGGCGCGAACATCGATACCAACTCGCGGCTCTGCATGGCATCGAGCGTCGCCGGCTACAAGCGTGCTCTCGGGGCAGACACCGTGCCCTGCGATTATGCCGATCTGGAATCCGCCGAGCTGATCGTCCTGGTCGGCTCCAACACCGCTTGGTGTCACCCGGTCGTGTACCAACGGATCAAACAGGCCAAGCAGGCCCATCCGGACCGGCAGATCGTCGTGATCGACCCGCGGCGCACGGCGACCTGCGAGATCGCCGACCTGCACCTGCCGATCGCGCCGGGGACGGATACCCTCCTCTTCAGCGGTCTACTCAACTGGCTTAGACGCGAGGACGCGCTTGACTGGACCTTTTTGGAGTCGCACACCGAGGGCTTCGCGGCCGCCTTCACGGCGGCACGCGGGTCGGCCGGCTCCGTGCCGCGCGTCGCCGCGGCCTGCGGTGTCCCCGAATCCGACCTCGCCGATTTCTACCGGCGCTTTGCCCGCACCGAACGGGTGGTGACGCTCTACAGCCAGGGCGTCAATCAATGGTCGTTCGGCACCGACAAGGTCAACGCCATCATCAACTGCCATCTGGCGACCGGACGCATCGGTCGACCCGGCATGGGGCCGTTTTCCATCACCGGACAACCCAACGCCATGGGCGGACGCGAGGTCGGCGGCTTGGCCAATCAGCTCGCCGCGCACATGGACTTCGCACCCGAGGACATCGATCGTGTCGGGCGCTTTTGGCACGCCGACCGCATCGCCCGCGCGCCGGGTCTGAAGGCGGTCGAGATGCTGCGCGCGGTGGGTGAAGGGAAAATCAAGGCGATCTGGGTGATGGCGACCAATCCGGCCGTGAGCATGCCCGACGCCGATCGGGTGCGTGCCGCGCTGCGGGCCTGCGAGCTCGTCATCTGCTCGGACCTCTTCGCCGACACCGACACCGCCCGGTGTGCCGACGTGCTCCTGCCCGCCGCGGGCTGGGGCGAGAAGGAAGGGACCGTGACCAACTCGGAGCGGTGCATCTCGCGTCAGCGCGCCTTTCTCGATCCGCCCGGCGAGGCACGCCCGGACTGGTGGATCCTCGCCGAGGTGGCGCGCCGCATGGGGTTCTCCGATGCCTTCCCGTATCGCTCGGCGGCCGAGGTGTTTCGCGAGCACGCCGCCCTCTCCGCCTTCGAAAACGACGGACGACGCGATTTCGACATCGGCGCCCTCGCGGATCTCTCGGCGACCAACTACGACCGACTCGCCCCGGTCCAGTGGCCGCTCCCGGCAGGACGCGAAGCCGCACGTCTGTTCGCCAACGGCCGCTTCTACACCCCGACCGGCAAGGCTCGCTTCATCGCCATCGCACCGCGTCCGCCAGCGACCGCAACGGACGAAGACTATCCGCTCGTGCTCAACACCGGCCGCATCCGCGACCAGTGGCACACCATGACCCGCACCGGCCTGGTGCCACGCCTGAGTAGCCACATCGCCGAGCCCTTCGTGCAGATCCATCCGGTCGACGCCGCCGCGCACGGACTCAATAGAGGCGGCATCGCCGAGCTGACCAGCCGATGGGGTCGGATGCTGGCGCGCATCGAGGTGGATGCCGATCAGCGCCCCGGCTCGGTCTTTGTCCCCATGCACTGGAGCGACATGCTGGCCCGCCAGGCGCGCGCCGATGCACTGGTCAATCCGGTCACCGATCCTGTCTCCGGCCAGCCCGAGTTCAAGCACACGCCGGTGCAGGTGCGCCTCTTTCGAGCGGCCTGGTACGGCATTGCACTGAGTCGCGAGCGGCTTCCCATCCCGGAGGGCGAGGCGCAAGATACCGCCGGCTCGCAGCTTGACTACTGCGTCACCATCCGGGACCAATCCTTCTGGCGCACCGAGATCGCCGGCCGCGAGCCTGTCACGGATTGGGCCGCCTGGGCGCGACATGTCTTCGGAGCCGACGGGGAATGGCTCGATTTTGCCGACGTCTCGCATGGCCGCTACCGCGGCGCCCGCATCCTCGACGGACGCCTCGCCGCCTGTCTCTTTATCGCCCCGACCCCGAACCTGCCGAGCAGCCGCTGGCTCGGCGAGCTCTTCGGCGCGGCGCAGCTCGACACCCAGGCCCGCACCGGCCTGCTCGCCGGCCGACCTCCACGCGGCCAAGTCGACGCTGGTGAGACCGTCTGCGCCTGCTTCAACGTTGGCCGCACACGTATCGAGCAGGCGATCCGCGGCGAAGGCCTGCGGTCCGCCGATGCCATCGGCGCCTGCCTGCAAGCCGGTACCAATTGCGGGTCCTGCCTGCCCGAGCTGGGGCGTATCCTCGAGCAAACGCTCGACCCTGGTGCGGCGTGAACGGCGAGCGCAATCGGACTAGAATCCGCGCAGCCCCAAGACCGTGACCGCGGCACCTCATCGGTCTGGTCGGATTCAGCGCCTTGAGCAGGAGAGATCAGTGTCCGACGTGCAAGAAACCGCGGCTCAACCCGCCATCGTACAAGCCGTACTGCGTCTTCCCCCGGCCGAGCAACAACGGCTTCTGGGTTGGTCGCGTGGTCTGGGTGAGATTCGTTACGGGACCCTGCGCGGCCTTAAGAAGGCGGCGGCCATACTCGCACTCACCCGCGATCAAAAGGCCGCATGGCCGCTCCTCAAGATGCTCTCATTGGCCGTGAAGCACATTCTCTGGGACGCGCGTTCCTGGACGGTGCGACTGGGCGTGGGGTCCGTCATTGCAACGTTTGTCGCGGCCGAGAACGGGGGCGCCGGTATCGTGACCCTGGGAGGCGGGATCGGGCTCCCGCTGTGGATGTTGATCGGCGCCGGCGGGGTCCTGATCGGCCAGCTGGCGGACAAGATCAAGGCGCGGACGACGGCGCGTCGCAGAGACTAGCCCGGCCGGCAATGCGACCAGCGGAAGCCAAAAAGCCAAAAAGGGGACGGATTTATTTCGTACCCTTCCTTGATCCTCCAGAGCGCAACTCGGATTACGGGCCGGAACATGTGGACCTGCCAGGAAACCAGGCGGTAACAGAGATCACAAACGCCGCCCCGCCGGCCGCGGGGTGTGCCCGGCCTACTTATAGCCCCAGTCCCCTGGCCCCCTTGGCCGGGCGCTTGACGATACCCACGTCGATCCCTAGGTTTGGATTCTGTGAGGACGATTTCAAGCTCAAAGGGCCCGCTGCCCATGACCGCCATCACGTTCGACACGCTGAAGCTCGCCAAGAAACTGGAAGCTGCCGGCTTTTCGGCGGCCCAAGCCGAGGCCGTCGCTGATGCCTTTCGTGAGGCGACCAGCGAGGAATTGGTTTCCAGGGACTTTCTGGACGCGCGACTCGTAGCCGCGAAGGCCGATCTGATCAAATGGCTTGCCGGCCTGTTGCTCGCACAGGCTGCCCTGATCGCGGCGCTGGTGAAGCTTCTTTGATCGGGACGAGACCTGCCCCCATGCACCGCTGCAAACTGCCGATCGGGATTCATACTTTCCGCGAGATCCGTTGCGCGACGGACTGCGTGACCTCTATTCGATGATCAAGGGGGCGGAAGCCCACATCCGCTTCGCCGTCCTCACCGGGGTCAGGAGGCTCAGCAAGGTGAGCATCTTTTCCGGGCTGAACAACCTGCGTGACGTCACCGTGGTTGGAAGCTGCTTGAATTTTTTTGGATGTCGCCGATGAATCAACGAGACCTCAGGCCTGACGGCCTTGCCCCGTCTCATCCCCAACCCTATAGTCTGGACAGAATAGACAGATCGCATCTCCGATCGGCGGCACATGTGGGTCGCCAATGGTATCGACGCATGGCCCGACTGGGTTGGACGCGACCTCTCGGCGGACGGCTCACCCTAGGCGGCCGCCTGGAGACACCAATCCTTCCGTCGGCGCGGCGTCGACCGGCCGCGCTCCCGCGAGCGGAGCGTGACGGCATGGGTTCGTCGTAGAATCCCGCCTGATCGACCGTAATTGTCCGTCGGGCAACCGCCGCAACGCGATCTCCGCCACAGCGAACCGATTCCATGACCCCACAAGCCAGTTTCATCAACATCGGCGAACGCACCAACGTCACCGGCTCCGCCAAGTTCAAGCGACTCATCCTCGACGGCAACTTCGACGCGGCACTCGATGTCGCGCGTCAGCAGGTGGAGAACGGTGCCCAAATCATCGACATCAACATGGACGAGGCGATGCTGGACTCGCAGGCGGCCATGGTGCGCTTCCTGAATTTGATCGCCGCGGAGCCGGACATCGCGCGCGTGCCCATCATGATCGACTCGTCGAAATGGTCGGTAATCGAGGCCGGGCTCAAGTGTGTCCAGGGCAAGTGCATCGTCAACTCGATCAGCATGAAGGAAGGCGAGGCCGCCTTCCGCGAGCAGGCCAAAAAGGTCAAGCGCTACGGCGCGGCGGCCGTGGTGATGGCCTTCGACGAGGTCGGTCAGGCCGATACACAGGACCGCAAGTTCGAGATCTGCGCCCGCGCCTATCGCATCCTGGTCGAGGAGATCGGCTTCGCGCCCGAGGACATCATCTTCGACCCCAACATCTTCGCCGTCGCCACCGGCATCGAAGAGCACAACAACTACGCGGTCGACTTCATCGAGGCGACCCGTCGCATCAAGCGCGAGCTGCCCTACGCCAAGGTCTCGGGCGGCGTCTCCAACGTCAGCTTCTCCTTCCGCGGCAACGACCCGGTGCGCGAGGCGATCCACTCGGTCTTCCTCTATCACGCCATCCGCGCCGGCATGGACATGGGCATCGTCAACGCCGGCCAGCTCGCCATCTACGACGATCTTCCGGCGGAGCTGCGCGAGGCGGTCGAAGACGTCATCCTCAACCGTCGCCCGGATGCCACCGAGCGGCTGCTCGATCTCGCGCCTAAATACAAGGGCGACGGCTCGGGTATCGAGAACAAGCAGGATCTCTCCTGGCGCGACACGACGGTCGAGAAGCGCATCGAGCATGCGCTCATCAAGGGCATCACCGATTTCATCGTCGAGGACACCGAGGAGGCACGCCAGAAGCTCGGCGCGCCAATCAACGTCATCGAAGGCCCACTGATGGACGGCATGAACGTGGTCGGCGACCTCTTCGGCGAGGGCAAGATGTTCCTGCCGCAGGTGGTCAAATCCGCGCGCGTCATGAAGAAGTCCGTCGCCTATCTGGAGCCTTTTCTGGAGGCCGAGAAGTGCGAGGGCGACACCCAGGGCCGCATCCTCATGGCCACAGTCAAGGGCGACGTGCACGACATCGGCAAGAACATCGTCGGGGTGGTACTTCAGTGCAACAGCTACGAAGTCATCGACATGGGCGTCATGGTCCCGGCTGACCGGATCCTCGCGAAAGCGCGCGAGGTGAACGCCGACATCATCGGACTATCCGGCCTGATTACCCCCTCGCTGGACGAGATGGTCCACGTCGCCAAGGAGATGCAGCGCCAGGGCTTTACCATCCCGCTGCTGATCGGCGGTGCGACGACCTCGAAGCTGCACACCGCGGTCAAGATCGAGCCCCAGTACGCGCATCCGGTCATCCATGTAAAGGACGCCTCGCGCGCGGTCGGCGTGGCGGGAAGTCTGCTGTCGAAGGAGATGAAGGAGAAGTATGTCGCCGGTGTGCGGGCCGAATACGTGCAGATCCGCGAGCGTCGCGCCTCTCGCGACGAGGCCCGCGATCTGGTGCCTCTGACCAAGGCCCAAGCCAACCGCACACCGATCGATTGGGAGCACTATCAACCGCCGGTCCCCGCCGAACCCGGAGTGCAGACCTTCCGCGACATCCCGCTCGAGGAGATCGCAGCCTACATCGATTGGACCTTCTTCTTCCACGCCTGGGAGCTGCGCGGGCGCTTCCCGCAGATCCTCGACGATGCCGAGAAGGGCGTCGAGGCCCGCAAGCTATTCGACGACGCCAAGGCGATGCTGCACACGATCATCACCGAGAAGTGGCTCGGGGCTGCTGCGGTCATCGGCCTCTTCCCCGCCAACGCCGTCGGGGACGATATCGCGGTCTACGCCGACGAGGACCGTGGCGAGACTCTGCTGACCTTCCACTGTCTGCGCAAGCAGGGCAAACAGCCGCCGGGTAAGTACAACGAGTGTCTGGCCGACTACATCGCTCCGGCGGAGACCGGCATCCCCGACTATGTCGGCGGCTTCGCCTGCACCACCGGAATCGGGATTGATGAACGGGTCGCCGCCTTCGAGGCCGACCACGACGACTACTCCGCCATCATGCTCAAGGCGATCGCCGACCGTCTCGCCGAGGCACTGGCCGAGATGCTGCACGCGCGGGTACGCACCCGCCACTGGCGTTATGCCAGCGACGAGGGCCTGAGCAACGAAGACCTAATCGAGGAGCGTTACCAGGGCATTCGCCCTGCCATGGGTTATCCGGCCGCCCCCGACCACACCGAAAAGGATCTGCTCTGGCAGGCCCTGGATGCAGAACGCAACACCGGCATCTGGCTGACCGAATCCAAGGCCATGGTGCCGACGGCAGCGGTCAGCGGTCTCTATTTCTCGCACCCCGACAGCCGGTACTTTTCCGTCGGCAAGCTGGCCCGCGATCAGGTTGCGGACTACGCCGAGCGCAAGGGGATGCCGCTGCCCGAGATCGAGCGCTGGCTGGCGCCGAATTTGGCGTACGAGGCGGATTAAACCGCGCCCGGCACGGTATGCGATGTTTTTGGATGGGATCGGCCGCGGCAGACTTGATTAGCGTTGGAGTCGGCGCGGTTTAAAATAAAAATAAGAGTACGCTGATCAAGCTCCGTGCTGGCCGCCGTCAATATCGGACACGGTAAGAGCGTTCGGCGGAAGGCGCGCTACCATAACTTGCCAGCCGCAATGACCAGGCCGCCGACCGTAGTGATGAAACCGATCAGCCACAAGAAGTGGCGATCGTGGCGACGGATCATCTCGTCGAAGCGCTTGTCGACCTGCTCGAAGCGCTTGTCGATCTGCTCGAAGCGTTTTTCAACCTGCTCGAAACGCTTGTCGATCTGCTCGAAGCGTCTCTCGACCTGCTCGAAGCGCTTGTCCATCTGCTCGAAGCCCTGCCGCATCAGCTCACGCTGATGTTTGAGCTCTTCTTCGACGCGCACCATGCGCTCGCGCAGCTCGATCTCGTAGACGGCCGGCGGCTTGCCGAGGCTCTGCTCGGCGAGCCAAACGGCCATGTTGGTCTTGATGAAATCGATGTCTTGCTGGGTCAAGCTCATGGCGGGCTCCAGTGGATCGCGCACAGGGTCGATTATAGACCGAGCCAGATGTGAATCATTCCCCGGCCGAGATCCCCATTCCTGCCCGCACACAGGTCAAGAGGCCATAACTGTAGCGGCCTTCGAAGGCTTCATAGATCGGTTTCAAGCTCATAAGCGCATTCTCGGGCAGTTGCTCGATGGCGAATTCGATGGCCCGGAGGCTATCCCGATCGAGGTCGACGACCTCCCCGACCGAGAGCTCGCCGGCCTCGATACAGCGCGACAGATGCGTATAGATGGTGCTGGGCTTCAGCGCGCGGCGATCGGCGATCGCCTCCACGGAGAGTCCCGTGCGCAGCAGTGTCAGCGTCTCGCGAGCCGAGTCGTTCAGCTCGATCACGCCGGCGCGGGCCTCGCTCGCAGCCGCTCTGGCCTCCGGCAAGCGCGGCACCCGGTCCGGTCGGCCGTGCTCCGCTTCATGCAGGGCGAGCAGCCGCAGGAAGCCCGAGCCGAAGCGCTCGAGCTTCACCTGACCGACACCATTGATACGAGACAGCTCGTCGCGATCACGCGGACGATAGGTCAACATCTCGTTGAGCGTGACATCGTTGAAGATGTGGTAAGCCGGCACATCCTGCTCCGAGGCGAGCTGACGCCGGTAGTCGCGCAAGGCCTCCCAGAGCGCAAGCGCCTCCGGGTCGGTCGGCGGTGCCATGGCGGGGCGGCGCGCGGCGGAGCTCGTGCGTTTGCGGTCCGGGTCCCGACGCAGGTGCAGCGTACGTTCGCCCCGCAACAAGGGGCGGCTCTGCTCGGTCAGGCACAGTGCGCCGTGCCCTTCGAAGTCGACCCTGATGAACCCGGCCGCGACGAGCTGGCGATAGACCGACCTCCATTGATCTGCGGACAACTCCTGTCCGATACCGAAGGTTGTCACCCGGTCATGCCCGAAGCGGCGGATGCGCTCGTTGTTCTTGCCGAGCAGGACATCCACCAGATAGCTGCTGCCGAAGCGTTGGCCCGTGCGATAAATGCAGGAGAGCGCCTTCTGCGCCGCCTGCGTCCCGTCCCAGGTGGCGACCGGCTCCAGGCAGGTATCGCAGTTGCCGCAGGGCTTGGGTTGAGGCTCACCGAAATAGTTGAGCAGAACCTGGCGCCGACATTCGGTGGTCTCGCAGAAGCCGAGCATGCTGTCGAGCTTCTGCATCTCCACGCGCTTGAAGCGCTCCTCGGCCTCGGAGTCCTCGATCATGCGACGCAGCATCACCACGTCGCCCAGCCCGTAGGTCATCCAGGCGTCCGCCGCCTCACCGTCCCGACCGCCGCGCCCGGTCTCCTGGTAATAGGCCTCCAGACTTTTGGGCAGATCCAGGTGTGCGACGAAGCGAACATCCGGCTTGTCGATCCCCATCCCGAAGGCGATGGTCGCGACGATGACCACACCCTCCTCGCGCAGGAACCGCGCTTGGTGCGTGCGGCGGGTCTCGGCCGAAAGCCCGGCGTGATAGGGCAGCGCGATCATGCCCTGGGTCGCGAGATAGGCCGCCGTCTCCTCGACCTTGCGGCGCGACAGACAGTAGACGATGCCGGCATCGCCGGGATGCTCATTGCGCAGGAAGGCGATGAGCTGCTGACGCGGGTTGGCCTTCTCGACGATGCGATAGCGGATATTCGGTCGGTCGAAGCTGGAAACGAATTGCCCGGCCTGCTCCAGACCCAGGCGGGTCAGGATCTCGGCACGGGTCGGCGCATCGGCGGTCGCCGTGAGGGCCACGCGGGGAACGTGCGGCCAGCGCTCGTGCAGCTGGTGGAGCTGGATGTATTCGGGGCGAAAATCGTGCCCCCATTGGGAGACGCAGTGGGCCTCGTCGATCGCGAACAGGGCAACCGGGACGCGATCCAGCAGCGCGAGGAAGCGATCTGTCAGCAGGCGCTCCGGAGCGACATAGACCAGATCCAGATCACCGGAGATCATCTTCTCCTCGACCGCGCGGGCCGCCTGCGGTGTCAGCGATGAGTTCAGGAAGGCGGCCCGCACGCCGAGTTGTTGCAGTGCATCGACCTGATCCTGCATCAAGGCGATCAGCGGCGAGACCACCACGCCGACCCCCGGCCGCAGGAGCGCCGGGATCTGATAACAGAGCGACTTGCCGCCGCCCGTCGGCATCAGGACCAGGGCGTCTCCGCCGCCGATCACCCGGTCGATGATCTCGGCCTGGGCGCCGCGAAAACTGTCGTAGCCAAAGACGCGGTTGAGGACTTGAAGTGGCGTCTCGTTCATCCTGTCGCTCCGTACGTTCGCACCGGCATCGGTTGCGACACACATTATAAGCCATTCGTGTACAACTCGATTGCCGACCCTCATGGAGCCATTATCGCGAGCAGCATCGACAGCCGACACCCGCGATCGAGCCGGCTTCTGGTACCATTAACGCGCCGTTCAGCGTTGGACCCTGCCATGATTGAAGAGCCCGTTCAGGACCCCGTCGAGACCATGCTGCCAGAGGTCGTCGCAGCCGTCGATCTCGGATCCAACAGCTTTCACATGATCGTGGCCCGCATCGGCAACGGCCACATGCAGGTCACCGATCGCATCAAGGAGATGGTCCGGCTCGGCGAGGGCTTGGGCGAGGACAGGCGGCTCGACCCGCAGGTCGCCGAGCGAGCATTGGCGTGTCTGGAGCGATTCGGCCAGAGGCTCCGTGGATTCCCTCCCGGCAGCGTGCGGGCGGTCGGAACCAACACACTGCGTCAGCTTGCACCCGACAGCGATTTCCTTCCCCTTGCCGAAGCCAAGCTCGGCCACCCGATCGAGGTCATCGCGGGCCGCGAAGAGGCCCGCCTGATCTACCTCGGCGTTGCACATGATCTGGCCGCAGGGACCGAGCGCCGCTTAGTCGTCGACATCGGCGGCGGAAGCACGGAGATCATCGTCGGACTCGGTTTTTCAGCACGCTTGCGCGAGAGCCTGTACATGGGCTGCGTGAGCATGTCGCGCCGTCATTTCGCCGACGGGCGCATCACCGCCCGAGCCATGGAGAAGGCCGAGCTCACGGGGGCGCTCGAGGTACGGCCCGTGCGCGAGCTGTTTCGCCGGGCCGGCTGGCAGACGGCGGTCGGCAGCTCGGGGACCATCAGATCGATCGCGTCGGTCGTGGCGGCCGAAGGTTGGTGCGAGGACGGAATCTCCGCGGCATCCCTGCTGCGTCTTCGTGACGCCCTCGTCGAAACCGGCCGTATCTCGGCGGTGACCCTGAAAGGCCTGGCGGAGGAGCGCAAGCCCGTGTTTGCAGGCGGCGTAGCGGTCCTGCGATCGGTCTTCGAAACACTCGGGATCCAGCAGATCCATGTCTCGGAGTACGCCCTGCGCGAAGGCGTGATCTACGAGATGATGGGCCGCGGCAAGCATGAGGATGTTCGCGAGCGGACCGTCGACACGCTTTGCCGACACTTCCAGATCGACCAAGACCACGCACAACGGGTTCGCGCGACGGCCTTGGTTCTCTTGCGCCGCCTCGCGGCAGCCTGGAGCCTGCAAGATCCCAACCAAGGGCTGATGTTGGCTTGGGCGGCACGGCTGCACGAGATCGGCGTCATGGTCGCCCATAGCCAGTATCAGAAGCATGGCGCCTATCTGTTACGAAACGCGGATCTCGCCGGATTCACCCGGCCCGAGCAGATGCTGCTCGCCGTGCTGGTGCTCGGCCATCGGCGCAAGTTTCCCGTGCAGGATCTGGCGTCCCTACCGCAGGGGATGCGGGAGACGGCGCGCCGGCTCTGCGTCGTCCTGCGGCTGGCCGTGCTCCTGCACCGCGGACGCTCCTCGGAGAGCAAACCGAATCCGATCCTGACGGCGGACGGGGACAGCATCGTCCTCGGCTTCCCCGGCGACTGGCTCGCGGACCACCCCTTGACACGCTTGGAGCTGGAAGAGGAGGCGGAACGCTTGGCCCCCGCGGGGATCCGACTCGGATTCGGCTGAACCGCTCGCGGCCCTTGCCAACGAATCAGTTGATGCCGGCACCCTGGTTCCAGCTCGAAAGGCCTCTCACGGAGACGCGGAGGGCGCGGAGGGTCCGAAATCTTTCCAGCGTGCGCTCGGTCTCTCCGTGGCTCCGCGAGCGATTTCGGAGACTGTTCGGTGCCAAGCTCACGGCCCCGGCCCATATCCTTTTTTCCTCATCCTGGTAAAATCACGGGTGCAGCCGGGCCGCGTTTCTGCCGGTCCCGCAACCAGACACACCGACCGCCGCGGCAACGCGCGCGATTTTTCAGCACTGCCAACCCGGAGGACAACAACAATGGCCGCACTCTTTTCAGCGGAATGGATGAATCATCTCAAGGACGGATGGAACGGTGAGCCGGAGGTCACGGACAAGCTCGCCGAGATCGACTTCAACTCGGTGATCTATTGTGGATTCAAGGACGAAGAGAACCCGCGCGGCGTCTTTGTCGTCGAAAAGGGCGTCTGCGTCCGGGCCGGCGCTTGGTCGGAGAACGACCCGCCCGCCAACTGGGACATGCGTGCAGACCTCAAGGACTGGCTCAAGTGGGTCGAGAAAGGCATCGGCATGACCGGCATGGGAGCCGCCTTCATGACGGGCAAGCTCAAGTTCAAAGAGGGTGACTACAAGGCGATGCTGAAGGATCCGCGCATGGCTAACCCCTTCGTGAAGAGCTTCGGGCTCATGCAGCAGATCCCGACCGACGAGCTCGGCTGAAACCTGCGCTTGCCGTCTTGGCTTGATGACTGCCTTTTTCGGTTCAACCGAGTGCATAACCTGCATCGACGTTGAGGCACGCGCCGGTAATCCGGCGCGCGTCCTCAGACGCGAGAAAGACGACGGCACGCGCCACGTCGCTCGGCTCGACGGCATCTTGGCGTAAGCGGTGACGGCGCTTCACGGTCGAGGCGATCAGATCGGTCGCCCCGCCCCACATCGGGGATTCCACCACGCCGGGGGCCACAGCGTTCACCCGAATGCCGCGTGCCCCCAGCGCCATCGCCAGTCGCTTCGTCAACATCTCCAGACCCGCCTTGCTGGCGGAATAGCTTGTCGATGTGCAGGTCTCGAAGGGGTGCTGTGCACAAGCCGACGACATGTTGATGACGACCGGGGCGGCGCTTTGCTCGAGCAGACCGAGAAAGACCTGGGTCAGTGCAAAGGGCGCGATCAGGTTGACCTCCAGGGTCGCCCGCCAGGCCTCGACCGTCTCCTCGAGATCGCCTTGGCTCAAGATCACGCCGGCATTGTTCACCAAGACATCCAGACGGCCGTCCGCGTCCCGAATCTCTGCGACGAGGCGATCGCGGAAGTCTGCGTGCGTCACGTCGCCCACCAGCAGACGCAAGCTCCCGCAGCCAACGGCATGACCCCACTGCTGCGCGAGCGCGGCGACCTTATCCGGATCCCGCCCGAAGGTCACGACGCGATCGCCGGCCTCGATGAAGGCGGCGACAAGCCCCGCCCCGATCCCGGATGTCCCGCCGCTGATACAGACGATGCGCTGCGCCGCGTCGGTCATCGCTCGCGTTGCCCGAGGTTGGCATGGATGAGCGCCCCGTTCAGCACCGGGGCATGGGCCGCAAAGGCCACGGTCTCGGCGATCTCTTCCGGCTCGATCAGCCGATCGAACGCCGACATCCCCGCTAGGGCGGCAAGCGTGTCCGGATCGCCGCCGATCATGGTTCGGATCTGCTCGGTATCCGTGAAACCGGGGCAGATCATGCAGGTGTGGATCCCGCGCCCGGCAAGATCTTGGCAGGTCGAACGCATCATCCCGGCCAGGGCATGCTTGGCGATCACGTAGCTTGCCACGCCGGGCACCGCCTTCTCCGCCAGGGTCGAGCCGATATAGATGATGCTGGAGCCGGCGCTCATGTGTGGCAGAACCAACTGGTTAAGACCGTTGGCGGCCACCAGATTAAGCTCGAGCACGGCACGCAGGTCCTCGCTCGGCAAGGCGTCGATACTGTCGCGACGCATGACCGAGGCGTTGTGGACCAGACAGATGCGCTCGGCATCGACCAACCAGGTCCCGAGGGGAGCGGCGATCCGATCGATCGCGTCGGGCTGCGCAAGATCGCACGCCAGATTCTCCACGCCTCGCTCCGTGCAGGGACGGCGAGAGAGATTGACGACAACGCTGCCCTCCAACAGAAAGCGGGTCGCGATGGCGCGACCGATCCCCGTACTCGCACCTGTGACAACAAGTAGATTCACGGTGTCCTCCAAGACGAAAAGGCCCATTGTCCGTCGCCCGACGAGACACCCAGCTCGATGGCGTACAGATCCCGACCGACCAGCTCGGATCGCGCGCGCAGCCGCCCAAGCAGCAGCTCGGCCAGCTCTTCGATGGTCACGTTTCGAATGGGCAGGACCAGCACGTCGCGCTCCAGGAAGGTCAGACGCTCCTCGCCGAAACAAGCGATCACCATCCCGCCGCCATACTCGATCCTCAGATGCGGCGATCGCTCGGGCAGCAGCAGGCGCTCGTCGAACTCGTCGCAAAGCGACTTGAGCACCCGCTTGAGCATGACGTAATCGAACGCCATACCGTCCGCGCCGACCGGCGCCGTGACATTGCAGCGAATCCGAAAGTTGTGGCCATGGAGGTTCTCCCGCTCGGTCGCGGAGAAGATGGTGAAATGGCCGGCGCTGAAATTCAGATACTCCTTGCTGATCTCGATACGGGTCAGGATGTCGGTATCCAAGGTCGTCTCCGGTGCGGCTCAGTGCACCGAGCCCGGAGCACCTGTCGGTGAAGGGTGCGTTCGATCGCCGCACCTGACCGACGCTTTGGTGGATGTGGGGTCACTCGGCCGAATCCAAGCTGAACCGCGTCCGCGGTGCACGGTGATGCTCGAGTCCACTCGCCCTTTCAAGGACACCAACAACGTTGGAGTCGACGCGGTTCAGAGAAAAAAGACTTAGGCGATTTCTGCAAACTTCCCTACCCGTAGGTTGTGCTGACGATAGGAAGCACAACTTGCGCCTACGGTTGGCTGTGCCTCGCACGGCTCGGCACAACCTACGCCCTCGGCCTGAAGGTTTCCGGAATTCGCCTTAAACCGCGCCGGCTGCATGGGCCGTTGATTCCTGCGAGACCGCTTCAAGGCATAACCGTGCATGTCGTGCGGAGGCGCGGTTTAAAGGGGCTCCACCTCGCCGTCGTAGGGCTCGATCTCGGTCACGTCGATCCGATAGCCTGCTTCGGCAAGGTCGCTGCTGGTGCGGATCACCCGAAGCGTCCCCGTGACCCAGACGGTATCGAACAGCTCGCCGACATACTCGCGGCCCTCGGGCGCAACGACATGAATCGTCTGATTCGCGGGCGGCGGCGGAACATGGATGCAGGCGCCGTAATAAGGCACCAAGAGGAACTCGGTCATCTTGCGCGCATCCAGCTCCAAGGGCACGACGAAGCCGGGCAGTCGGACCCGGAGCCCGTCCAGCTCTTCCACGACCGGGGCATCGGCCCAGAGCGCCATGAGCTTGTCCATCAGCTCCTTCGCACGCGGATCGTCGTCGTCCATCTCATCGAGCGCGTCGAGGTCGAAGTCTTCGAGCAGGGTCTCGGGCTGCCACTCGACCGGGATCAAGCGATCCCAATCGATCTCCTCGGCCTGCATCGCGCCTGAAATCGCTGAGTCGGGTTCGGACGGTTCCTCGCCGCAACCCACAAGCCACAGGGCGAGAATCACCGGGAACAGCCGTGCAAGCATTCTCATCGTCTTGATTCTCAAAGATTCGCCCCTTAAACCGCAAGTCTTGAACAAACCGTCGCAGAATTTTTCGTTGTCGTAATCGGATTCCGGACGAACACGAACACGAACTCGACAATAAACAGAGCCTTCGACCTGCACGACCAACCGCTGACGGAAGTCGTGCGTCCTATCGTCAGCTCAACCTACGGCACCTACTTCTACGGAAACCGCCTGAGGTCGCCCCAACGACCGCCTGTCGGGTGATGAGTTAAACCGCGTCCAGAGTGAAATGCGTCATTTTCATGTTGTGTCGGGCTCAAGGACTTTTCCGACCTTTGTGGAGACGCGGTTTAAAATTTAATAGGTTTTAATACCTTAAACCGCGCCGGCTCCGACAGTTGTCGGAGCCGGCGCGGCCAAGCCAATCCAAGAAACGACGCATACCGCATCGGGCGCGGTTTAATCACTCACACCCGAATCGACAGCCCATCAGCCAAAGACAGCCGATACGCACGATAAGCGGGGATCAGGCCGACCAGGAAGCCGGCTGCCAGGACCAGCGCCAGCAACATCATCTCATGAGCCGACAGGATTCCGACAGCGACGAAGATCCCCATCGCCGAAAGGATTAGCGGCTGGGCCACCAGCAGCGCCCCGTAAAGAAGACCCAGGCCGACCAGGATGCCGAGCAGGATCAGTGCGAGCGCCTCGCCCAGGATCAGCGCAAAGACATGGGCCGGACGGGCGCCGACCGAGCGCAGGATCGCCATCTCGCGCCTGCGCTCGCCGAGACTCGTCAGCAACGCCGTCAAAAGACCGAAAAGACCCACGACGACCACGAATCCGGAGACCAACAGCAGGGCCTGCTCGCCGACCGCAATCAGACCCCACAGCTCGGCAAGCGCTACGCCTGGCAGGATGGCCATTAGGGGTTCCTGTCGGTAGTCGTTGACGAAGCGTTGCACCTGGAAGGTCGAGATCCGCGAGGTCAGGCCCACCAAGGCCGCAGTGATGGCTTTGGGTGCAAGGTCCATGGCACGCGCGGCATCGGCATCGACGACCCGGCCCGGCAAGGGCGCCCCGCCCTCCCAGCCGACATGGATCGCCTCGATACCCTCGAGGCTCACGTGAACCGTGCGATCGACCGGGGTGCCCGTCGGCTCGAGGATGCCGGAGACCCGAAATGGATGGGCGTCGTGACGCGCGAAGGCGACATCCGACGCGCCGTGTGCAATCACGATGGAATCGCCCAAGCCGTAACCCAGCCCCTTCGCCACATCCGCCCCGAGCACCGCGTCGTAGAGGTCGGAGAAGGGCGTACCCTCTGCCAGGAGGAGCGCGCGACCGCGACCGTAGCGATAGTGCTCGAAGTAGGCCGAGTTGGTGCCGAGGACCGGGTATCCGCGGTGCGAGTCACCCAGAGAGATCGGGATGGACCAGGCGACACGGGGGTGAGCCGCGATGTCCAAGTAGGAATCCCAGGAGATGTTGTTGGTGGCGTGACCGATTCGAAAGACAGCGTACAGCAGCAGCTGAACCGGTCCGGTCCGCGCCCCGACGATCAGGTCGGTGTCCGAGATGGTGTTGGCGAAGCTCGCACGGGTCTCGGTGCGCAGACGCTCCACGCCAACAAGCAGCGCGACGCTCAAACCGATCGAGATGACCGTGAGCAATGCCGTACCGCGGCGATTGAGGAGGCTCTTCCAAGCGAGGCTCAGTATGGGCACGGGTCCGCGGGGCGCCTAACCGCTCAAGCCTTCGATTCGGCTCGCCAGCGCGAAATCCAGTTCCGTGATCCCGCCTGCGTCGTGGGTCGAGAGAGCGACCACGACACGATTGAAAACGTTGCTCCACTCGGGGTGATGATCCATCGACTCGGCCACCAGCGCGACCCGACTCATAAAGCCGAAGGCATCAACGAAGTCCTTGAAACGGAATTCCTTATGCAGCTTACTGTCGGCCAAACTCCAGGGTGACGCAGCAGAGACATTGAGCTCCGCGAGCGCCATCACGATCGACTCTGCATCGAGCTTGGCGCGACTCATGTTGAACCGCCCCGGGCAGGATATGGACAGTTCGAGGATCTGTCGCTCTTCACATGAATCCCCAAAAGTTTGAGCGGGCGCGGTTCAAGAGATTGAGAACATCCATCTTAAAAATGCCCTTCATTCCCACCTAAACCGCGTCAGCGCCAAGGTTCGTGGTAGCCTCGAACGCAAGAAACACGCTGCCCCGCAAGGACCCTCGGACGCGGTTTAGGTTAGTGATGGGCAATCTCTTTTTCGGTGAAGAGATAGTCCTTCAACTCCTTGTCGAAGGACGGATCCTTGCGGCGGATCCATTCCAGCACCATCGCCGCATGCTCCTTTTCCTCGTCGCGATTGTGCGCCAAGATCGCCTTCAGATCTTCGTCCTTGCAGACGTCGACCCGCTGGTTGTACCAGTCGACCGCTTCGAGCTCCTCCATCAACGAGATGATGGCCCGGTGCATGTCTCGGGTTTCGTCGGACAGTTCTTCGGTCGGCTCGTGGTAGCCCTCGTTCGCCATGCGACGTCTCCGGTTGCTGGGTTCATTATGGTCTGGGCGCGCTACGCGCGACACGCCGGGATTGTCGGCCGCCACCCTGTAAAAGACAACCCCTCGCCGGCCGCCACGTAGCACTTTCGCGCTCCATGAGAAACGTCCGGAGTCTTCGCGAAACATTTCGCGTTGCCGGACAGCCCGACCCACCTTTCAATTTGAAATGCGTCGTTGTTCATCGAATTTCCTGTATCCCGCGTGAAAACTGCTAGACTGGTTTTAGCCGAGGATCCGTTCAGGGAGCTGTTGACTTCGCCCTGAAGCACGTCCACGTCGTGCAGACTTATACAACCTTCGACGATTGCATCCGTCGTTCCTCAACCTTTGCTTTTCGAGCGGAGGCATACCCTTATGGGATCGCATTCAGAGATTTTGGCGCCCACCCTAGACTCCAAGCCACCGGCACATCCGAAAGCCCGCTTCGGACGACTACTTCCGACCTTACTGGGCCTAGCGCTTGTCGGGTTGTCCCCTACTGCCCTCTCGGCAGCATGCCCGGATAACGACAACGACGGATACGCCGTGTGTTCAGGTGGATGCGATTCTACGGGCAAACTGTGCGGCGATTGCAACGACGGCAACGCCGGCATCAATCCCGGCGCACTCGAGCGCTGTAACGGCGTCGACGACAACTGCGACGGCAAGATCGACGGTGCTGATCCGACCTTTCCCGCATTCGATCCGGTCGAGGCCGACGGTATTCCCGTCGACGACGATGGTGACGGCGTCGCCGATGAAGGCTACGGATTCTGTGTCTTCCACGAAAGCCCCGGACCGGAAGGTGTCTGCAAGACCGGCGGAATCCTGGTCTGCAAAGTACCGCCCGGCTCGGTCACCTATGAAGCAACTGCGGGCGACGATCCTTACGGCCTGCTCGGTCGCGGCGTCTTTACCTGCGAGAATACGCCCAGCGCCATCATTGAATATGCCGAGGAATCGCTCGCCGCAGGCCACTGTTTCGATGGGGTCGACAACGACTGCGACGACAAGATCGACGTCCTCGATGAGCCCGCGTGTCAGGAGCCGGAGAAGTGCGACGGCTTGGACAACGACGGCGACGGCGTCATCGACAACGGTTTTGGCGTCAGCTCGATCTGTACGGTCGGCGTCGGAATCTGTCAACGCAACGGGATTCGATTCTGCAACGCGGCGGGGAACGGCACGGAATGCTCCGCCGAACCCGGTGCGCCGAAGCAGGAAGGTACGATCCATGGCCTGAGCTGCGCCAACGGTGTCGATGACGACTGCGACGGACTCGTCGATCTCGCCGATCCGGATTGTGCCGGTTTCGGTCAACCCGAGCTATGCGGAAACGGGATCGACGACGATGGCGACGGGGTCACGGATGAAGGCTTCCCGATCTTGGGACTCGAATGCGCCGCGGGGGTCGGGGCGTGTCGGCAGATCGGTGCCTTCCAATGCACCGCAGACCGCCTCGACACCGAATGCGGAGCCGTCGCGCTGGACCCGCCGGAGCCCGGCGTCGAGCTGAGCTGCAACGATTTCATCGACAACGACTGCGACGGCTTCACCGATGCCGAAGACGTCGACTGCGCGGGTGCCTTCGCCGATTTGGGCGTGACCTGTTCCCTCCCCTATCGGGTCGGCCGGCGCCCGGCCGATTGTCTCGCGACCCACTTCATCGAGTTCGACGGCGGTCAGGCGACCGAAATCCAGGCCGATCTCGTCTCCATCGACGCGAATGGCGATCTGTTGGCCATCATCGAGGATGTTCGGGATGGCGATATCGCCTATCTCGGCAGCCGGATCGATCCGCGATTCTGGCGGGTCACGACCTCGCCGGCGGGCAACTACCACACGATGTTCCACAAAAACCCCGTCCTGCGGGTAGTCGGCAAGAAAGGCGCCCTCCAGGACGTCGCCTACTGCGGAATCGTGCCCTTCATTCAAGTCTCGAGTCCGCGTGATCAGACGCTTTCCCTGCCCGACGACGATAGTGTCGAGTTGAGCGCCTTTCTACCGCTCGTGGACGTCGACACGCTCAAAATCGAGCTGAACGGTGTCGACATTCTTGCCGAGATCGGTGTCGACCCCGCCACACAGCTCCCGACGCCCGGCGGCTCGATCTGCATCACACCCGGGGAGTGCCGCTTCCAGATCCAGGCCGGTTGCGGTATCGATAGCCCTGTGGATGTCGACGTCGAGTGGCTCGCCATCGAGGCGCTGGATCGGCAAGCTGCATCGGATACCAACACGGGAATCGCCGTCCCGCTCCAGACCAACACCCTTCAATTGCGACTGAGCGGACTGCCGCCTGGCGGCCATCTCTTTAGAGTCTCCGGTCAACCATTACCGCGCACTCCGCTCAATCGGAGCTGCTACCGCGACGATCTGGCCGATATCGGAAAGGCATCCGCCTTCGCCATCACGGTCGATTCCCCCGCGGATCAAGAGATCGTGCTGACAGCGCCCGTCAAGGTCTCCGGGAGCGTCTGCGCGGGCAAGGAGATCAGCTCCCTTGCCGTCAACGGACTGTCATTGGATGTCGGGATTCCCGACCGCCAGATCTGCGCCGGGGACGACCAAACCACCCCTCGAGAATGTCTGGTCAAGTTCGACGCGTCGCTTCCCGAACATTCCTTCGCGGATGCGACCGCCGGCACGGCGCCGCTCGGTAGCTTCCTGCGGGGATCCAACCGGGTGATCGTCGATGCCGCCACAAGCGACGGCTTGCGCACCTTCAACACCGATGTCGTCTTCGCCCTCGGTGCCGTCCAAAGGCCGCTCGATGCCGAGTTCTCGCAGATCCTTGCCGGTTCCGAGAGCACGCGCCAGTCGTTGTTGCGCCCCGACGACGAGCTCGATTCAAGTGTGCTCGATCGCTTGCGCGACGACATGCCGGCACGCATCCAACGCTTTATCGACGATGACCTGAGCCCGCAGCTGCGCGACCTCTTGTGGAACCTGGACGGCCGCCTCCGCGGGGAGATCGCCGAAGCCATGACCGCTGCGTCGGTCGACGGCGCCTTCCTGATCGGTTTGGAAGAGGCGGCCGTACAAAGCTTCTTCAACGCGACCTGTACGGAGGCCATCGACACCTTCATGGCCGACCTTTCAGGCAACCTGAGCGGCAAGACCTTCGGTACTTTCGATTTTGAGCCGGACTGCTCATGCGACTTGACTAACATTCCACTGGTGCTCAGAGAACTCGACTTTACGACCTGGGCGTCGCAGCACCCCAGCGGCGATCCACCAACCTGCCAGGTCGATTTCATCGACGGCGCGCTCCAACTGACTGTTCGCCTTCCGACGGTGAACCTCAGGGTCGGCGCCGAGCGGTCTTGCACGACCCGAGGACTCTTCGGCGAGTGCATTGCACGCACCAAGGTCGACGTCGAAGCGGCGATCGACATCGCGGACATCCGATTCGACGTCACCATCTCGGAGCAGCAGATCGAGACGAAAACACCGGACAAGGACGCGTTCACCTTTTCCTACGACGTCCGTGATCCCGACGGCACACCGCTCTATGCGCAAGCCGGGGCCTGCGCGAACCCCAGCGGATTGGAGTGCTTGAACGACAACGCCTGTTGGCCGTTGACGAGCGGCGGCGCGGGCACATGCGCTAAAGGACCGGCTGAAGGTGCCGCTTGTATGACGGATTTGAGCTGCCCATCCGACCCATCGGGGTCGGGGAATAAATGTACCGGCGGCGAGAATCAAGGCAAGTCCTGCGAGACGAGCACCGACTGCCCCGGTGGCGCCTGTTATGCCAAATGTGTCGGAACCTGCAACGGCGTCGTGAAGAACGACAAAGACTCCGGTTTCGATCCGCTCACAAAACAAGATTTCGGCCTTGAGTGTTGGGGCGCATCGATCTGTTTTGTTTTCGATACCGTCGCCCGCGCCATCGGCGGTGCCTTTGCGTTCGTGTTCACCGGAGGTGACTTTGATGTTAAAGGCTTCATTTTTGAGCAGTTCGGGGTCGGCGGATTCGAGTTCGAGCAGTCATTCTTGAGTGATTTGCAACTCGGCGAGCCCGACGCAATGGGCCTCAACGATGCCGGTGTCAATCCTGATGCCTTTGCACAGGACTCAAAGAGCTCACTCTTCAAGCCAGGCCCGATCAAGACCGACATCACCGCGGACGGACTGCTCGTCTCGATTGGCGCGGAATTCGAGAGCACCTGCGATGAAGCCGCCGTCGACGCATCTCCGGGCGCTGCCCTGACGCCCGCACGTTTGCCGACTCCCGCGGAGGTCGCTGCAGTCGGTGCGGACATCAGCGTGCTGATCGCCGATGATGTCTTTAATCAGATCTTCGCAAGCATGACACAGTGCGGAGATCTTCAGTCATTCTGCACCAGCGCGGGCGAGGACCTGGACACGGTCGGCGATCTACTCCCCGAGGATTGCTCGACACTGCCCCTACCCGCCTCACGCGGTCAGTGCAACGCGATCCGGGGAACCGATTGCACGACCCTGAACGGCTCGATCGAGCGCGGAGTCTGTCATGGGTTCAAAGGCGAGGATTGTCTGACGCTACCTGTCAGCGACCTAAACCTCGTTGAACGTCAGCGGGTCAAGAGCAACTGCCAACAAACCGTCGCAAAAGACATCAGTCAGGACGACAGCATCCTGCTCTGCGGCCGAGTCGATATGCCTCCGGAAATCGGAGTCAAAGACGAGGACGCCAACGACAAATTCGTCGGGGTCGATCTCGCGTTGAAGCAGGTCAACGTGGTTTTCGTGCTGGACCGCTCGCAGGACAACTACACGGATGATCTCGACGATTTGAAGGGCTGTTTCTCGGCTCAGGGGAACGCTGCACCTGATTGTCAACTCTTCGCAGCCTGCCTTGATCTCGCCTTCAGCACGGAGATGGGCATCGACAATAGTGTTTGTGAGGCGAACGAGCTCGGCTTCGTGCCAAAGTTCAAGGGCGTCATTCCATCCAACACCAGCTTTGGTGCCATGTGCAACGTTTCCGGGACTTCCGACGACCAAAACATCCTGGAACGCGCCTTCGAGAGCGTCGTTATCGAAAAAGTTGCTGAGAACGCCGAGAAGTTCACACCTCCGATGTGCATCGAAGGCATGAGTCTCGAAGGCGTCGTAGACATTGACTTCGACGAGGCAAAGCTATTCGGTATCACGACCGACGGTCTCACACCAGGTTATGCGGATTACCTAGGTGTCACCGTGGGTCTGAAACCCGGACCTTAGCTCAAGACCCGTCACGTCCCGGAATCGCCGGGACGTGACCAAGGTCTCTCCCTGTTCAACGCGGCTATGCAGAACTTCGAGACTAGCCGGGGCGAAACCCGGAATTCGCAACCTGAGAGATCTCAATCCTGCCGGCACTATCGCGGCTGCCGCACCTTGGGCGCCTTAGCCCATCTTTAACGTGGCGGGGGGAATTCGCCCCTGCCGTCAATATCATGCCATTGATTCATAATTACACGCCTCTCAAAACCTAGCGCGTAGTGCCATATTATTTTGGCCTATCCCTAGGCGCCGGGCAGCGCATGAGCTAGCGTACGGGCATGTACATCCGTCGCACGCGCACCCACAACAGCACCACCGGCGAGCACTACCGCACCCACCGCCTGGTGCGCTCCGCGCGGGTCGGCGGCAAGGTCCGGCAGATCACCCTCCTGAACCTCGGGCGCCATTTCGCGGTGCCGCCGGCCGAGTGGCCGACGCTGTGCGTACGCTTGGAGGAGTTGCTCGGCGGGCAGGGCGTGCTGCTGGAGGGGGTGCTCTCGCCCGCGGTGGAGCGCGAGGCCCAGCGCATCGGGCGGTTGAAGGAGACGAGTCACGGCGTCGGGCAGCACTACAGCATCACCGTCGAGCCGGATGCCGGCGGGGTCAACGCCCAAGCCATCCGCTGAGAGCGCCGACCGGTCGACGGCACCTTGGTCACGCACCCCGGGGTCTATTGCCTGCGCACCAACGAGCTGACCTGGGAGTCGGAGCAGCTGTGGCGCACGTACGTCATGCTCACCGACCTGGAAGCGGTGTTCCGCTCCTTAAAATCGGAGTTGGGTCTGCGCCCGGTCTATCACCAGACCGCGGAGCGGGCCGAGGGACACCTGTTCATCACCGTGCTGGCCTATCAGTTCGTCCAGATCATCCGGCGGCGCCTGCAGGCGCACGGCATCACCGACCGGTGGTCCAGCCTGCGCGCGATCCTCGCCGGCCAATGCCGGGTCACCGCCACCTTCCGCCGTCCCGACGGGCGTGCCCTGCATGTGCGCAAGGCCACCCAACCCGAGCCGGCGCAACTGGCGATCATCCGGTCATGGTGGTCAGTAATCAGCTGAGCAACTGGCTCTACCGCTCGGGCTTGGCGCTGTTCCAGCGTCCACCCACGCAGCGTGCGGACTGGATCTACGTCATCGATCCGATCATCTCGTTGAGTGGGGGTGGGCAAGCACGTATTGCTTGCTGAGTGCCAAGTTGAGCGGGGATGTGCACTGGGTGCATTTCCGGACCACTGCACGAAGTCCTTAAGCACCTTGCGGCAAACCGTCAGGCCTTCCTTCTATCGGTGTTCGGCCGCTACAAAACCCTCACCGACCGCAGACCGTTCAAGGAGATCGGTAAACTCGTGCCGAACATCTCCGCCTTGCTCACCGACTTGAAGTCGGCCTTGATGCGAGTTCCTCAATCGGGCGCGCGCGCTGGATATCAAGCGCCGGGTCATGACCCATCTGAGTAACGCGACGCCGGCCTTGCGGCGACGCCCACTCATTACCCGATCCCAGACACGAAAACTGGATGACCAAAAGAGCAGGGAAACCCAAACATTCAACGCCCTATGTTGCCCGCCGCGCGCCACACTGGCCGAAATTACGATCCATGCCTGCATTCGCCTAAGTCGATTCCGAGGAGAACCCCCGGAATCTAATGTTCTTGAGGCGATCTCCGAGAATTGGCATCCCGTCTGCGCATGCCAGTAAGACCTGTAGGGACTGTAGGGGCGAATTAATTCGCCCCTACACGCCGGTAGATCCTTTCCCGGAAATCACCTAAGAGCACGAGGCGAGCAGGTTTCAGAACAATTGAACCATGTTGGAAATACCACAGGTTCCGTTATCTAGCTCCTGAGTCGCGAGTATCCAGATCGGTTTCTTAAGGATCGACTTTACCGACTCTGCGGTACCCGAATCCGAGGCTATCACGTCAGCTCTCTTGATATTCGGATTGACTAAGGAGGCCAGTTGCCCGCAACTCGTAATGGCAGGCGGGTACTGAGGCACTCTACTCCACCAGAAAGTGACCTTGCGTTCCGGCACGGCGTCGCTGACGGCAAACAGATTACGGATTCCGAGTCGTGAAATCGGTCGAGCAGTTAAACTAAGTGGCTTAACGCCCGTTGAACCGATGACGGTAACCGACACGTTCGCAGTCGATAATCCACCTCGCCCGTCCGAGATACTGTAGGTGAAGCTATCGACCCCTTCCGCATCGGCTTTCGATTGATAGAAAACGCCGAGACCTCCGGCTTGAAGCGATACCGTGCCTTTTTGGGGCTGGGTAATGGCGACGACAGCGAGCGAATCCTCATCAACATCTGAATCGTTCGCCAACACATCGATCGGGGTTATCGTTCCGACCATGAGCGTCACCCTATCCGGAACCGCAATCGGAGGGTTGTTGTCGACGGACTTCACAAGGGTCTGATTAGACGCACTCACTCCACCCTGCAGGCACTCTAGGCTCGCGATCGTCGTGCCACGGAAACCGGGTAAAGCCGCGAGCGGCACAGTAGCAGCCCCCTGGACTTGACCATTTTGCCCCCGTCCGAGATCGCCCAAGTCAAAAATTTGCGGATCGCCCCAGCCCTCCGGATAGTTCAGCGACAAGATACAGGCATTCGCAAGCGGCTCGGAGCTTTCGCTGAGATGGGCGTAGGAAACATCGAAAAGCACCTGTTCCCCGGGAACCGCAGGATCCGGGCTGTCGCTGATGGTCAATCCCAGTGCGACAGCACCGCCTCGAACCGAGGTGACATAGTCGGCGGTGACCTGCTCCAACGAAAAACCTGGAACGTCCGCGCTAAATCGCGCTGTATTGACCAGTTTCGCGCCGGCCTGAACAGGCACATTGACGCGATAACTAAGATAAAAGATCGTTGCTTGCTCGAACCCAGGAAAGTCTCCGGAACAAACTGGATTCGTCTGCGGATTGAACGGGCCGGCAAAGGGATCGACCTTCCAGTTGAGGTATTCGTAGTAGCAGTCCGAATTGAAACCCGGAGCGAGCGAGAGCGCACTCCACCTCGCTCGATCGCCTTCGCCGCTCACAAAGCCGGGCTCCGGAAAAGCATCCACAAAAACCGTATCGCGTGGCAACAGATCCGTCAATATGCCGAGGTTAGCGGGCTCTATGGTGTTAAGATTGACGGGCATCATCCAGCAGGCGACCACACTACCCGCAGTCGTCTCCTCGTCGCATTCCTTCACGACTGCCAGATTAAGCCCGGCACCAGCCGGTCGGAACCAGCTTGTTCCGTTATCGCTGCTCTCGAAAACGCCCAAGTCGCCGCCCTGAATGATCCATCGACCCGCTGCGTTCCGATACTCAATCTCATCGGGACTCGTCGATGCCTGAGCCTGCCCTAGACAAATTGCAGTCATTAACAGAGCACCTAAGAACCGACCTTCAGCTCTGTGGCGCGAAGTGGGCGGCGAGGAGCTACAGAGAGCAACCGATCGCGCGCGTAGACTCGATATTGTGATCATAGTTATATTTCCTCGATCTGAAGAATCGAATAAACGCCGGATGGGCAAAAACGGTTAGCCGAGTGGACGCAGATAATTCGATTCAACCAATCTAGCGAGACTCTGCGATTGTCACTTCGATCCACTCGGTGAGGCGGTTAGCCCGGCTCCGGACACCGATGGTCCAACAACACCACTGAAGTCGCCCGTCAATTCACGAAAATCGGCCGAAAGACGGCCTGCCGTTTATTGCCGTTTCGGGAAAATCAGGACTGGCGCCCTGAACAAACGTTTCCCAAGCTCAGCATGGACCGGCAATCAAGATCGTGCAAGCGTGTTCAGCACATTCTGCAGTATAGGCCAAGATCGCTTGAGACCGGCTCGCAACAGCTTCGCAATTTTTAGAAAGACCCGCCACAAGTCAAGTAGCAGGTTTCAAGACCATCTCGGCGACTGTATCTTTCGACTCGAGAAGGTTCCATTATGATTCGACCTTATCCACGAGCGCCCGCCGGCAGCGTTGGCGACGCCCGAGTTTTAGAGAGCTTGCCAACGATGGAGTCAAGCACATGAAAACGCTTCAGAAACTTCTGATGATAATAATTTTGGGGCCCTGGGCCGGCGTCCTTCCAGCCGGAGACGCCGAGTGGAAGTCCTGGGATTTCGAGACCGAAGCGGTCGCCTATCGCGTCGATGGCGCCGGTCCGCCCGTGGTCCAAATCCACGGGATCGGCGCAGGCGCCTCCTCCGCACAGACACGCTATCAGATCGACGCGCTCGTCCAATCAGGCTATCGCGTCTATTCGATCGACCTGACCGGCTGGGGACGGTCGATCGGACCCCAGCGCCGCTTCACCGGCGCCAACTATGTCGACATGCTCGGCGCCTTCCTGACGGAGGTCGTAGTCGAGCCCGCGGCACTCGTGGGACATTCTCTGGGCGGGACCTACGCGATCGCCGTGGCGGCCGACTACCCCGAGCAAGTCACGGCACTGGTGCTGAATGCACCCGTCGGAGCGGAGAGCTTCACGACCGAGCCGGGCCCGTTCACCGAAGCTCTCTGGGAGCGTGTCGTCTCCGGGAAAGCAGGACAAACCGCCTACGCAGCCTTAGGCTCCAGGCTTTCCATCCGGTCCTTCTGCCGCACCTCCCTCTATGTTGATCCGTCGTTTTGCGATACCGAGACGATCGACGACTACCTGCAATACACACGAAACCCGGATTCGATCTATGCCGCCGCCTCCTTCCTGACAAGCAATCTCGGGCTCGACGTGCGCGATGAATTCGCCGACCTGCAAGCTCCCGCCCTCCTGATCTGGGGCGTCGAGAATGCCTTCACCCCGCCAAGCGAAGGCGAGGTCTTTCTCGCGTTGAATCCCTCGGCAAATCTGATTCAGATCTCGCCCGGAGGGGCGCTCGTGAACGACGAGGCTCAGGCACGTTTCGACGAGCTCATGACCGGCCATCTTCGCCTCAATCATCCCGTGGACTGAGCCCGAAGCTGTCGCGGAGGAAGGTTTCGGTTTGCTCGCGATAGGTGGCGCGGGCGGGCTCGGAGCCACCCCCGCAGGCGAGCTCGCAAACCACGTCAGTCGGCGATTCCGGGTCGCAATGGGTCGCTGCGCTGATCAGGACCGATTCGATCGAAAAGTTGAGAACGGATTCCAGTTGCGCGACCGATCCATTCGCGTTGCAGCCGCTCGGTTCCGAACGCAGACTCAAAAGTGGCAGCGGCCTTAGGCGTGCGGCCGCGCGAAGTGTGCGCGGATAGGGCACCGCATCGAGCATGACGAGTGCGGCCGGGAAGATGCCTGAGCTCTGAAGCGTGATGGTTGCCTCGAAACTGATGGCGCCTCCCGCGCTGTGACCGGCCAACGCGATGCGGTCCGGATCCAGTATCCCGTACAAAGCATCGGCGGGATCCTCGGCCCGAGCGATAAGCCAGCGTACATGATCGGCCGTGTTCTCGACCTCGCGGCGTCCCACGATGGGGCGCTCATCCGACGCGACGAGATTGGGTACCAAGATGATGATCCCCGCAGAGGCATAGGCGATCGCCGAGTCGAGATGACGCCCGTAATCGCGCGCGAAGCCGTGCGTGAGGACGAGCGCGGGTAGGGGCAGACTCACCGGTTGCCCGTCCGCGTTCGGAGTGACGAGCAGATAATCGATTCGATCGCCCGATTGAGTCAGACGGGATCCACGCGCGATATCGACAGGGTTCGGCTCATTTGCAGCGACATCGGGGCCAAGGATGGACAGCCCCAGGATGAACAGAAAGTAGCAGAAGCCATGCATGGAGTTTTTCCTCCGAGCATATCCGGGAAAACAGCGGGGGCTCAGCTCGCCGCCTGCAATAGCCGCAAGGAGATTCCATTTGAACGCAGCCGGTCGTCCTTCGGATCATCGGTGCTGTCCGCCCGCTCGGCTATAACGCTAGAAACCCGGCCCCCGACGAGAGCTCCGGGGGCCGGGATGATTGACGTCAACCTAAGCCAAGTCTTTGATCGACACCAATACCACCTTCACTTTATCAGTTGTCGGGGTTGATCGTCACCGAGCCGCTGCGGCCGCCTGGACCGGTTATGGTGCGGGTCGCGGTGCCAGCGTCCTGATCGAAGCTTCCCGTGCTCTGGATCGTCCGCTGATTGCCACCGGGACCGGTCACCGTGGTGGACCGACCGCCACCCTCGTTGCGGCTTGTGTCTGTCGAAACCGATTTACCGCTCTCGGTACTATAGGTGGTTCCGATCGACTTGTTATCCCGGTCGACGGATGTCGTAGCATTGACTGAACGGCCACCTTGACCCGTGATGGTTCGATTCAGTGTCCCTTCCTCTCGATCAATGGTGCCGGTCGAGGTCCGCGTCCGTCCGTCGGGGCCGGTCACCGTGCTCTTCACCTCGCCGGTCTGGCGGTCGAGCTCGGTTTCACTTGAGCGCGAGAAGGTTCTGCCACCCTCAGTGGTAACGGATTGATTACGTCTGATGCTGTTGCCGGAGCGCTCCGACTGGCCCGAGTAGGTTCCGGAAGCGCCTCGATCGGTCGACCAGGTTCCACTGCCGTCCCGATCCGCCTGGACGTTGGTGCTCAGGGCGACCAATGCGATGGCGCCGACGATCGCGCGGGTAAGCTTGCTGGATTTACTCATGGGACTCTCCGTACCGCAACAAGAAGGAAGGTGTCTCATCATGTGTCGTTGATTGCTCATTTGCGTATCCTCAGTCGTTCTGCACTGGGTACAGGGAAGGTGACGTCTGCTTGACGTCCGTGACTGTCGTGCCGACCTGACTCATCGCTTCCAGATGCCAGAATAGGCGGAAGTTTGCGCAAGTTCCGTACGCTGGCGAACAGAGCGATTTCGCTAATGGTTTTTCTCTCTAGGGTCAGGATGACCCGCCTTGGACCAGGGACGGCACTGCCTGTGAGCGTTCGAGGAGCTCGGCTCGACCGCTGATTTCCTGCTCACACCGGGGATCGTTGGACTCGGACCGGCTGTCTCGTCCTTCGCCTTGATCGATCCTGGACACAATCCTAGCGAAGGTGAGCTGAACGAGAGATGAACGCACTCGTCATCCACGCCGGCGGCGTCGATGGTGCCAGCCGTGGGCTGCGGTAGCGAGGACACCGACCCGAAGGCGTCGTCGCCGGGCCTCACCGTGGAATACTGCCGCGCCGGCGGGAACCAATAAAGGCCGGGCGAGCCCAGACTTCGTCATCGCCGCTGCCCCGTCGTCACCTTATCGTTCCGCCTCGACGACGATGACGCCCGCTATGAACACTTGGCAACATAGCCCGGATTCCTTTGCTCAAGGGCAGCGGGCGAGTCTTCCGGCACCACGGCTTCGCTCGCCCTCCGATCTTTAGGTTGCGGACGAAGATACGCCGCGCGCACGCGTTTGCGAAAGCACGGTGTACGCGTTATAAACTTCCACCTGCGTGGCGGCAGTGTTCCCCGGAGTCAGGATGGATGTCCGCGCCGCAGCAAGACGGTACAGCTCTGCGAAGGCTATCCCGGCAGCTTGAAAAGCTGCCGAAGTGATAGGGGAGCCGACCCGCCGAGTGCCTAAAGGGACCGACTGCGCGCGCGGAGTCGTCCTTCATCCCAACGCACCGAGAGGTCCCGAATCGCATGAGCATTTCTCGTTTCAACCTACTGGTTGGTTTCCTGGCCTTGGGCTTACTCGTCGGCGCTTCGTTGGCGGCGGCCGACGTCGCGGTCGATCCGGAATTCAAGTCGGGGGGCCAGGATCTGGATACTTGGAGACAGGACCAAGCGGCTCGCTTCAAGGCCCTGCGTGCATCCATCGGCGACCTGCCGCACACGCCCGGCGTGATTTTGGAACTGACGGCAGATGACCGCCGGCAGATCGTCAGGTCCAATGCCGAGGGCGGCCCCGGCAAGCCATATCAGGTAGGGGTCGTGCGACCCGTCGCCCTTGAGGTTGGCTTCGGCGCCCTGCACGCGGCGGCTCTGACCGACGACGTCAATCCTTTCTCGGGCGGATTTGTCAGACGCACGGAAGCCGGCGGCCTGGTGTGGGCAATGCGTCTCGATACCGGCGATTCCGGCGGCGCGCGCCTGCATCTCGAGAATCTGCGTCTTCCGGCGGGGGTCAGCCTCACACTCTACAACGCGAACGGCGACGTGCGTGGACCCTACTAGGGCGTGGCCGAGTCGCTCTGGACGCACTCGATCGACGGCGACGCGATCTTTCTACAGATTGAAGCCCCACGAGCCCGGGATGCGGGCATCCGGTCGATCCGGTTTCGCATCGCGGAGGCCCTGCTGATCGATACCCAAGCGCTGGCATTTTGCCCGATCAACGCAAGCTGCGTCCAAGACGGTTCCTGCTACGACACGAGCGATTGGGCCATGATCGATGTTGCGCGTAAGGCCATCGCCAACATGCTCTTCATCCAAGGTGGAAGCGGCTATATCTGCACGGGCGGGCTCTTAAACGATACGGATACATCGAACCAGATTCCCTATTTTCTGACCGCGAACCATTGTATTTCCACTCAGGCTGTTGCCTCGACCGTCGAGACCCGTTTCAATTACCAAACCGCCGCCTGCGGCGGCGCCTGCGTGTGGCCCAACACCCCGACGACGCTTGGCGCAACCCTCCTGCACACCTCGACGACAGACGATCACACACTGCTTCGTTTGAATCAAGATCCCCTCGCGGGCGCGGCCTTCCTAGGCTGGTCGACCAGCCCCGTTGCGAATACCTCGGAGTCGGCCCTCTATCGACTGAGTCATCCGAAGGGATCGCCTCAGGCATACTCGACCCATGCTGTCAGCACAACCGCCGGCACCTGCCGCGGACTCCCGCGCGGCGCCTTCATCTACAGCCGCGATCAAGTCGGGGCAGCCGAGGGGGGAAGTAGCGGTTCGCCCGTGATGAATCAGCAGGGACAGGTCGTCGGTCAACTCTTCGGGAAATGTGGAACTAACCTGGGCGATGTCTGTGATTCCGCGAGCAACGCAACGGTCGATGGGGCCTTCGCCAACTACTTTTCCCAAGTCGCGGAATGGCTGGATCCGGGCAGCGACCCCGATCCCTGTCCATCCGAGGTGCTTGTCGCCGATCACTCGGGCGCCTCGACTTGGCTGGGCCTCCTACGCGGCGTGCGCGACCATGTCCTGCCCACACTGTCGGACGGCGCCTGGATGCGCGAGCGCTATTATCGCCATGCCGCCGAGGTGACGCGGATCCTCGCGGGCGATCGGCGATTGCGCGCTGATGCCTTGGCTTTGCTTCAAGACCTACGCCCGGCCCTGGAAACCGCCGTCGTCGGAGGCGATTTGGTACTGAATCGGCGTGAGCAGGGCGCCATGATCGGCTTCGCGACAGCACTGCAAGACTCGGCAAGCCCAGATCTGGCCGACGATCTCGAACGATTCGTGGCCACAACTCGGCGCTGAGGGCGGACCCACATCGGAGCGGGCGAGCCCGCTCCCGATCATCAGACATCCGGCGCGGAAAGCGCCGAATCAAAGCGGCACGGGGGTCCGTCGCGTCGGGATAGCGTGTCGTCCCGCGTGAAGGCGCCAACCGCCCGACTGGACAGCTACCGCGCCGGATGCACAGTCTGCCGGCCGTACCGGCCGCAGGCGAACAGTCTCAGTATATGGAAAGCGCCGGCACTTGCGTCCGGTAACTGATGCGGGCGAGCGAATCGATCAAGCGGAGGATTTGGGGTCGCGGCGCAGGGTCTCGATCAGGATCTCCCGATTGCGGTAGCGGATGTCCTTGCCGACGGCCACGTAGATGACCTGCTCGGCGATGTTGGAGGCGTGGTTGCCGATGCGCTCCAGGGCATGCGTGCTGGTCAAGAGACAGACGATCTGGCGCGGTGTAAATCCGGCAAGGTCCTCTTGGCCCAGCAAGTCGCGTGCCGCGTCGGAGGCGTCGAAGAGTCGCCCTTCGTCTTCGAAGACACCGAGCGCAAGCTCCACGTCGAAGCCGGCGACGGCCTGGATACTGCGCTCGAACATACAACAGGCCTGGTCGTCGAGCTTACGGAGCAAGTCCTTGAGCGCGTCGGACGAGATGCCGCCTTGGCCGATGCCGCTTTCGCGCAGGGCCAAGGATTGACGGGCGATGCGCACCGCCTTGTCGCCGGCCCGCTCGACGTCGCCGGCGATCCGGGAGAGCGCGAGCACGATGCGCAGATCCACGGCGGTTGGCTGACGACGGGCGATGACCCGGAAGATCTCCTCGTCCGCGTCAAGCGAGAGGTAGTCGATCTGGGGCTCGCGATCGAGCACACGGTAGGCCTGGGTCTCCTCGCCGTCGAGCACAGCGGCGACGGCGGCTTGGGTCTGCTCGATCACCCGTTGCCCCATGTCGAGGATGATCCCACGCAACTTCGCGAGCTCTTGGTCGTAACGGCGGACCGTGTGACCGCCCGCGATGTCGCCTGCACGCGCGGCCTTGTTGTCCCCGACCATCAGCCGAACCGACCGGTAATATAGTCCTCGGTCAACCTGTGCTTGGGGTTGGTGAAGACCTGATTCGTCTCGCCGACCTCGATCAGGTCCCCGAGATGGAAATAAGCGGTGCGTTGCGAGACGCGCGCGGCCTGCTGCATCGAGTGGGTGACGATGGCGATGCTGTAGTTGGCCCGCAGCTCGTCGATCAGCTCCTCGATGATGGCGGTCGCAATCGGATCCAGCGCCGAGCAAGGCTCGTCCATCAGGATCACCTCGGGGGAGACCGCGATGGTTCTGGCAATGCAGAGACGTTGCTGCTGACCTCCCGACAAACCCGTGCCGGGCTCGTCGAGTCGGTCTTTCACCTCGTTCCAGAGGCCGGCCTTTTGCAGGCTCTCCTCGACCAATGCGTCAAGCTCCGCTTTGGAATTGGTGAGACCGTGGATCCGAGGCCCGTAGGCGACGTTCTCGTAGATCGACTTGGGGAAGGGGTTGGGCTTCTGGAACACCATCCCGACCTGCGCGCGCAGCGGCACCGGGTCGAGCCCCTTGTCGTAGATGTCCTGACCATCGAGCTCGATGGACCCGGTGACGCGACAGCCGTCAATGGTGTCGTTCATCCGATTCAGGCAGCGCAGGAAGGTCGATTTCCCGCAGCCCGACGGACCGATCATGGAAACGACCTCGTTCTTGCCGATATCCAGGCTTACGCCTTTGATGGCTTGTTTGTCGCCGTACCAGACATCGACGTCGCGGCAAACCATGCGCGGGTTCGCAACCGTGACATCGCCGACCGTCTCACGTGACTCACGATTCCCGGCCAACTCCGCGGAGCTCATTGCGCCGGTGCGTCGACCCATCTCATCAACCGTGTCATCAACCGTGGTGCTCATGACTGACCTCAAGTGTATCCCCAACGCCCATGGACGGTGGGATCAAATAATGTTCGGAAACGCGCTCACCAGCGCCGCTCGAACCGGCGCCGCAGCAAGACAGCGCCCAGGTTCATCAGGATCAGGAAGGCAAGCAGCACCATGATCGCCGCCGAGGTGCGCTCGACGAAGGCGCGTTCCGGACTGTCCGCCCATAGGAAGATCTGAACCGGCAGGACCGTGGTCGGCGAGGTGAATCCGCTCGGAATGTCCACGATGAAGGCAATCATGCCGATCATCAGCAGCGGCGCCGTTTCGCCCAGCGCCTGAGCCATCCCGATGATGGTGCCGGTCAGCATGCCGGGCATCGCCAGCGGCACCACATGATGCATCTGCGTCTGCAACGGCGAGGCCCCGACCCCCAAGGCCGCCTCCCGGATCGAGGGAGGAACCGACTTGAGTGCCGCCCGGCTGGCGATGATGATGGTCGGAAGGGTCATCAGCGACAGTACGAGCGCCGCGACCAAGGGTGTCGAGCGCGGCACGCCGAAGATGGCGATGAAGACGGCGAGCCCGAGCAGCCCGAAGACGATCGAGGGGACCGCCGCCAGGTTGTTGATGTTGACCTCGATCAGATCGGTCCAGCGATTCTTGGGCGCAAACTCCTCAAGATAGAGGGCTGCCCCGACACCGATCGGGAAGGAGATGAGGAGGGTCAAGACCAGGGTGTAGAAGGAACCCATCAGGGCCCCTGCGATGCCCGCCAGCTCGGGCTCGCGCGAGGTCCCGGTCGTGAAGAAGATGGTATTGAAGCGTTTCTCGATGCGTCCCTGAGCCTCGAGCTGCTCGACCCATCCGACCGTCTGATCCTTCACGCGGCGCTCGCTCTCGGGAAGGTCACGATCGATGTGCCCCTTGATCAGCATGTCGATGTCGTCATCGGCAAGCAGCCAGACCTCTCGGGTGGTGCCGACCAGATCCGGATTCGACAAGACCATGTCTCGTAGATGCGAGGGCGCCCCGACGCTGATCATGTGCCCAAGCGCTCGGGTCGCGCGCCGATCGGTCACATCCGGGAACTCGCTGCGCAGCGCATCCCGAATGACGGACTGGTAATTGGCGCCTGCCAGGGTCTCTGGGTCGCGCGTGCCCGTGGGATCGAGGGTCTCCGCGTCGAAGGTCACCGGGAGCTGGATGTAGGTCTGGACAAAGGCCGTGTGTCCTTTCGCGATGATGTCCGCGAACAGCAAGCCCACGAAGCTCAGCCCCAGGATCACCGCGACGAGACCGAACAGCCGGAATCGCCGCTCCTGGGCATAGCGCCGCTTCAGGCTCGCATTCACGACGTCGATGATGCGTTTCGGCGGCGCACCGACCGCGTGGCTGTTACTCATACTGTTCTCGATACTTGCGCACGATGTGCAGGGCGATCACGTTGAGTGCCAAGGTCACCGCGAAGAGGGTCAGACCCAAGGCGAAGGCCGCCATGGTCTTGGCGCTGTCGAACTCCTGGTCCCCGGTAAGCAGGGTTACGATCTGAACGGTCACCGTGGTGACGCTGTCGAGCGGGTTCGCGGTCAGATTGGCGGCGAGCCCCGCCGCCATCACCACGATCATGGTCTCGCCGATCGCACGGGAGACGGCCAAGAGGACGCCGCCGACGATCCCGGGCAAGGCGGCCGGGATGATCACGCGGCGAATCGTCTCCGACTGGGTCGCGCCGAGCGCATAGGAGCCGTCGCGCATCGCCTGGGGAACGGCATTGATCACGTCCTCGGACAAGGATGAGACGAAGGGGATGATCATGATCCCCATGACCAGACCCGCGGCCAACGCGCTCTCGGAGGCGACGTTCAGACCCATGGACATGCCGAGCTCGCGAATGAAGGGTGCAACGGTCAGGGCGGCGAAGAAGCCGTAGACCACGGTCGGCACCCCGGCCAAGACCTCGAGTGTCGGCTTGGCCCAAGACCGCACTTGCCGCGGCGCATACTCCGAGAGATAGATCGCCGACATCAGGCCGATCGGGACCGCTACCAGCATGGCGATGGCCGACACCATCAGGGTCCCCGTGAAGAGCGGCACCGCCCCGAAGGCACCCGTGGCGCCGACCTGATCGGCGCGCAGGGCCGTCTGCGGGCTCCAGAGGGTGCCGAAGAAGAAGTCGAGCGGAGAGATCTCCTGGAAGAACCGCAAGGACTCGAACAAGACCGAGAGCACGATCCCGAGGGTGGTCAAGATGGCGATCGAGGAAAAAACCACCAAGATGACCATGAAGATGGATTCGACGCGGTTGCGTGCTCGCATCTGCGGCTTGGTCCTGGCCAAGGCGAACGCCATGCCGCCGATGGCAAACGCCAGCACGCCGAGCCACATCGCCCAGACCGCGATCTGATTGAAGAGTGTGAAGCGATCTGCGGCGGCCTGCATCTCGGGAGTCGCCACACGCGAAACGATCGCACCCGAGGCCAGGTTCTTGATGTCGTTCACCAAGAGCCCGACGGCTCCGGGCGACAGCCCCTCGAGCATCGACCCGGGCAGCTCGGCCTTCACCAAAGCGACCAAGATCTCGTCCTGGAAGGCCGTCCAGAGCGCCATCAGCAGAATCGCCGGAATCCCGGCCCAAAGTGCCGCATAGAGACCGTAGTAGGTCGGGAGTGAATGGAGTGTGCTGATCCGACCCGCGCCGCCGGCAGTCACGATGGCACGCCTACGCCCGACATAATAGGCCAGCGACATCAAGCCGAGCACGATCATCAAAAGGGTCGTTGTATGCATAACCAGGACTGCGCAAATACGGAAAACGGGTCAGCGGCCCAGGGGGCCGCTGACCGATCGGGAGCTTCGGACCCGAGCAACGGGTCCTCCCGGTCTTACTTGGCCGGAGCGGCCATCGGCGTGAGCGCCTTGGCCTGCTTGGCCACGCTGGCGCGCATGTCGTCAGGCAGCGCAATCAGACCCTTGTCGGCCAGATAGCCGTCGGGGCCCCACGCCTTGTCGTTGGTGAATTCGGCCACGTATTCCTGAATGCCCGGAATGGTGCCGACATGGGCGTTCTTGACGTAGAAGTAGATCGAGCGCGAGATCGGGTAGGAACCGTCGCCGATGTTCTCGTAGGTGGGCTCGACGCCGCCGATCTTGGCCCCTTTCAGCGTGTCGGCGTTCTGGTCGAGGAAGCTGAAGCCAAAGATTCCGACGGCTTTCGGGTTGGCGATCAGCTTCTGGACGATCAGGTTGTCGTTCTCGCCGGCCTCGATGAAGGCGCCGTCTTCACGGATGCCGTGACAGACCGCCTTGTGCATGTCCTTGTCCGTCTTCTTGAGCGCCTTCACGGAATCGAAGCTGTCGCAACCGCCTTCCATCGCCAGCTCCACGAAGGCGTCGCGGGTGCCGGAGGTGGGCGGCGGACCCAGGACCTCGATCGCGTCGTCGGGCAGATCCTTGTTGATGTCGCTCCACTTCTTGTAGGGGTTCGGGACCAGCTTGCCATCCTCGTTCGGGACGTCCTTGGCCAGAGCCAGCCAGAGCTCGCCGAGGGTCATATTGTGGTTTGGACCGGACTTCGCATTCGCGATGGCGATGCCGTCGTAACCGATCTTCACCTCCGTGATCTCGGTCACGCCGTTGGCCTGACACTGATCGAACTCGGACTTCTTGATCGCACGCGAGGCGTTACTGATGTCGGACTTGTCGACACCGACGCCGGAGCAGAAGAGCTTGAAGCCACCGCCGGTGCCCAGAGACTCGACCTTGGGCGTGGGGAAGGAGGACTCGCGCCCGAAGGTCTCGGCGACCGCGGTGGAGAAGGGGAAGACGGTGGAGGAGCCGGCGATCCAGATGGAATCGCGGGCCATGGCCTGAGTCGAAAGCGAGGCTGCGGCGAGCGTGACCGCTGCGGCGAGGATCGTTTTGTTCATGATGAGACCTCCGAAAGGGCGTTGATAGGCGAGCCCGAATTGTGCCCTTGCAAGATGCCGATTGTATGAAGTCCATGTGACGTTTCGATGACAACGTGCGCGATCAATTCTTGTTCGGTTCGTCCAGCGACCGGACTAACCGCATGGAGGCATTGAAGAAGTCGTCGTTCGGATAACGTTCGCAATTGGCCCGAATACGGATCATGGCGGCATCGAGCTCGGCACCCTTCAGCACGTCGCGCCCGGTGGCCAGATTCAACCCGGTGACGAGGCCCGACAGCCACTCCCGGTAGCGCCGATAACCCTCCCCGGCGATCGCCTGCGCGGTCGGGTCGGCCGGTGCTGTGGCCAGAAAATCGGAGCAGGGCTTGACGCCCGCGCCCCACAGCACAGGCGCCCCCGCGGCAAAGGCGCTCCCGAGCGTCCCGACGGCCAGTACAGCGCCGAGGAGCATCGAAAAAATCGGTCCGCGAGACGACCGCCGGCTCGAGAGATCAGTCATGTCATGAATCCTTCATTGGATGGGCTTAGTGATCGACTGCAGGTATGATTCGCCGATTTGCCGACAGCCCGCAAGTCCACCGTCATGCGCATCCTGATGATCTCCGACGTCTACTTCCCTCGCATCACGGGCGTATCGACGTCGATTCAGACGTTTGCGCGGGAGTTCGTCGCCCAAGGACACGAGGTTACCCTGATCGCGCCGGACTACTCGGTGGCCGGGGGCGAGTCCGCCCTCGAGCCCTTCGAGGTCCTGCGCATCCCGTCGCGCTATCTGGTGATCGACCCCGAAGATCGCATGCTGCGTCCCCGCGAGATCCGTCGACACGATCACATGCTGGCGAGCCGCGGATACGATCTGGTGCACATCCAGACGCCCTTCTTCGCGCACTATCTGGGCCTGGGGATCGCCAAGCGCCTGGATGTGCCGGTGGTGGAGAGCTACCACACCTTCTTCGAGCAGTATCTCCATCACTATGTCCCCTTCGTCCCGACCGCCTGGATGCAGTGGCTCGCTCGCGACTTCTCCACCGCCCAGTGCAACGATGTCGATGCGCTGGCGGTGCCCTCGTACGCCATGCTCGAGGTCCTGAAAGGCTACGGGGTGAAGACGCCCGCGACGGTCATCCCGACGGGCATCGAGCTGGTTCAGTTCAGCCATGGCGACGGCGCTCGTTTCCGAAAGGCTCATGGCATCGCGCCCATGCGACCCGTTCTGATCAACGTCAGCCGCCTCGCCTTCGAGAAGAACATCGACTTCATCCTGCGGGTGCTCGCGCGCGTGAAGACGCAGGTCCCGGATGTGCTCCTGGTCATCGCCGGGGAGGGTCCGGCACACCGCCGACTTCAGAACCTGGTGAACCATCTCGGGCTGACCGACAACACCTTGTTCACGGGATATCTGGAGCGCGACGGCCCACTCGAGGACTGCTACTGCGCGGGCAACGCCTTCGTCTTCGCCTCCAAGACCGAGACCCAAGGACTCGTGCTCCTGGAGGCGATGGCGCTGGGCGTGCCGGTGGTCTCCACCGCCGTGATGGGGACCAAGGAGGTGCTGGCGGGTGGCGGCGGATCGCTGATCGCGCAGGACGACGAGAGGGACTTTGCCGACAAGACGGTGCGGCTACTCACGGATCCCGCGTTGCGTGCGCGCCTCTCCGTCGAGGCAGTCGAACACGCCGGATCATGGTCGGCGCCCGTCCTCGCGGAGCGGATGCTGGATTTCTACGGGAAGGTCGTCGAGCGGCGGGACTATGATCGTGCGGCGGAACGGGGGGTCGATCCAACCCCGAAGACCGACGACATCGGCTAAACCGCGCCCGGCGCGGTATGAAATGTTGTTGGATGGGATCGGCTCCGGCAGACTTGACGACCGCTGGAGCCGGCGCGGTTTAGGATATTGAAAAACAGATTATTTTAAACCGCGCCCCCGCTAAAGGGTCGTGGATGCACCAAACGTCGAGCTCACTCAAAAGTCAGTATTCCGCTCCGGACGCGGTTTAGCGGACATCAAGACTTCGGCAAGGTCACCCCGCGCTGGCCTTGATACTTGCCGCCGCGGTCCTTGTAAGAGGTCTCGCAGACCTCGTCCGACTCGAAGAAGAGGATCTGAGCCACGCCCTCGTTCGCGTAGATCTTCGCCGGCAACGGCGTGGTGTTGGAGAACTCCAGGGTCACATGGCCCTCCCACTCGGGCTCCAACGGGGTGACGTTGACGATGATGCCGCAACGCGCATATGTGCTTTTTCCGAGGCAAATCGTGAGGACGTTGCGGGGAATCCGGAGATATTCGACGGTCCGGGCCAATGCAAACGAGTTCGGCGGAATGATGCAGACGTCGGACTTGAGATCGACAAAGCCGTTCGAGTCGAAGTTCTTGGGATCGACGATGGCCGAGTTGATGTTGGTGAAGATCTTGAACTCGTCCGCGCAGCGCACGTCGTAGCCGTAGCTCGAAGTCCCGTAAGAGATGACCCGCCCCTGCTCGCCCTCGCGCACCTGCACAGGCTCGAACGGATCGATCATGCCGCCTTCTTCGGCCATACGGCGGATCCAACGGTCGGACTTGATGGCCATCTTGGGAATCTCGGTTTGCGCGGACAGCCGGGAAGGCTACACCGCGCAGCCGAGTGCAACAAGCCGAAGCGACCCTGCTCCTCGGTGCCGCATCAGCGTTCGGTATCGCTCACGGAGACACGGAGCGCACGGAGAAGAGACATCTGCTTCTCCGGGTATTCCGCGTCTTTTCAAGTTTGAGGTGAACCGCACCGGAACAGCTCGCGGAAATCAAGGCGCGAAAAATCCGAAACTTCGCCCGGCACAAGCGCTTAAAAAAGCATGCGAGACCGAGACACCCCCGAACCTCGCACACCCCCAAAAGGCGCAGTTTAGTTATTCTGGATGACGATCCGAGGAAATTTCGAAGCATAATCCTTGGCTTGCAGCGACAGCTTCGCAGCGGTCCTGCGGGCGATCTCGCGATAGATCTCGGCGACGCGCGAGTCCGGCTGGGCGACCACGGTCGGTTTGCCGTTGTCGGTCTCCTCGCGGATGTGGCCGTTCAGCGGAAGCGAGCCGAGGAGATCGATCCCGTACTGCTCGGACATCTTTTGCCCGCCGCCCTCGCCGAAAATGTGCTCCTCATGACCGCAGGCCGAGCAGATGTGGGTGCTCATGTTCTCGACGATACCCAGCACCGGTACCTCGACCTTCTGGAACATCTTGAGGCCCTTACGCGCGTCGAGCAGGGCGATGTCCTGGGGCGTGGTGACGATGATGGCGCCCGAGACCGGTACCTTTTGCGCGAGAGTCAGCTGCGTGTCGCCCGTACCCGGCGGCAGGTCGATGACCAGGTAATCGAGATCGGACCAGTTGGTGTCGTTCAGGAGCTGCTCGAGCGCCTGGGTGACCATCGGGCCGCGCCAGATCATCGGCGTCTCTTCGTCGATCAGGAAGCCGATGGACATGGCTTGGAGGTGGTAGGCGTTCATCGGCTCCAGGCTGGTGCCGTCCTTGGAATCGGGCTTGCCTGAGATCCCGAGCATGCGCGGCTGGGACGGGCCGTAGATATCGGCGTCCAGGATGCCGACACTCGCGCCCTCGGCCGACAGGGCCAGCGCAAGATTCACCGCCGTCGTGGACTTGCCGACGCCGCCCTTACCCGAGGCCACCGCGATAATGTTCTTGATGTTGTCGATCGGTTTAAGCGACTTTTGAACCGAGTGGGACTTGATCTCCCAGGTCACGTCGACCTGCACCATCTCGACGCCATCAACCTTAAGGACGGCCTCTTCGAGCGCCTTGGCGATGTCCGCGCAGATGGTCTTGGCCGGGAACCCCAAGACAACCTTGATGCGGACCTGACCGCCCTCGATCTCGATGCCCTTGATCGAATGTGCCGCCACCAGATCGCGCCCGAGATGGGGTTCTTTGTAGCCCTTGATGGCGACTTCAACGGCTTCTTTCGTGGGTTCGGACATGAGGTACTCCAGGCTAGATGGTTGCGCCCGGCGCTGCCGGGGCACGTAAAGGAAGTGCTTTTCTGTGGGCCGGCATGATGCGCCCGAGGTCGGAAAAGTTCCGTAAAAAATTTGGTGTGGCGATGCCGTAAATCAAGTCTCGACATGAAACCCGCCGGCAGGGGCGGCGCTGTCCGGACCGGGACGGGCCGTGAGATACTGGGACATCGTTCGAGACCCTAAAGCCGATTCACTTGAGCCCCCCATGAGTCAAACCCGCGACATCCCGGGCGGCAGCCCCCGAGAGATTCTGGTCACCAGCGCACTACCCTATGCCAACGGGCCGATCCACATTGGCCATCTGGTCGAATATATCCAGACCGATATCTGGGTGCGTTTCCAGAAGATGCGCGGGCATGCCTGCTGGTACGTTTGCGCGGACGACGCCCACGGCACGCCCATCATGTTGCGCGCTCGCCAGGAAGGCATCACGCCCGAGGCACTGATCGCGCGGGTCGCCGAAGAGCACACGGCGGATTTCGCGGCCTTCCGGGTGGGCTTCGACAACTATCACTCGACGCACTCCGACGAAAACCGCCACTTCGCCAATCTCATCTACGAACGCAACCGCGACAAAGGCCACATCAGCAAGCGCACCATCACCCAAGCCTACGACCCGGTCGAGCAGATGTTCTTGCCCGATCGCTTCATCAAGGGTGAGTGCCCCAAGTGCGGCGCGCCCGACCAGTACGGCGACAACTGCGAGGTCTGCGGGGCGAGCTACTCGCCGAACGAGCTGAAGAACCCGCGCTCGGCGGTCTCGGGCGCCGTGCCCGAGCAGCGCGAATCCGACCACTATTTCTTCCGCCTCGGCGACTTCGAGCCGATGCTGCGCGACTGGACCCGCGGCGGCGGTCTGCAGGCCCAGGTCGCGAACAAGCTCGACGAGTGGTTCGATGCCGGCCTGCAGGAGTGGGACATCTCGCGCGACGCGCCCTACTTCGGCTTCGAGATCCCGGATCATCCGGGCAAGTTCTTCTACGTCTGGCTCGATGCCCCGATCGGCTACATGGCGAGCTTCCTGAGTCTTTGCGACAGTCCCCGCGGGCGCGACGCCGGATTGGATTTCGATCGGTTCTGGGGCCGGGACGCGTCCGCCGAGCTGTATCACTTCATCGGCAAGGACATCATCTATTTCCATGCCCTGTTCTGGCCGGCGATGTTGCACGGCGCGGACTTCCGCACGCCGTCCGCGGTCTTCGCACATGGATTCCTGACGGTCGACGGACAGAAGATGTCCAAGTCGCGCGGGACCTTCATCAAGGCCCGCACCTATCTGAATCATCTCAATCCCGAATATCTGCGCTACTACTTCGCGGCCAAGCTGGGGCCGGGCGTCGATGACATCGATCTGAATCTCCAGGACTTCACCGCACGCGTGAACTCGGATCTGGTCGGCAAGGTCGTGAACATCGCCAGCCGCAGCGCCGGATTCATCGCGAAACGTTTCGCGGGCAGACTCTCGGCGAGCCTGGCCAATCCGCAACTCCATGCCGACTTCGTGCAGGCCGGAGAATCCATCGCTGTCGCCTACGAACGACGCGAGCTCAGCCGCGCCGTGCGCGAGATCATGGCGCTGGCCGATCGCGCCAACCAATACATCGACGAGCAGGCGCCTTGGGTCATCGCCAAAGACCCGGCTCGAGAGGCCGACCTTCAGACGGTCTGCTCGATGGGGATCAACCTCTTCCGGATCCTGATCGGCTATCTGCGCCCGATCCTGCCCGGCACCGCCGCCGATTCGGAAGCCTTCATGCGGATCGAGCCGCTCACCTGGGCCACGATCGCCGAGCCCTTGCTCGACCATGAAATCGCCCACTTCAAGCCGCTGATGACGCGTGTCGAGCCCGCCCATATCGAGGCCATGCTGGAGGCGTCCAAGGAAGACCTGAGCACCACGGCACCCCCGCCTGCCGCCGCGGGTGAATCGAGCAAGCACCTGAGCGGACACCCCATCGCCGAGACGATCGACATCGAGACCTTCGGCAAGCTCGATCTGCGCATCGCCCGCATCCGCTCGGCCGCTCTCGTCGATGGCGCCGACAAGCTCCTGAAGCTCGAACTGGACCTGGGCGGCGAGACCCGCACCGTCTTCGCCGGGATCCGCTCGGCCTATGGCCCGAGCGACCTGGAAGGCCGGTTGACGGTCATGGTCGCCAACCTCGCCCCGCGCAAGATGCGCTTCGGCGTCTCCGAGGGCATGGTGCTGGCCGCCGGTCCCGGCGGCAAAGACATCTTCATCCTCAGCCCCGACGACGGAGCGGAGCCGGGGATGCGTGTGAAATAGAGCAGGTATCGGCGCTGGCGGCTCGGTGCTCCCCGTCGGTTGTGCCAACGATAGGAGGCACAACTTGCGCCGACGGTTGGTTGTGCTGACGATAGGAGGCACAACTTGCGCCGAGGGCTCGTTGTGCCTCGCATGGCTCGGCACAACCTACGGTTGCGGTTGGCGCCGTCATCCCATAACCCTTCAGTTCCGGTGTTGTAGCCAACGGCCCCCGAGGCGTATTCTTTGGCGATTTCGCGCTTGCAGCATTCCGCGACCCGTTTCGCGACTTGAGAGCCCGGCAAGCGCCCGTCGCACGCCCCGAAGCCAAAGAGAGCATGACTGATTACGCGCTCATCCTGATCGGCACCGTGTTGGTCAACAACTTCGTGCTGGTGAAGTTCCTCGGACTCTGCCCCTTCATGGGTGTCTCGAAGAAGCTTGAGACGGCCGCGGGCATGGGTCTGGCGACGACCTTCGTGATGACGCTCTCCTCCGTGACCTCCTGGCTGGTGAACGAGCTCATGCTGGTGCCGCTCGGCATCGAGTATCTGCGCATCATCGCCTTCATCGTGGTCATCGCGGCCGTGGTGCAGTTCACCGAAACGATCATGCGCAAGACCAGCCCGCTGCTCTATCAGGTGCTGGGGATCTTTTTGCCGCTCATCACCACCAACTGCGCCGTGCTCGGTGTCGCCTTGCTGAACCTGCAGGCCGAGCGCAGCCTGGTCGAGGCGACGCTTTACGGCTTCGGTGCCGCAGTCGGCTTCTCGCTCGTGCTCACGCTATTCGCCGCGGTGCGCGAGCGCGTTGCGGTCGGCGATGTCCCGGAACCTTTCCAGGGCAGCGCCATCGCCTTAATCACCGCGGGCCTGATGTCCCTGGCCTTCATGGGCTTCGCCGGGCTCGTGTCGAGCTGAGCGGACGATCGGTATGTTGACCGCCATCCTCGCCATGACCGCACTGTCCGCCGTCCTCGGACTCCTGCTCGGGTATTCGGCCATCCGCTTTCGCGTGGAAGGCAACCCGATCGCCGATCAGATCGATGCGCTCCTTCCGCAAACCCAGTGCGGCCAATGCGGCCACCCCGGATGCCGTCCTTATGCCGAGGCCCTGGCCCGCGGCGAGGATGAGATCAACAAGTGCGTCCCCGGCGGGGAAGCAACCCTGCTCGCCTTGGCGGATCTACTCGGGCGCGAGCCTGCGGCACTTGAGGTCGAGGAAAAACGGCCTTCGATCGCCGTGATCGACGCCGAGACCTGCATCGGCTGCACCCTCTGCCTGCAAGCCTGCCCGGTCGACGCCATTGTCGGCGCAGCCAAGCAGCTCCATGGCATCATCGCCGCTGAGTGCACGGGCTGCGAGCTCTGTCTGCCGCCCTGCCCGGTCGAGTGCATCCGGATGGTGCCGATCCCCACTGATATCCCCCATTGGCGCTGGCCCTACCCATCCAGCGAGCCCGCCCCCCGCACGGTATCGCCCAAGCGAGAGACCGAGGCGGCCTGACCGGAGCCCCGCTATGGCAGCCATCCTTTCACGACTGCGCCGCAAGCGGCTGTGGACGTTCCACGGCGGGATCCATGTGCCCGACGAGAAGGCGCTCTCGAACGGCCGCGCGGTAGATGCCATGCCGCTGCCCAAGCGACTCGTGATCCCGCTGCAGCAGCACATCGGGGCGACGGCGCGGCCGGTCGTCAACGTCGGCGAACGCGTCCTCAAGGGCCAGCTGTTGGCACAGGCCGAGGGCTATGTCAGCGCCTGCATTCATGCCTCGAGCTCGGGAACCCTGGTCGCGATCGAGCCGCATCCGGTGCCGCATCCGTCGGGCCTCTCCGCGCTCTGCGCCGTCATCGAGACCGACGGCGAGGACACTTGGGCCGATTTGCCGGAGCCGATGACGCATTACGCGCAGTTGGACGTGGCCGAGATCCGCGAGCGCATCCGCTGGGCCGGCGTGGTCGGACTCGGCGGCGCCTCGTTTCCGACCAGCGTCAAGCTCAACCCCGGCCCGGATCAGCGCATTCGCACACTGATCATCAACGGCGCGGAATGCGAGCCCTACATCACCTGCGATGATCTGCTGATGCGCGAGCGCGCCGGCGACATCCTGGCAGGTGCGCGGATCATGCATCACCTGCTCGGCCGTCCGCGGATCCTGATCGGGATCGAGGCCAACAAGCCCGAGGCGTTCGAAGCCATGCGCTTCGGCCTCGCCGAGACGGACATGCGCGGCTATACGGAGATCCGCTCGATCCCGACCCTTTACCCGAGCGGCGGGGAGAAGCAGCTCATCCGCATCCTCACCGGTGAAGAGGTGCCGACGCATGCCATTCCGGCCCGGATCGGCATCGTCTGCCAGAACGTCGGTTCTGCGGCCGCGGTCGCCGAGGCCGTTCTCGAGGGTCGCCCGCTGATCTCGCGCATCGTCACCGTCACCGGACGGGCGATTGCCGAGCCGCGCAACCTCGAGGTGCGCATCGGCACGCCCGTCTCGGACCTGATCGCACACTGCGGCGGCTATCGCGAGCGCCCGAGGAAGGTCGTCTGCGGCGGGCCCATGATGGGCTTCGAGATCGCGCATGCCGAGATCCCGATCACCAAGCCGGCCAACTGCGTGCTCGCCCTGACAGAGGCGGAGGCACCCGACCCCGGGCACGCACTCGCCTGTATCCGCTGCGGGCGCTGTGCCGAGGTCTGCCCGGCCAAGCTCCTGCCGCAACAGCTTTACTGGCATGCGCGCGCGAAGGATCTCGACCGGGTTCAGGACTACAACCTCTTCGACTGCATCGAATGCGGATGCTGCGCACAGGTCTGTCCGAGCCACATCCCGCTGGTTCAGTACTACAGGTACGCCAAAAACGAGGTCTGGGCGCGCGAGGAAGAGAAGCGCAAGGCCGAGCTGGCGCGTATGCGCCATGAGGCCAAGCAGGCGCGGCTCGAGCGCCAAGAGCGCGAGCGCAAGGCCCGCCTTCGCCAGAAGAAGGAGTCGCTCGAGGCGAGCCCCGGAAAGAGCCAAACCGATCATGACGCGAAGAAGGCCGCTATCGAGGCGGCCAAGCAACGCGCGGCGGCCAAGAAGGCTGCGGCCACCAAGGCGGAGGAGACCGATGGCGCTTGAGACAAGCCGGCACACCAGCCGCGAGACCACGCCCGAAACCAAGCGGCCCGGCTTGCCCGCAGGTTCGGCGGTGAGCTCGGCCAACGCCGGAACAGCGCGGCAGGGGCAGGCATGAGCGCGACGCTCGTCTCCTCGCCCCACGGGTCTCGACCGAACCGGGTCGACCGAGTCATGCAGGAGGTCCTGATCGCGCTGGTGCCCGGCGTCCTGGCGATGATCTGGTTTTTCGGCTGGGGTGTGCTCATCAACATCGCGATCGCCATCGCCGTCGCCGTGGCCGCCGAGGCGGCGGTCATGGGCTTGCGCCGACGCCCGATCAGGCCGGCAATCGGCGACTACAGCGCCGTCGTCACGGCCGTGCTCTTCGCCATCTCGGTCCCGCCGACGCTGCCTTGGTGGATGACCCTGCTCGGCATGCTCTTCGCCATCGTGCTGGTCAAGCAGTTGTACGGAGGCATCGGCTACAACCCCTTCAACCCGGCGATGGCCGCCTACGTCTTTCTGCTCGTGTCGTACCCGGTTGCCATGACCACCTGGCTGGCGCCCGACATGCTGGCCGAGCACGCGGTCTCCTTCACGGAATCGCTGCGACTCATCTTCGCGGGCGCCTTGCCGAGCGGTGTCGAGTGGGACGCCATCTCCGCCGCGACCCCGCTCGACGCGATGCGCGGCAAGCTCGATCAAGGCGTGCCCATCGCGGAGATCCGCCTCAGTCCTCTGTGGGGCGACTTCGGCGGACGCGGCTGGGAATGGGTTGCGAACGGATTCCTGCTCGGCGGGGTCTACCTCCTGTGGCGGCGCATCATCACCTGGCACATCCCGGTCTCGATGCTGGCGGCGCTGGCCGTCGCGGCAGGCGCCTTCTGGCTGCTCGACCCGACGACCCACCCCTTCCCGGCCTTCCATCTGTTCAGCGGGGCGGCCATCGTGGGGGCCTTCTTCATCGCAACCGATCCGGTCAGCGCTTGTACGACCAAGACCGGCCAGCTCATCTTCGGGGCCTCGATCGGGCTGGTGGTCTTCGTGATCCGCACCTGGGGCGGCTACCCGGACGCCGTCGCCTTCGCGGTCTTGCTGATGAACATCGCCGCCCCGACGATTGACCATTACACCCAGCCCAGGGTCTTCGGGCACACCGGAAACCGAGCCAAACCATGAAGAAAGCACCGATCATTCTCGCCGCCGTCGTGTTGAGCGCCTTCTCCGTCACCGGCGTCGCACTCGTCGCCGTCACCCACCATCTGATGGACGGGCGCATTGCCGAGAACCAACGGGTCGCGATGCTGAGCAAGCTCGAGTCCATCATCCCGGACGGACAGTTCGACAACGAACCGCTCGACGATCTGATCCAGGTCAGTGCGCGCGACCTCCTCGGCGCCGAGAACACGCGGGTCTATCGTGTCCGCAAGGCCGGCGAACCCACCGCGGTCATTCTCGACCCGGTCGTCCCGGATGGTTATGCCGGTCCGATTCAACTCTTGGTCTCCGTCCTGCGCGACGGCAGCGTCGGCGGCGTGCGGGTGCTCTACCATCACGAGACGCCCGGCCTGGGCGACAAGATCGAGGAACGCAAGTCCGACTGGGTGTTGAGCTTCGACGGCAAGTCACTCACCAATCCGACACCCGAGCGCTGGGAGGTGAAGCGCGACGGCGGCGAGTTCGATCAGTTCACCGGCGCGACCATCACGCCGCGCGCCATCGTCCATGCAGTGAAGAACACGCTCATCTACGTCCAACAACAGGGCGACGCGCTCTTCGAGCCCTCCGAAGGCGTTACGACAGCGGCGAAGGGGGCCGGCTGATGGCGGCACCGCAACCCTACGGCAGCATCATCGGCGACGGATTTTGGAACAACAACCAAGCCCTCGTCGCGCTGCTGGGTCTCTGTCCCTTGCTCGCGACCACCACGAGCGCGACGAATGGTCTGGGCATGGGCCTGGCCACGACGGCCGTACTCATCCTTTCCAACGTGACTGTCTCGCTGATCCGCGACCTGGTACGTCCCGAGGTCCGATTGCCCGTCTTCGTACTGGTGATTGCCGCCTTCGTCACGGCGGTCGAGTTGAGTATCCAAGCCTATTTCTACGAGCTCTACCTAGTCCTGGGGCTCTTCATTCCGCTGATCGTGACCAACTGCGCCATCATCGGCCGGGCCGAGGCATTCGCCTCCAAGAATCGCGTCGACCGCGCACTGCTCGATGCGATCGCGATGGGGCTCGGCTATACGCTGGTGCTGGTCGTGCTGGGAGGCGTGCGCGAGTTCCTTGGTCAGGGCACCCTCTTCTACCAGGCCAATCTTCTGCTGGGACAGGCCGCGTCCGGCCTCAGCGTCAGCCTGGGCGATGGGTTCCAGGGCGCGCTGATTGCTATCCTCCCGCCCGGCGCCTTTATCGGCCTCGGCCTCTTGATCGCGCTCAAAAACGTGATCGACAAGCGCGTCAAGCGGCGTGCGGCTGTGCGGGCGGCCAAGGCCGCACCAGCGCCGCAATCCTCAGGGGGCGTGGCGGCGCCGGTGGCGGGTTGAGGAGGCGGTCGGCCAGCCGTCAGCCGTCAGCCGTCAGCCGTCAGCCGTCAGCCGTCAGCCGTCAGCCGCAGGATTGGTGACAGGCGTCAGCGACGTCAAGCGGATCAACCGACTGTACCGGCGGCTGGAAGCTCGCGAAGCGCCGCTTCCAGCGCGCGCCGCAGCTCGTGGGGCTTGACCGGTTTCGAAAGAAAGTCATCCATCCCCGCCGATAAACAGTCTCGCTTGACGTCCTCGGAGGCGTTCGCAGTCAGTGCAACGATCGGGATCGGTCGATCCGGCGCCTGCTCGCGGTAGCGTCGGGCGAAGCCGATCCCGTCGAGCTTGGGCATCCGCAGATCGACGATCGCGATCCCGTAGGCGCCGCTCAGCGCTTCGGCCAAGGCCGCCTCCCCGTCGGCGACGCGGGTAAGCTCGAAGCCCATCTTACCCAGAAAGCGGGTGATCACCTTGGCCGCGATCTCGTTGTCCTCGGCGACCAGGACACGCATCCGCGCCGCATCGGCGATCGGCTCCAAACCGAGCGACGGCGTAGACAGCCCGCCTTGCAGCGGTCCATCGGCCGGTATGGCGGCGCGCCCCAAGAGCGACTCGGCCGCAGCGATGAGATCCTCCGACAGATAGGGCTTCGCCAGACAGGAACCCCTGATCCCATCGAGCGCGGGACGCCGACCGGGGTAAACCAGATAGAGGCAAGGCACCGCCTCGCCGAGGGCCGTTTCGACCTCCGCTCGGGCCGTATTCAGATCCCGTCCCTGCGGATGATCGGCGATGACGAGGAGATCGAAACGCTGACCTCGGATCAGCACCGAGCCGACATCGGCAGGCTCGGCAGTCGTCTCGCAGACCGCGCCCTCGCGGCCGAAGGCGGCAGAAGCAAACGCGCGGCAGGTCGCATTCGGCTCCAGAATCAGGATCCTCGCACCACGGAGCCGTCCACCCGGCGCGCTCGGCACCGCCGCGACATCCTCGATCAAGGGCAGACGAATCCAGAAGCGACTGCCCCGTCCCTCCTCGCTCTCGACACCGATCGCCCCGCCCATCAAGAGGGTTAGCTCGCGCGCAATGGTCGTCCCGAGGCCGGTCCCGCCGAAGCGGCGCGTGGTCGACTCGTCGGCTTGACGAAAACGCTCGAAGAGTCGCGGCAGCTTGTCCGGCGGGATGCCGATTCCGGTGTCGACGACCTCGAAGAGCAGGTGCCGGCGGTTCTGCTCGGCCTCGGGCGGCCGGACGCTCAGACGCACCCGGACCTCCCCCGCCGGCGTGAATTTCACGGCATTCCCGATCAGGTTGAAGAGGATCTGGCGCAACCGCAGCGGATCGCCGATCAACCGAAGCGGGACGTCGGGATCCACGTCGGCGATGAGCTCAAGTCCGGCCGAATGCGCACGCATCGCAACTGCCTCCGAGACCTCGCGCACAAGACTACGCGGATCGAAGGGGATCCGCTCGAGGACGATCCGACGTGCATCGATCTTCGACAGGTCGAGAATGTCGCCGATCAGCGCGCCGAGGATCTCCGCCGAGTTGGCAATGGCATGGACACAATCGCGCTGCTCGTCATCTAGTTGTGTCCCGCGCAACAGCTCGGTCATGCCGACGACTCCGGTCAAGGGGGTACGCAGCTCGTGCGTCATGAAGGCCAGAAAATCGCCCCTCGCTTGATTGGCCCTTTCGGCCTCGGCGCGTGCATCCTGGAGCTTGCGCAGCAAGGAGTATTGATACAAGGGCAACAACACCAAGAGCGCAAGGAAAAAGGTCGCCTCGAAGGTGTGAAGACGCCACTCGTCGAGCGCGATCAGAACGATGTTGTAGCCGAAGACTGCAGCCAGCGAGGCCACCAGGAGATGGGGCTTGCCGAATCGCGTCCCGGCGGAGATGAAGACCAGGATATAGAGCAGGTAAAAGGGACTGATCGCCTCGCGGGTGATGAAGATCGCCAGGCTGATGGCGACGACGTCCAGACAGATCCCGAGGTAGACCCGCGCCGGCCACTCCGGGCGCAGGGCGATGCTAATCAGAAACCCGACGTTCGATGCCAGATAGATGGCAAAGAGCGTGAGATAGTAAGGAACGTCGACCCGGTAGTACTGCGTCGAGGCGCCGAGGGCGATATAGAGCGCGCCCAGCAGACAGGCGGTAATCCGCACCAAGGCCGATTGAAACTCGGGGTTCCCCGCCAACGCATCCGTCACACCGAAACGCCTGATCAATCCATTCATTCCCTTCCCTCCGAGCCTGCGTTTGAACGCCCGAGCTTGAACGCCCGAGGCGCGTTTCCGCGATCGCTGCCGCGCGGATCGATCATGGTATATTAGCGAACCGTTTCGCGCATTTCGGCACGTCCCCCGTCCCGAGCCGCGAAACGAGATTGACCGGCCCGCGCGCATCCATCCCGATTCCGGGTTCGATCCCCGATCCGACCCCCGGACCGATCGCAAGCCCGATTGCAGCCCGATCAACGCAGGCCGCGACGAGGCCCTCAGCCCAAGAGAACGAGGAGAAGACTATGTCCAAGAAGCATCCGATCGTTGCGGTAACCGGTTCCTCGGGTGCCGGCACGACCACCGTCAAGCGCGCCTTCGAGCACATCTTTTATCGCGACGGCATCAAGGCCGCCGTGATCGAGGGCGACAGCTTCCACCGCTACGACCGCGTCGAGATGAAGGCCGAGATGGCGCGTGCCGCGGAGACCCACCGCAACCTCAGCCATTTCGGTCCCGAGGCCAATCGGTTCGACCTCCTCGAGGAGCTCTTTCGCAATTACGGCGAGAGCGGTACCGGCAAACAGCGCTACTACATCCATAGCGACTCGGAGGCCGATCACCACAATGCCCGCATCGGGACCCAGCTCAAAGCCGGCCAGTTCACGCCGTGGGAGGATCTTCCCGAGGGCACCGACGTGCTCTTCTACGAAGGACTCCACGGATTGGTCGTGACGGAGGAAGACAATGTCGCCCAACACGTCGATCTCGGCGTCGGCGTGGTTCCGATCATCAACCTGGAGTGGATCCAGAAGATCTTCCGCGACAACGCCGAGCGCGGCTATTCGGCCGAGGCGATCGTCGACACCATCATGCGCCGCATGCCGGACTACATCCGCCATGTCACGCCGCAGTTCTCGCTGACCGACATCAACTTCCAGCGTGTGGCGACGGTCGATACCTCCAATCCCTTCATCGCCCGCGACATTCCGACGCCGGACGAGAGCTTCGTGATCATCCGCTTCAAGGATCCCGAGCGGCTCCAGATCGATTTCCCCTACATCCTCTCGATGATTCACGACTCCTTCATGTCGCGGCGCAACACCATGGTCGTGCCGGGCGGCAAGATGGGGATGGCGATGGAGGTCGTCCTGCAACCCATCATCGAGCGCATGATGGACTCTCGCAGGGTCTGATCGCGCTGCAACCAGGTGCCTCGCGGGTGGCCTCCGGCCGCGAGGCAACCCGTCGGCGTATACAAGGCACGTTTTTTGGTTTGCGATCGCCGCATCAAAGGTGATAGATCCGAGAGGAGCGCCGGCCTGTTAAGCTACCTTCACGGCTTCCACGCCGGCAATCACGCGGATGTCTTCAAGCATGCGGTTCTCGCCCTCGTGCTCGAGGCACTCCTGACCAAGCCCAAACCGCTGGTCTACGTCGAATCGCACGCCGGGGCCGGTCGTTACGACCTCGGGGCCGAGCAGGCACTCAAGACCGCGGAGTATCGGCACGGGATCGAGCCACTCTGGGACCGGCGTGATGCCTTTCCGGAGCTTTCGGCCTATTTCGGAGCATTCTCCGCACTAAATCCGGACGGCGGATTCTCGGTCTATCCGGGCTCACCCGCCCTCGCCGCGCATCTCCTGCGCGCCGAGGATCGACTGATCCTGATGGAGCTTCATCCGACCGAGTCGCAGACGCTACGTCGTCATCTCGGCGGCGACCCGCGGATCGGCATCCACCGTCGCGACGGTCTCGAAGGACTGACCGCACTCTTGCCGCCGAAGCCCGCCCGGGGGCTGGTTCTGATCGACCCGGCATACGAGCAGATCTCCGAGTACGGGCGTGTCGCAGATGCACTCGTCGCCGCATATCCACGCTGGCCGACCGGGGTCTTCGCACTCTGGTTCCCGCGTCTGGGGCTGCAACGCGATCGTTCCGCTGACCTGATCGGGCGCATCCGGCGATCCGTCCCGGACGCACTTCTGTGCGAGCTGAGGGTGCGGCGACAGGTCGACGACTTTGGAATGCACGGCTCCGGGATGCTGATCCTCAACCCGCCGTGGCGCCTGGAAGAGCGGCTCGCGCACCTGCTCCCGCGACTCGCCGAGGTGCTCGCGATGGAGGCGACCGGCCGGTCGGTGCCTCCATGGACGATCGACAGGGCGTAGGTTGTGCCGAGCCGTGCGAGGCACAACCAACCGTCAGCGCAAGTTGTGCTTCCTATCGTCAGCACAACCTACGGTTATGGAATTTTGCGGAAATCGCCTGATAATTCAACGAGATAATACCATTTTCCAGGGTTGTCGTTGTCGTTCTCGATTACGATTACGATTACGATTACGACAAGGACAAGGACAAGGATTCGGTGTCTGCCTTATCCTTGGCACGTTACTTGGCTGCCTCAGCGATCAGCGTGAGCGCGCGCCCTGGATGCCGACCTGATCGACCCATCCGCCGCGGCAGTCCGGGCTGCGCTTAGGCGCGGCGAGGATCAACGCGCCTAGGTCGGCGGTATCCTCGACGACGCCCTTCAGACCGATCCGCAGCTCCTCGATCAGCCCCTCGGAACAGCTCAGGCGGACACGCTCGCCGGCCCCCTTGCCGAAGGCATCGTCGAACGCGGCGCGCACCCCGGTCGCAGTCAGACGCTTGCCGATGTTCTCCTCGAACAGCGCACGGACGCCGGAGGCGTTGAGCTGCTCGAGCAGCAGCATGGAATGGTTGAAATAGGTGTCCGCATCCGTCCCGTAACAGGTCCCGTGCTTGACCCACTGGTGCCGTTGCAGATCGGACCGGGTTCCCGGCATCACCGCGTCCAGGCGCACGCGGGTCGTCGCATCCAGATCGAGCGCAGGCAGAAGGCGCCACCGACCTGATTTCGAGAGTGTCCGCTCGCGCTCGCCGACACCGCAATAGCTGTTGCCGATGGGCTGAGGCCAGAGACCATGCAGCGAGAAGCGCCGCGCATCCGCACGCTCAGGCGTCTGGTCCCGGCATTCCGGACGCGTCCCGCGCAACTCGCAGAAGGCGGGCTGCCAACTGGCAGCAAGCACGAGCTGGAGCTCCATCGAGCCCGCACGCGATGACGCCGGGGGCGGCGGGGCGGACGACTGGCGCGCGCCCTCGCCCGCAGTGGTCGCAGGGGTGTCGGCAAGACGACCGCATCGGATCTCGACCCAGCGCTCCTTCGGGTTCGCGTTCTCGAACCTGAGTCGATAGTGGCTCGGATCCGCTCGATTGGTCCCGACGACCACATAGTCTTGGCCGGGGACGAGATGGATTGGACCCAGGTTGTCGGGGCGCTTGGTCGAGACCGTCGCAGGGCAAGGTTGCTCGGCGGTCAGAACGGCATCCAGGCGCTCGGCGGAGGGTGCAGCCGACCACAGCAGCGCGAGCACCGACAGCACAAATCTGCGCAGACGTGGGGGATTCGGCATCATTGGTTCCTGCCTGGCCACTCGTGCCTCCTGCCTCCTGCCTCCTGCCTCCTGCCGTCAGCCGTCAGCCGTCAGCCGTCAGCCGTCAGCCGTCAGCCGTCAGCTTGAGGATAGTCGCGCGGCGTCCTCCGAGACATCAGGCGCGTCTTCGGCGAAATCCAACGCCTCGATACTCATAAGGTGAACACGCCGGCTGTCCGCACGCATTACGGTGAAGCGGAACCGGCCGAGCTCGACCGACTCGCCTTTCTTGGGCAGATGGCCCAGTGCGTTGACAACCAGACCCCCGATGGTGTCGAACTCCTCGTCCGAGAAGTCGCTGCCGAAATACGCGTTGAAGTCTTCGATGGTCGTGCGCGCCTTGGCACTGAACTCGTTTTTGCCGCGTCGGAAGATCCCGGGGCCTTCGTCGTAGTCGTGCTCGTCGTCGATCTCCCCGACGATTTGCTCAAGCACGTCCTCGATGGTCACGAGTCCGCCGGCGCTGCCGTACTCGTCGATCACGATCGCCATGTGATTGCGGCTGGAACGAAACTCCTTGAGCAGAACATTGAGGCGCTTGCTCTCGGGCACGAAGACCGCGGAACGCAACAGATCGCGGATGTTGAAGGCGCGTCCGACGTGTTCTCGGCAGAAGGACAGCAGGTCCTTGGCGAGGAGGATGCCGACGACCTCTCCTTTGTCGTCGCCCGTAACGGGGAAACGGGAATGCGCCGACTTGACGGCGATCTCAAGGATCTTTTCCAGCGGGTCGTCGCGCTTGAGAGAGACCATCTCGGCGCGTGGAATCATGATGTCGCGCACGCGCAGATCGGAGACCTGCAACACGCCTTCGATCATGCTTAAGGCGTCGGTATCGAGGAGCTCGCGCTCCTTCGCATCTTTGAGCACCTCCAAGAGCTGCTCCCTGTCTTGTGGCTCGCCCCCGAGCATCTGGCCAATCCGTTCGAACCAGTTGCGTGAACGCGAGCCCTCGCTAGATCGATCGCTGGTCGTCGTGGTCATCGTGTGCTGTTTGATCCTCGTAAGGTGAAGGAAATCCCAAGGCGCCGAGGATACCTGATTCCAAGGTTTCCATCTCTTCGGCATCGTTCTCTGTAAGGTGATCGTAATCAAGCAGATGCAGGACGCCATGCACCACCATGTGGGCCCAGTGGGCCGGCGCGGTCTTGCACTGTTCGTGCGCTTCGCGCTGCACCACATCGGCGCAAATCACGAGATCGCCAAGCAGGTCGACGATCGGATCCTGCGGATCCAGGCCGGTCCCCAGCTCGGGCGGCAGGTCGAACGGAAAGGAAAGGACATTGGTCGGCCCTTCACGCCCGCGATAGGTTGCGTTCAGGGCCGCGCCCTCCTCGGCGCCCACCAAACGGATCGTCAGTACCGCACGCTGTCGCCGACCGGCCAAGGCGGCGGACGCCCAGCGCTCGAAATCGGCCGGGGCCGGGAGATCCGTCGCCTCGCAGGCGATTTGGAGATCCAGATCCAGCGTTACGGGCCGATCGCCGATCATGCCTTCGGCGCTCGTCCCCTCAAGGGAACCGGCTGCTCGAAGGCGTCGTAGGCAGTGACGATGCGCTGAACCAGTGCATGGCGCACCACGTCGCGTGCATTGAAAAAGGTAAAGCTGATGCCCTCGACGTCCTTCAGGATCTCGACCGCCTGACGCAGACCCGAGGGCTGCCCGCGCGGCAGATCGACCTGGGTCACGTCGCCCGTGATCACCGCGGTGGAGCCGAAGCCGATGCGCGTCAGAAACATCTTCATCTGCTCGGGCGTCGTGTTTTGGGCCTCGTCGAGGATGATGAAGGAGTCGTTGAGCGTACGCCCGCGCATGTAGGCCAGCGGGGCGACCTCGATGACGTTGCGCTCAAGCAGCTTGGTGACCTTCTCGAAGCCGAGCATCTCGAAGAGTGCATCGTAGAGCGGACGCAGATAGGGATCGATCTTTTGGGCCAGATCGCCGGGCAGGAATCCCAGGCGCTCGCCCGCCTCAACCGCCGGTCGCACCAGCAAGAGCCGGCGCACGCTGTCGGATTCGAGCGCCTCGACGGCGCAGGCCACTGCAAGATAGGTCTTGCCGGTGCCGGCAGGGCCAACACCGAAGTTGATGTCGTGCTTGAGAATCGCGTGGAGATAGCTCTGCTGGTTGGGTCCGCGCGCCCTTATCAGACCGCGCTTGGTCTTGATGACGACATCCGGCAGACGATCCTCGGCCGACTCCAAGAGCGCGTCGGCCCCGGATTCCTGGAGCCAGAGATGAATCGTCTCGGGCGTGAGGATCTCGGCGGCGGTCTCGACATAGAGATCCCGGAGCAGCTGCTCGCCGAGGCGCACCCCTTCGGGATCGCCGATCAGACGGAAGTTGACGCCGCGATTGCTGATCTCGATGCCGAGTCGGCGCTCCAACTGACGCAGGTGCTGATCGAGCTGGCCGCAGAGATTGGCGAGCCGCACGTTGTCGGCAGGCTCGAGCTCCAAGTCCAGTGTGTGCGGTTGGGTGGACACGGCAGTGGTATTAGTCAAGCGTCGATTCCGCTCATCGCCGTCCGAACCGCTGCGGTGGTGACAAGACGACCGCGCAGCGAGTTGGGGAGCGCCTCGGTGATCTCGATATCGACGAAATCGCCGATCAGCGCAGGCGCACCTGTGAAGTTGACCACGCGGTTGTTTTCGGTCCGACCGGCAAGCTGCAACGGATCCTTGCGCGACGGCCGCTCGACCAAGACGCGCTGAAGGGTGCCGACCATCGCCTGGCTGTAATGTCGGGCATTGTCGTTGATGCGCGCCTGAAGCCGTTCCAGGCGAGCCTTTTTATCGGCAAGCGGCACCTCGTCCGGGTAGTCGGCCGCAGGCGTACCGGGGCGTCGGCTGTAGATGAAGCTGAAGCTCTGATCGAAACCGATCTCCTCGACCAGATCCATGGTCGCCGCAAAGTCGCTCTCGGTCTCGCCGGGAAAGCCGACGATGACGTCGGTGGAGATGCCGATCCCCGGTCGGGCCTGCCGGAGCCGGCGGATCTTGGAGCGATACTCCAGCGCCGTGTGCCCGCGCTTCATGGCGGCGAGGATCCGATCCGAGCCTGACTGCACCGGCAGGTGCACAAAGCCGACGAGCTCCGGCACATCCGCATAGACATCGATCAAGCTGTCCGAAAACTCCACCGGGTGGCTGGTGGTGAAGCGGATACGGTCGATCCCATCGATCGCGGCGACATAACGGATCAGCAGTGCAAGATCCGCGACGTCACCCTCGCCCGCCTCGTCGGTCAAAGCGCCGCGATAGGCATTGACGTTTTGCCCTAGCAGGGTAACCTCGCGCACGCCCTGCTCGGCCAGGGCGGCAACCTCCGCGATCACGTCGTCGAAGGGCCGGCTGATCTCCTCGCCGCGCGTGTAGGGCACGACGCAGTAGGTACAGTATTTGGAGCAGCCCTCCATCACGGAGACGAAGGCGGTCGGTCCTTCGGCTCGGGGTGTCGGCAGGCAATCGAATTTCTCGATCTCGGGGAAGGACACATCCACTTGGGGGGCGTGTCGCTCACCGAGATTTTTGAGCATCTCGGGCAACCGGTGCAGCGTCTGGGGTCCGAACACGATATCGACATAGGGCGCACGCGCACGGATGGCCTCGCCCTCCTGGCTCGCCACGCAACCGCCGACACCGATCACCAGGTCGGGGTTCTGGAGCTTCAATGCCCGCCAACGCCCGAGCTGCGAGAAGACCTTCTCCTGCGCCTTCTCGCGGATCGAGCAGGTGTTGAGCAGCAGGACATCGGCGTCTTCCGCGCGCTCCGTCAGCTCGAGACCCGAAGACGCGTGCAGGACGTCCGCCATGCGGGCGGAGTCGTACTCGTTCATCTGGCAGCCGTGGGTCTGTATGAAAAGCTTGCGGGGCATCGAGGGCATGAGAACGAAGAGGGGCGCGATCGCGCATTAGGCTAGTTGATGGGGTGAGGAGAAACAATCGACAACCCCCGGCCGTCGAGCGACCCGACCGTTCAGATCGGGATCCTCGGGCTTCGGTGACCGGGTGTCAAGCACGCCGATCGTTCTGCACGCGCGCGCCCGAGGGACCCGGAGCGCAATCGGAGAATGCATCCGGGTTGACGCCGGTCAACTTCCCCTCAAACTCTCCAACACAGCATCTAGTTGGCGTTATAGTCCACACCACAAGATATAGTGGCAACGGACAAGAGACGCCTCCATGGGACACCAGCACAGCAACCTGTCGACCCTGCCCTTGCGGGTGCGCAAGCGCGACGGTGTCGAGGTGCGTTTCGATGCTGCCAAGATCGAGTCGGCAATCCAACGTGCGGGGCAGGCGAGCGGCGAGTTCGGTGCGCCCGAGGCGAGTCTGCTGACCGCGCAGGTGGTCAAGGTGCTGGCGCATCGCTACGGGGCCGACCGCCTGCCCGACATCGAAGGCATCCAGGATGTCGTCGAGCAGACGCTGATCAGCGCCAACCATTTCGAAACCGCCCGCAGCTACATCGTCTATCGCGAGCAGCACAAGAAGCTGCGCGACGAGCATCGCACACTGGTCGATGTCGGCGGCTCCATCAACGAGTATCTCGACCGCTCGGATTGGCGCGTCGCGGCCAATGCCAATCAGGGCTACTCGCTCGGCGGCCTGATCCTCAACACCTCGGGCAAGATGATCGCCAACTACTGGTTGAGCCACGTGTACCCGCCCGAGATCGGCCAGGCCCATCGCGACGGCGACATCCATATCCATGATCTGGACATGCTCTCCGGCTACTGCGCCGGCTGGTCGCTGCGCACCCTGCTCAACGAGGGGCTGAACGGGGTTCCGGGCAAGGTCGAGGCGGGGCCCCCCAAGCACATGTCCTCGGCGATCGGGCAGATCGTCAACTTTCTCGGCACGCTGCAGAACGAGTGGGCCGGCGCACAGGCGTTTTCCAGCTTCGACACCTACATGGCGCCCTTCGTGCGCGTCGACGGGCTGGATTACCCGCACGTCAAGCAGGCGATCCAGGAGCTGATCTACAACCTGAATGTGCCGTCGCGCTGGGGTTGTCAGTGTGTCGACGAAGAGACCGAGTGCCTGACCGAGAACGGCTGGAAGCGACACGACCAAATTGCCCCGGGCGAGAAGATCGCCACAATCGACTGGCGCACCAATCAGCTTGAATACCTGGAGCCGCTGGCGATTACCGCCTACGACTTCGACGGCGACATGTACGTCCTGCGCAACCGCACGCAGGAGCAATGGGTCACGCCACGGCACAAGATCCTGCGCAAGGTCTTCAACAGCGACGACCGCTGGGTGCTGGAAGACATCGAAACCGTTGCGGAGCTGAAGTCCCCGGTGATCGTTCCCAATGCCTGGGAGACCACGTCGACGCTTGAGGTCGACGACAAGCTCGTGATGCTGATGGCCTGGGTGGTCGCCGAGGGCAATTTCGACTTCAGCGACGGTCGCCGCCGGGTGGCCCTCTATCAGTCGACTGGAAATCCCGAAGACGCCGCCGAGATCGAGTGGCTGTTGCATGAGCTCGATCTGAGCTGGCATCGCTACGAGCACACCGGGACCTACGCCAATGTCCCCGTCTGCCGCTATCGTCTGAACCGGGACGCGAGCGACTTCGTGCTCGGGTATCTCGAGCGCAAGTGTGTTCCCGGATTCATCCGCACCCTGTCGGTCCGGCAGATCCGACTCTTCCTGGACACCTACGTGAAGGGCGACGGCAGCGTCGAGGAGAGCGGACGCGTCCGGATCTACACCAACGACCGGGAGAATCTCGATGCCCTGCAGGAGTTGTGCGCATTGGCCGGCTACGGCAGCACGGTCGATACGCGCAAAGACTCCGGCGTGCATGTCCTCAACATCATCCGCAACCGCGACACCTATATCCAGCTCATCGAGCGCAAGCCTTACAAGGGCCTGGTCTGGTGCCCGACCACCCGGAACGGCACCTTTGTCGCACGCCGTCGCGGCAAGACCTTCGTCACCGGCAACACGCCTTTCACCAATCTGACCTTCGACTGGGTCTGCCCCGAGGATCTGCGCGAGCAGGTGCCGGTGATCGCCGGTGTGGAGCAGGCTTTCACTTACGGCGATCTCCAGGCCGAGATGGACCTGATCAATCGGGCCTATATCGAGGTGATGACCGAGGGCGATGCCAAGGGGCGGATCTTCACCTTCCCGATCCCGACCTACAACATCACCACCGATTTCCCGTGGGACAGCGAGAACGCGGAGCATCTGTTCGAGATGACGGCGAAGTATGGCCTGCCCTACTTCCAGAATTTCCTGAACTCCGAGCTGACACCGAACATGGTGCGGTCCATGTGCTGCCGGCTCCAGTTGGATCTGCGCGAGCTTCTGAAGCGCGGCAATGGGCTCTTCGGCTCGGCCGAGCAGACCGGCTCGCTCGGCGTCGTGACCATCAACTGTGCGCGGCTCGGCTTTACCCACCGGGGCGACGAGGCCGGGCTGCTGGCCCGGCTCGACAGGCTCCTGGACCTCTCGCGCAACAGTCTCGAGATCAAACGCAAGGTCATCCAGCGTCACATGGATGCCGGACTCTTCCCCTACACCAAGCGGTATCTCGGCACATTGCGCAACCATTTCTCGACCATCGGCGTGAACGGGATCAACGAGCTGATCCGCAACTTCACCGACGATGACGAGGACATCACGACGGCATGGGGTCACTCCATGGCCTGCCGGATCCTGGATCATGTTCGCACTCGGATGGTCGAGTTTCAGGAATCGACCGGCAACATGTACAACCTGGAGGCCACACCGGCTGAAGGCACGACCTACCGCTTCGCCCGCGAGGACAAGAAGCGCTTTCCGGACATCCTCCAAGCCGGCACGTCCGAAACGCCCTATTACACCAACAGCTCGCAACTGCCGGTGGGCTATACGGACGACCCTTTCGAGGCGCTCGCCATGCAGGAGGCACTGCAAACCAAATACACGGGCGGGACGGTGCTGCACCTCTACATGAACGAGCAGATCTCGACGACCGACGCCTGCAAACGGCTGGTGCGTCGAGCGCTGGAGAATTTCCGTCAGCCCTACATCACGGTGACGCCGGTGTTCTCGATCTGCCCCAAACACGGCTACATCGCGGGCGAGCACGAATTCTGTCCGGTCTGCGACCGCGAGCTGATCGCACGCAAGACCGCGGCATTCGCAGAGACAGCGGCCTAGGTCGATCCATACACACCGAACGCCCGACCGCTCGCCAGAGCAACGACCAACACACAGTCATCCGAAACGACATCAGGAGCGAGACCATGGCCAATCCAACCATCGAGCTGAAGACCGATGAACGCACCCGTTGCGAGGTCTGGACCCGCGTCATGGGCTACCATCGCCCGGTTTCGGCCTTCAATGCCGGCAAGCGCGCCGAGCACGCCGAGCGCTGCTACTTCACCGAGACGCCCAACGGATCGGCGATCCGCCAAGAGCGCCGTGCCGCCGCCTAGGCATTCAAGCCGAATCGAGCCGTTCGACCCAACACACCCATGTCTCGACTAACCCCCTGCCCAAACGACGTCGATCGTCAGACCACCGCGGACCCGGCGAGCTCGGGGGACGTGGAGTACTTGCGGATCGGCGGCTTCGTTCCGCTGACGACGATCGACTACCCGGGCGAGCTCGCCGCGGTGATCTTCCTGCAAGGCTGCACGTGGCGTTGTCGCTACTGCCAGAACGGCCCCTTGATCGACCCGAACGCTACGCCGGTCATGGCCTGGTCGGAGATCCGCAGATTCCTCGAGCGTCGCCGCGGACTGCTCGATGCGGTTGTCTTCAGCGGCGGGGAGCCGACCCTCCAGTCGGCGCTCGCCTCGGCCATGACCGAGGTTCGGGATCTCGGGTTCAAGGTCGGTCTGCACACTGCGGGGTCCGCGCCGAGACGCTTGGCGCTGCTCTTACCCTTGCTGGATTGGGTGGCTCTGGACATCAAGGCGTTGCCCGAGGACTATCCCGCCATTACAGGCAGCGCGCGATCCGGCGAGGCGGCCTGGGAGAGCTTGTCGCTGATCCAGGCGTCCGGTGTTTCGTTCGAGGTCCGCACCACTGTCATGCCGCACTGGACTGCACGCGATCTCGAGACGCTCGCCGCGGCGCTCGCGCAAAAGGGCGTGCGCCGATATGCCGTTCAGGCCTGCGAGACTCGAAACGCCCTGGATCCTCTCCTCCCCCCGCCCGCAATACCGCTCGCACAGCTCGCCGCCGCAATCGATACCGCATTCTTCGACCGATTCCTCCTACGAGGCCACTAACGCGCCGGAGGGGACCTGCCCGCCCCCGGTGCTCAGGACCGAATCAACTCTCCGTCAACGACCCAGCATTGCACCGAGCGCATCGGCGTCGACCGGGCGGCTGAACAGATAACCCTGCGCGAGGTCGCAGCCCTGCGCGACGAGGAAATCGCGCTGCTCGGGTTGTTCCACACCCTCCGCAAGCACACTCAGGTCAAGCGCTTGGGCCATCGCGATGATGGCACGTGTCAGCTCCGTATCCTCTTGGTTGTCGGGTATGCCCGCGATGAAGCTCCGATCGATCTTGAGGACATGGAACGGAAACCGCCGCAGATAGCTCAAGGCCGAGTAGCCGGTCCCGAAATCGTCGAGCGACAAGCGAATTCCGCGGCGATCCAGGTCGGCCAGTAAGGCACCGATGGTGGGGCGGTCGCGCAGCAACACCCCTTCGGTGATCTCCAGCTCCAGGAGTCCCGCATGCAAACCCGAGCGGCTCAGCGCCAGATCCACTTGCGCCGAAAAGGCGTCCGGCGCTTGGAGCTGCAAGGACGACACGTTCACGGCAACCCGGCACGGCGCGATCGACTGCCATCGCGCCGCGGCCGCGCAGGCACGCTCGAGGACCCACCCGCCGATTTGGGGAATCAATCCCGCGTCTTCGGCCACCGGGACGAGAAGAGCCGGGGCAACGGCGCCGAGCTCATCGCTGTTCCAGCGTAGCAGCGCCTCCGCGGCAACGACGCGCCCGGTACGCAAATCGATCAAGGGCTGGTACACGAGGGCGAGCTCCCCGCGCTCGGCGGCGTGCCGTAGGAGGTTCGCCATCGACAGCCGCTCGCGGATCTGGACGTCAAGCCCCTGGACATAGAAACTGTACCGGGCCCGCCCGCTGTCCTTGGCCTCCTTCATCGCCAAGTCCGCATTCTTGAGCAGATCCTCCGCGTTGTTCCCGTCGGATGGACTGATCGCGATACCCAGGGTCGCCGTGAGGAAGAGCTCTCGACCCTCGATCGAGAAGGGCGCAGCAAAAAGGCCGAGAAGCGCCTGCGCACGCTCGTCTGCACCGACGGGATCGCGAAGGTCCGGATAGATGACGAGGAACTCGTCGGCTGCCAGACGCGCCAGGGTATCACCCGCCGAGACGAGGGCGCCTACCCGTTCGGCCGCCTGCGTCAGAACCTTGTCGCCGGCGGCGTGACCCAAACTGTCGTTGACCCGCTTGAAGTGGTCGAGATCCAGATAGAAGACCAACACCCGATGCCCCTCGCGTGCGGCAATCATCAGGCTCTGCTCGAGCCGATCCATGGCCAAGGCGCGATTCGGAAGACCGGTCAGGGCATCGTAACTGGCCTGGTAGATTAAACGACGCTCGTAGTCCTTCCGCTTCTTGATCTCTTCGCGCAAGCGCTCGTTGTGCTCGCTGAGCTTGCGCCGCTGGACGCGCGCGACGTCCATCCGCGTCTGCAACACCAGGTTCTGCCGCTGCGCCGCGAGGAGCATCCAACCGCCGACCAAGAGTGCGACGGCCAACAGGACGAGAGCGAACAAGAACCAACGTGATGTCAGGAGGCGCTCGTCAAGTGATGCCCGCTCGCGGTCGACCAAGAAGAAGGGTGTTCCGGACACCTCGACCGGTGCTCCGACCGCACCTTCCAGGGCTGCAAGCTCTTGCGCCGAACGCAGCAGTCGGTGACGAGCGAATCCGCTGCCCCCGGGATCGAGCCCGACGAGCGCGGCCAAGGCGGTCCGCTCGTTGACCCAGGCGACCAATGTCCCGCGCCCGCGTTCCGCCATCACGATCGGCGCCTCCACCAGGATGGCATCCGGGTGCCGAGGCGCGTCCACGACCAGCCGAACATGGGTCGGGACACCAGGCTCCAGAGGCGTCCAACGTTCAGCCGCCGGCGGATCGGCAGCCGTATCGACCAGGATTGTCCCGTCGGCATCGAACAGGGCAATTCGATCAAAGAACGGCCCTGAATCAACACGTTTCTCGCCGACACGCTCGATCAGGACTCCTCGGATCGAGACCAGACTGGCTTCTAAGCCGTACTTCATCGACATGCCGAGGTCGCGATTCACAAAGAAGGACACAACCGCCTGATCACGACGCAGGTTCGCCAGATCGCCGAGACGCTCGGCGTAGAAATAGCTCAACGCGTTGGCGTGAAGCTGCGCATCCAGGGCTTGCCGAGCCGCGGTGGAATGACTCAGGCGGTCCTGCGCAACCCAGGTGGTGACGAGCAGGATGGCGAGATAGACGACCACCGCAACGCCGCCAGCCACGGTCGACGCGGGCAACCAGCGTCGGCTACGGCCTTTTTCGCCCTGTTGATCAGAGATCGCGGACGGTCCCAACGAATCGATCCTCCCTGCGATGAAATAAGGCTCGGGACGGCCGTGCAGCGCACCCCCGGAGAGACCCGTCCGCGCTCGCCTCGCCGCAGCCGCATACCGGGAAGTGTAATGCAGGGCCGGTCGACAAGTAGGCCCGAACCCCGACCGATCACGGAAGTGTGAAGTCGGTCCCAGAACCGCAGGGACGACTTTTTGTGTTCGCCCGCTCGACTTGCCGCGTACCCGTGGATCTGCATGAAGGCTTCAACCATGCCATCTCGGCATCACGCCTGGTTGAGAGCGAGCCGGCCTTGATCGATATCCCGGCCTGTGGTGCGCGTACGGCCTTGGTCATCCTTTCGTTCAGGCCTCTTGGGCCCCCCCGATCGGACGCGAGACTCGGGCCACATGCCCGAGCGTTCGCGGTCGGCGACCGGATCACTGCCGAAGTGGCCGGAGTGATGAACAAGACCCCTCAACCCGTTGAGCAGAGGATCGCCATGACCGCCACACGTCACCCGGCCTGCGGGCTCGATTCAGCGGACGCGGTTTCCATCCAACCGGAGTTGACCCCTGTCGACCCCGCAGCTCGGACAAAGGCAGGCGGCGGTCACGTCCTGACCCTCTATGTCGCGAGCCTGACGCCACGTTCGGTCGCGGCGATCCGCTCGGTCAAAGATGTCTGCGAGAGGCATCTGCAAGGCCGCTACGATCTGGAGGTGATCGATATCTACGAGCACCCGACCTTGGCCAGGAGCGAGCAGATTGTGGCCGCCCCGACCCTCATCAAGAAGCTTCCGCTGCCGCTGCGCCGCCTGATCGGCGATATGGCCGACGAGCATCGCGTCCTGGTGGGCCTTGACCTGCGGCCCAAGGACGAGGCTGGCTGAAACCCCGGCCCCCTGGACTGATCGAATGCCGCCCCATCGGAGCGAGGGTTGCGAGCGGACCCCGAACGTCGTCATCGACCGGCTCACGGAGGAGAACCTCGAGCTGCGAGCCCGCCTCGAAGAGGCGGAAGACGCCTTGCGTGCCATTCGCGAGGGCGAAGTCGATGCCGTCATCGTCAGCGGCAGTCAGGGCGACCGCGTGTTCTCGCTCATGGAGACCGAGAACCTCCACCGACTCATGGTCGAGACCATGAACGAGGCGGGCCTGGCGATCTCGCCGGATGGACTCCTGCTCTACGCCAACGACCGGGCGAGCGCCCTGCTGAACCGGGGACGCAGCCAGCTCTTGGGCCACCCGATCCTGGAGCTTGCCGCCCCGCACGACAGCGAGCGCTTGCGAAACCTCTTGGAGGCATCCAGGCAGGGCATCGCCGATGATCGCGTGGTCTTCCTTGCCGCGGACGGTGCGGCCGTACCCATGCATCTCTGGGCGAGCCGGCTTGACCGCCCGGCGGGTGCGATCATCTGCCTGGTCGGCACCGATCTCAGCCGCCTGGAGGCCGATCGGGCGCTCGTCGCCCAGCTCGAGGAGCAGCAGCAGGCCCTCAGCGCGTCGCGCGCCGAGGCACTCGACCTGATGGCACAAGCCTTGACCGCGCGCGAGCAGGCGGCACAGGCCGCCCATGAACTGCGCGAGAGCGACCGTCGCAAGGACGCCTTTCTCGCCGTGCTGGCCCATGAGCTGCGCAACCCGCTTGCACCCATCAGCAACGCCCTCGAGATCCTGCGCTTGAAGGATGTCGCCGCACCGGCGGCCCTCGAAGCTCGGGAGCTGATGGACCGTCAGCTCGCCCACCTGGTGCGGCTGGTCGACGACCTCCTGGAGGTGTCGCGCATCACGCACGGCAAGATCGAGCTGCGCAGGGAGCCGATCGCACTGGCAAGCGTGATCGACAGCGCCGTCGAGACCGTCAGGCCGCTGATCGACGCGGCCGGCCAATGTCTCGTCATCAACCTTCCGGCAGAGGCGCTCTGGCTGGAGGGCGATCCGACCCGCCTGTCGCAGATCTTCGGCAACCTCCTGAACAACGCCGCGAAATACTCGGAAGCCGGGCAGGAGATCCGCGTCGAGGCGAGGGCGGTCGACGGCGGTGTCTTGATCTCGGTACAGGATAACGGGGTCGGCATCCCCGCCGAGCTTCTGCCCCGCGTCTTCGACATGTTCGCCCGGGGCCACCTGACGCCCTCGATTGGCCCGAGCGGCCTGGGGATCGGTCTGTCGCTGGTGCAGAAGCTCGTCGAGCTGCACGGCGGTCACGTCGAGGCATTCAGTGCCGGGCCGGGTCGGGGTAGCGAGTTGATGGTGTTTCTGCCCTTGCGCGCTCGAGAAGGCGCGGCTCCGCCGGCCGAGCATCGCGTCGCCAACACCGCTGCAGCTGCGGCAGAGACCTCCCGCATCCTTGTCGTCGACGACAACCGGGACGCCGCGAAGAGTCTGGCGATGCTGCTTGAGCTCAAAGGCGCTGAGATTCAGGTCAGCTACGACGGACCCTCGGCTTTGGCGGCCTTGGAGCAGCACCCACCGGACGCAGTGATCCTCGACATCGGCATGCCCGGCATGAACGGCCTGGAGTTGGCCCGCCGGATCCGTGCCCGCCCCGAGTATCGCCAAATCGCGTTGATCGCGATGACGGGATTGGGCGAGCAGGCGGATCGGCAACGCTCGCTCGATGCCGGCTTCGATCGGCACTTGGTCAAACCGATCTCCTTCGACGCACTCGATGCGGTTTTGCGTGATCTGCGCAATCACGACCGGCAAGCGCATCCTCCGCACCCGGATCCCGCTACGATCGAGGCGCGGGCCGCGCCCCTCATCCACGACCTGGCCCAGCCGCTGAGCTCCGCCGGGTGCTATGCCTTGGCGGCGCGAGCCCTCGCCGCAGCATCCGGCGCCGATACGGCTCGCCTACGCGACGCGCTGAGCGGCGTCGACCAACAGATCAGGCTTGCAGGGACCATCATGGAGCGCTTGCGCGAGACGCTTCGCAGCACCGCGAACCCGGCGATCGACGACCCGAGCCCGCACGGCGATTCCGAGCTCCATGATGGAGGGGTCAAGGGAGACGCGCCGCACGCTTCGCACCCGCCTGTCTGCTCGCAGACGTGCGTATGCCCGGCTTCAGCGGAATGACATTGCTGGAACGGCTGCGCGATGCGGGGATCGAGATCCCGACGATCGTGATCACCGGCTACGGGGATATCCCGATGGCGGTGCGTGCCATGAAGCTCGGCGCCGTGGACTTCATCACCAAGCCGTTGAACGCTCAGGCGTTCCTGGAGCTGGTACAGAACACCCTGCACAACGCAGGCGCTGCGCTCGGACCGGACGCCGACGTGGATGCGACGCTGCGGCGCTATCGCGCCTTGACACCCCGCGAGCAGCAGGTATTTCACGCACTCACCGCGGGACAAACGAATCGGATGATCGGCGACGCACTCGGCATCAGCGTGCGTACCGCGGAGTTTCACCGCGCGAGCCTCATGAAGAAGATGCAGGCCAAAAACCTTGCCGATCTGACACTCGCACGCGTGACCATTCAGAATCGCCTTCATAAGGAACCGACGCGCGCTCTCTAAGGAGATTTCCGGAAACCTTCATGCCAAGGGCGTAGGTTGTGCCGAGCCGTGCGAGGCACAACCAACCGTCGGCGCAAGTTGTGCTTCCTATCGTCAGCACAACCTACGGGTATGGAAGTTTGCCGAGATCGCCTAACCCCGGGCTCGGGCTCGCTCGGCCCTTATCAATTCTCGCGCGTCGCTCCGTAACGGCGCAGCGCAGATCTCGGCATCCTTGGCGGCACGGCTGCGGTCGTCGGCGCCGATGCTGCGCGCACCCGCGCATTTGCGTCGAAGGGCTACCCACCCCACCTCTGGCCTACCGGGACCTGGATCCCATCGGACACGAGGATAACGTGCGCGACATTCTGCTGATCGACAACGGCTCCAAGAGGGCCGATGCCACGCTGAGCCTGAGACGGATCGCAAGCGGTCTCGCCGAGCGTCTCGGCGAGACCGTCCACCCCGTCTCCCTGCTGCACTCGGACCGAATCCCGCCGAGCGCACTCCACGGACAGCCCGCCGACACCTTCGAGTCTTTTCTGCGTCGTCGCCTGAAGGAGGACACCCGGCGTTTTTTGATCCTCCCGCTCTTCTTCGGCCCGAGCCGGGCCATCAGCGACTATGTACCGGAGCGCCTCGAAGCCCTACAAGAGGATTTAGGTTCGTTCGAGGTCCGGATTGCGCGAGCACTCTGCCCACTGCCGGAGGGCGAGCCCACGCTGATCGAGATCCTTCTGGAGCGGATTCATGAGATCGCCTCGGCTCAGGTCATCGCGCCGCGCCGAATCCTATTGGTCGACCACGGCTCGCCCGTACCCGAAGTCACCGAGGTGCGGCGTTGGCTTGCGCGGCAGTTGACGCAACGGCTCGCCGACGACTCCGGTCCTCAGGTCGAGCTCGGCGAGGCGGTGATGGAAAGACGCTCCGGCGCGGAATACGACTTCAACGGAGAACTTTTGGAGGATCGGCTGCGCACGCTCGCGGCGGATGACGTCACGACCCCGGTCATCCTCTCCATGTTGTTTCTCTCGCCCGGACGACATGCCGGCCCGGGCGGCGATATCGCCGAGATCTGTGCGACGGTCGAACGCGACCATCCGGGCTTTCGCGTCCACCCGTCCGCGCTGGTCGGCGGCCATCCTCGGCTGCTCGACATCCTGACGGCGCGGATGGCGGAGATGGAGGCGACACCCGCCGCTTGGACCGACACGCTGGAGCAGGCTCGATAAGGACTCACGGCCCGGTGTGGTCGACGGACCTTGCAAACAGCGTAGTCGGAAACCGCACCGGCTCCAGCAGATGCCGCAGCATCTCAAACGACCCACGACGAGGCGACGGACTGGCCCGAACCACACCCTTCATTTGCACTCGACACCAGCGTGATTTCGATGCGCGGTACGGAGAACATCCCCCGGTGGCCGCGCATCCAGGAGCGTCTCATCGATCGACCGAGGCGAAACCGATGATCGCAGCGTCTTCAGCCGCGATGTCCGCAAGCACCGGCCCGACGCTGCCGCCGATGAGTTTCGACATCAGGGCCATATCCATGGCCGCGAGATAGGTCTGACCATCGGACTTCTCGTACACCGAAATCGAGCAGGGCGCCATCACCGATACGAACTTCGAGTCGTCATCGGCAAACATCCGTGACGCCAGCTCGGGCGAGCAGAGCTTGATGACCGTCATCCGTCCGGGGTCCTGCTGATGATGGGCCACCAGAGATTTCTGAAAGTCGAATGTTTGGGGAACGATCCAACCTCGCGCTTGCGCGTTCTGCACAACGCTCGCCACCGTGGTATCGAAGTCGTACGGGCTGCGCTGCTCATGTATGAACATCGAGCCCATGGAGCAGCCGGCCAGCAGTAGGAACAGACAGACGAAGGAAACAGACAGGCCGTATCGCATAGACATCACCGAAACCTCCTCAATGGGCATGAACATAAAATAATATTAGCATATTCCACTATTCTTGCCGGTCTATAACACTGTCCCCGCCAAGCCCACTCCACCTTGCTTCTGAAATCTCGCTGTCCATCGGGCTAGCGCCCCGGTATCGGGTCAAGCTCGCAGGTCGCACCCGAGCGGTCGAAGGCCGGAGATGTGCCGACCTGCCCGATCCGCACGAACCCGGAGCGTGGGGGCAATACCAGGGACAGACCACGGTTTTTGACTCTATCGGCGGATCGAGCGGATCCGTGTCGGCCAGATCTTTCCGCGATCCACCGGAAGTCTCGGCCCAAGTGCGCCCGACCATCGTCGCGATCTGTTTTTGAAACTGTTCATTGCCCAAGATGAAGGCATTGTTGGTCGCACCTCGAAGGCCGTTCGGCATGTCCTATCGATCGGTCGTTGTCCTGCGGGCGCATCATCACTGGGGATAGCAGGAAACCGTGGTCTGTCCCGGGTTTGCGCTCGGTATCGATCATTCGCGACGCGGCTCGATCCCCAAGAGGCTCATGATGGCCTCGCAGAGGCCGGGAATCGCCGCGGCAACGGCGGGTGTCAAGCCGGGCGACCAACCGACCTCGCCCGGCTGGATCCCGAAGACGATGATCTCGGACGGGAGTATCCCGAGCACCTCGCCCAGCAACAGGGCCTCGGCCAGACCGGCATCGTGCAGGGTTCCGCGCAGGTCCAAGTCCGGGGTTCGCAGGCAGTCCGGGGTGAAGCATCGCCAAGTTCCGGGCATCTCTCCCATCTCGGCCGCATCGACGATGATGGCGCGATCGTACCCTTGCAGGCTCAGGACCAAACCCAGCCCGGGTGTGCCGCCATCCAGCCCCGTCACGCCCGGGGGCAAGGCGGGCAGGGCGTTCAAGACGGCCGCGCCGACCCCGTCGTCTCCGCGCAAGGGATTGCCTAACGCCAAGACCAGCGTGGTCATAGGGGTTTTGGTCATCATTGCGACCAAGCCGGCGCTTGGCGCGGAGCGCCGGGAGCTGCGTGACACCGCAGGAGCGGTGTCACGAGCAGGTCGAGAGGCTGGGAATTCCCTGGACCCTCGGCAAGACGCGGTTCAGCATGTAGGACTCGCGCCGATGGCGGGTGTGCTTGGCGGATGAATGCGCGACGATGGACTCGTTGGTCACCTCGCGATAATCGGCGAGCGGCCGGATCCCGCCATCGCTGCTGGCGATGGACCCGTCGATGAAGCAGTACTCGTCGTCCCGATGCATGGCGACGTATTCGGTGTCGCGCTCGAATGCCGGGAACTCCAGGCCATGCAGGAGCTGGATGGTCGCGTCGCAGTCCGCACGCGAGGCGACCAAGCGCTCGCGCAGGGCGCGTAGATCCGCGGGCTTGGGGAACTGCGTGAAGCCGCCGACCGTCATGGAGATGGGTTGGGTATGGCGCCCGCAGAGGGTCGCGCAGAGATCCCCGGCAAGCTGCTTCATGCGCAATGCGCGCAGGACGATATCCGGCGCGCTCTTGGCCAGCGGGATCACGCTGCCGAGGCCGAGATAGTCGGGTGCCACCAGCATGTAGATATGCAGGACGTGGCTGTCGAGGATCTCGCCGTGAAAGTTCAGCTTGCGCAGCAGGGTGGTCTGCAGGCTGGGGATGACCCCGAGTGCCTGCTCGGTCGCGCGCAGGGAGGCGGTCGCGTGCCCGACCGCGCAGATCCCGCAGATGCGCGAGGTGATGTGCGATGCCTCGTCGTAGGCGCGACCGCGCAGCATCGCCTCGAAGAAGCGCGGCGTTTTGACGATCTGCAGATCGCATTGGGTCAGCTCGCCGTTCTCGACATCCACGACGATGTTGCCGTGACCTTCGACGCGCGTGACATGATGCACATCGACCTTCAGAGTGCTCATGCCGGCGTCGCTCCTTCCATTTGCATGGTTTGATACTCGACATCCTCGCGGTTCGCCCAAGCCGCGAGGTCGGCCGGAAACAGAAAGTCGTTCGGCGTGCGCGCCCCGTAGAGCAGGGCGACGCGCCCGTACTTGCCGCGCTCGTCCAGCACGTCGGTGATGAGCGAGCGCAGGGGCGCGAGCCCGAGCCCGCCGGCGATGAAGATGATGTCCTTGCCGTGGAAGCGGTCGATCGGGAAGCCATGCCCGAAGGGTCCGCGGACCGCGATCATGCTGCCGACGTCCAGGCGATGCAGCGCATCGGTCAGCTTCCCGACCCGACGCACGCACAGCTCGAAGGAGCCGTTGCTGCGCGCGGGCGAGGAGCAGATGCTGATGGGCGCCTCGCCGATCCCCAGGATCGAGACCTCGACGAACTGCCCCGGCTTGTGGTCGATGGTGAAGCCGCTCGGCAGCTCGAGATGGAACCACTTCTCCACCTCGGTGAATTGCTCGACCTCGACGATGCGCGCCGGGGTCGGCATGTAGATGGAGGAATTGGTGAGCGTTTCGCGCAGGAGAGTGGTCATGACCGCGACGATGCCTCCTCGGTGGCGGGCCGACGCCGCTGGGCCAAGGTGTTGAGCAGGCCGATCGGCGTAATGTGGGCCGGACAGGAGAGTGCGCAGCGTCCGCAGCCGACGCATCCGAGCAGACCGTAGGACTCGTATTGATATTTGCCTTTGCGCAGGAAGCGATGGCGCAGCCGCCGCGCTTGGGAGCTGCGGAAGTTGTGTCCACCCGCGACCACGGCGAATTTCTCGATCAAGCAGGAATCCCAGACACGGACGCGTTTGCCGTGCTCGAGCTTCAGATCGATCTCGTCCAACACATCGAAGCAGTAACAGGTCGGACAGACCTTCGTACATTGACCGCAGGCGAGACAGGTGTCGCCGACCTCGTCCCAAAGCGCACTGTCCTGACTGGCCGCAAGCAGATCCGGAAGATCCGTTACGTCGCAGTCCAGGCGATAGTCGAAGTTCGGCCACTTCCCGGCCATCACCTGGTTCGCGCGGTCGTAGTCGGCCTCGACGGGCTCCCAGAACAGACTCAAGCCCTCGATCAACTGCTCGCCCTGCTCGGAGCCGATCTCGACCGCATACCGGTCGCCCAGATCGGTGAGGTGAACGTCGAAGCCCTCCGGCACGGCCAGCGTGCCCATGCTCTTGCAGAAGGCGTGGTCCATGCAAGGTTTCAGGCATTCGATGCTGACCAGGGTCGTCTTGCGCCGACGTGCTTGATAATGCTGGTCGGTGTGGCCGGTGGCCTGGATCTTGTCCAGCAGCGTGATGGCGTGCAGGTCGCAGGTGTGCAGGGCCATGATCACCGTGGGCTGGATCTCTTCGATGAGCGGGGACATCTCCATCGTCTTCGCGTTGAAGGCGAAGAGGTCCTCGCGCGGCGGCAGGAGGTACTTTTTCGGCGGGAGGACGCTGCTGTGGTAGTCGAGAACCAGATCGTCCGCGTTCTCGATCTCCTCGAAGATGTACTGACCGTAGGTCTCTCGGGGCGCCACGACGCGGTGGGTGGCACGCCGGCGTTCGACCCACGCCTTGAGCGAGTGCTTGGGAAGTATTTTCAACGGGATGTCCCTCGACGACGGAGGATCCGGTGCATCCGGTGGCGGCACCGGTCGGGATGGAGCCGAATGGCTCCGGATCGGTCGGTGCCCTCGGGTAAAACGACCATGCGATGACTACGGGATTACGAGAATCCTCGCAGGTCAACCATCCGGGGGATGCAGCGCAAGCTGCGCAAGACCTTGTCGTTGCGAGGGTGCTCAAGCGAAGGAGGACAGGTATCGACGAGGTCGGATGGATTCAGCCCGGGTGGGAACGCCCGCAGGAATACCAGGGACAGACCACGGTTTTCGGGAAGAATCGGGGACGAACCACGATAGCTTATGCATTACTTATCGCTTAGACGAAAAATTTTGGATACTCACTCAAGAAGTCTACAGGCGGATATCGGAGACATTTTACGAAACTGGCTTCGGACAATTGAGCACGGAGGTGAGTGCCTTCCCCGAAGCTTAGCGCCCGAACATCGCGTGCACCGTGCACCACGCGCACGATGATGACTTCCTCGTGGGTGAACCGGGAATACAGCACCTAGTCACGGTGAAAAGTCCCGGCGATGCCGGGACCTGAAGGGTCTCGCGCTAAGGTTCGGGTTTCAGACGCACGGTGATACCTAGGTAATCCGCATAACCCGGTGTGAGACCGTCGGTCGTGATACCGAACAGCTTTGCCTCGTCGAAGTCGATGTTTATTACGCCTTCGAGACTCATGCCTTCGATGCACATCGGAGGTGTGAACTTTTCGGCGTTCTCAGCAACTTTTTCGATAACGACGCTCTCGAAGGCGCGTTCCAGGATGTTTTGGTCGTCGGAGGTCCCGGAAACGTTGCACATGGCACCGAAGCCGGTGTTGGACGGAATGATGCCCTTGACCTTCGGCACGAAGCCAAGCTCGTTCGCTGCACAAAGACTATTGTCGATGCCCATCTCGGTGCTGAAGGCAAGATCCAGGCAGGCTGCGAAGAGTTGGCAATCAGGTGCAGCGTTCCCCTGAGCCGAGAAACAGCCCTTCAAATCGTCGAGATCATCCGTGTAGTTGTCCTGCGAGCGGTCCAGCACGAAAACCACGTTGACCTGCTTCAACGCGAGATCGACCCCGACGAATTTGTCGTTGGCGTCCTCGTCTTTGATGCCGATTTCCGGAGGCATATCGACTCGGCCGCAGAGCAGGATGCTGTCGTCCTGACTGATGTCTTTTGCGACGGTTTGTTGGCAGTTGCTCTTGACCCGCTGACGTTCAACGAGGTTAAGGTCGCTGACAGGCAAGGTCAAACAATCCTCGCCTTTGAACCCATGGCAGACCCCGCGCTCGATGGAGCCGATCAGGGTCGTGCAATCGGCTCCACGAATCGCACTGCACTGACCGCGCAGGCCGGGTAGGGGCAGTGTCGAGCAATCCTCGGGGAGTAGATCGCCGACCGTGTCCAGGTCCTCGCCCGCGCTGGTGCAGAATGACTGAAGATCTCCGCACTGTGTCATGCTGGCGAAGATCTGATTAAAGACATCATCGGCGATCAGCACGCTGATATCCGCACCGACTGCAGCGACCTCGGCTTGAGTCGGCAACCGTGCGGGCGTCAGGGCGGCACCCGGAGATGCGTCGACGGCGGCTTCTTCGCAGGTGCTCTCGAATTCCGCGCCAACCGAGATGAGCAGTGCGTCCTCGGTGATGTCGGCCTTGATCGGGCCTGGCGTGAAGAGCGAGCTCTCTGAGTCCTGTGCAAAGGCATCAGGATTGACGCCTGCATCGTTGAGGCCCATTGCGTCGGGCTCGCCGAGTTGCAGGTCATCCAAGAATGACTGCTCGAACTCGAATTCGCCCACTCCGAACTGCTGGAAGATGAACTCACCAACAGCGAAGTCAAATCCGGTGAACACGAACGCTAAGGCACCGCCGACGGCGCGGCCGAGCGTATCAAAAACAAAACAGAGTGCCCCACCCCAACACTGGATGGGGAACGAGCCTCGGGTCAAGGGATCAAACCCGCGGTTAATGACAACGTCGTTGCAGGTTCCGACACATTTGGCATAACAGGCGCCACCGGGGCAGTCGGCGCTCGTTTTGCAGGACTTGCCTTGATTTTCGCCGCCGGTACATTTGTTCCCCCGCCCCGATGGGTCCAATGGGCAGTTCAAATCCGTCGTACAAGCGGCACCTTCAGCCGGCCCTTTCGCGCATGTGCCCGAGGCGCCGCCGCTCGTCAACGGCCAACAGGCGCTGTCTCTCAAGCACTCCAATCCGCCGGGGTTCGCGCAGGTCCCGGCTTGCACATAGAGCGGTGTGCCATCGGAATCACGGATATCGAAGGAAAAGGTGAACGCGTCCTTGTCCGGCGTTTTCGTCTCGATCTGCTGTTCCGAGATGGTGACGTCGAAGCGGATGTCCGCGATGTCGACCGCCGCTTCGACATCGACCTTGGTGCGTGCAATGCACGTGTCGAAGATGGGATCTCGGATCGTGCAAGAATCGCTGGCGCCGACCCTGAGGTGCACCGTCGGAAGGCGAACCGTGAGTCCGAGTGCGCCCTCGACGAGATCGACCTGGCAGGTTGGAGGATCGCCGCTGGGGTGCTCCGACGCCCAGGTCGTAAAGTCGAGCTCTCTGAGCACCAGTGGAATGTTAGTCAAATTGCATGAGCAGTCCGGCTTGATATCGAAGGTACCGAAGGTCTTGCCGCTTAGGTTGGCTTTAAGATCGTCCGTGAAGGTGTCGACGGCCTTTATACAGGTCGCGTTGAAGAAGCTTTGAGCGGCCGCCTTTTCCAAGCCGATCAGGAAGGCGCCGTCGACCGACGCGGCGCTCATGGCTTCGGCGATCTCCCCGCGGAGGCGGCCGTCTAGGTTCCACAAGAGGTCGCGCAGCTGCGGACTCAGGTCATCGTCGATAAAGCGTTGGATGCGTGCCGGCATCTCGTCGCGCAGGCGATCGAGCACACTTGAATCGAGCTCTTCGTCGGGGCGCAACAACGACTGGCGCGTGCTCTCGGAACCGGCAAGGATCTGCGAGAACTCGGCATCGAGCGGCCTTTGGACGGCACCGAGGGCGAAGACGACATCGGTGTTGAAGGTGCGCAAGCCGTCGCTTGTGGCGGCATCGACGATCACCCGGTTGGATCCCCGCAGGAAGCTACCGAGCGGCGCCGTGCCCGCGGTCGCATCCGCGAAGGAATGTTCGGGAAGCGACGCGTCGAATTTGACCAGACATTCCCGAGGAGTGGTTTGGTCGTCCCCGGCGCAGATCTGGCGGTCGGGAATCCCGACATCCAATGACAGTCCGTTGACGGCAAGGGAGCTGATCTCCTTGCCCGCGCAGACGCTCCCGGAGACCTTGACGGGCGCTGTCAGCACGATCTCTTGATCCGCGGGGGAATCGACCGTGATGGCGAAGGCGGATGCCTTTCCGATATCGGCCAGATCGTCGCGGTAGCAGCTCCGATTGAGCGGAGTGCGCGGTAATGGTTGACCGGAGACTCTAAAGAGATGGCCGCCAGGCGGCAGTCCGCTCAGTCGCACTTGAAGGGTGTTGGTCTGGAGCGGGACGGCGATTCCCGTGTTGGTATCCGATGCAGCTTGCCGATCCAGCGCCTCGATGGCGAGCCACTCGACGTCGACATCCACAGGGCTATCGATACCGCAACCGGCCTGCATCTGGAATCGGCACTCCCCGGGTGCGTTGCAGAGTACGCCGCCGGGTGTCGGGAGCTGTGTGGCGGGGTCGACACCGATCTCGGCAAGAATGTCGACGCCGTTCAGCTCAATTTTGAGCGTGTCCGCGTCCACGAGCGGCAGAAAGGCGCTCAACTCGACGCGATCGTCGTCGGGCAGGGAAAGCGTCTGATCACGCGGACTCGTCACTTGAATGAAGGGCACGATTCCGCAGTAGGCGACGTCCTGGAGGGCGCCTTTCTTGCCGACCACCCGCAATACGGGGTTCTTGTGGAACATCGTGTGGTAGTTGCCCGCCGGCGAGGTCGTGACCCGCCAGAATCGCGGATCGATCCGGCTGCCGAGATAGGCGATATCGCCGTCCCGAACATCCTCGATGATGGCCAACAGCTCGCCATTCGCGTCGATGGAGACGAGATCGGCCTGGATTTCGGTCGCCTGACCGCCATCGAGCTCGATGAAGTGGGTCGCAAGACAATCGGCCGGGCGCCGGCCGACCCGATAGGGGAGGGAACAGGTCACGCCCAAATCGGCGAAGGCACCCGCGCAGTCGACGTCTTCGGCATCGGTGAAGCCGTCGCAGTCGTTGTCGATGAAATCGTTGCAGCTCAGCTCGACGCCGGGCTCCGGCGGGTCCAGCGCGACGGCTCCGCATTCGGTGTCGAGGCGGTCTGCGGTGCATTGGAAGGCACCGATCTGCCGACACGCCCCGACCCCCGCGGCGCATTCGAGTCCCAAGATCGGGAAGCCTTCATCCGTGACCCCGTCGCCATCGTCGTCGATCCCGTTTCCGCATAGCTCGGGTTGACCGAAACCGGCACAATCCGGATCGGCGAGATCGACGAGTCCGTCGCAGTCGTCATCGACACCGTTGGCGCAGCTCAGGCCATGGATCGTACCTTCCTGCTTCGGCGCACCGGGTTCGGCGGAGCATTCCGTGCGTTCCCCGGCCGCGTTGCAGAACTGTACCCCGTTGCGTTGACAGATTCCGACGCCGACCGTACAGATCGTGCCGACGTCAAAATCGTTGTCGATGACGCCGTCGCCGTCGTTGTCCAAGCCGTCGCACTTCTCCGGCTCCTGACACGCGGGCTCATCGAGGACGTCGATCCTGCCGTCGCAGTCGTTGTCGACCCCGTCGAAACAGTTGCCTGCGGCGAGCGATTCCTCGGCATATTCAATGATGGCGCTGGGGGTATTCTCGCAGGTAAAGACGCCGCGACCGATCAGAGCGTCAAGATTGTCGCCCGGCGATGCTTCATAGGTGACCGGGCCAGCCGGGTTTTTGCAGACCAGGATTCCGCCGGTCTTGCAGACACCTTCCAGTCCGGGGCTTTCGTGGAAGACACAGAATCCGTAGCCTTCATCGGCGACGCCGTCACCATCGTCGTCGACAGGAATACCGTCGGCCTCGACCGGATCGAATGCGGGAAAGGTCGGATCAGCACCGTCGATCAGGCCGTTGCAGTTGTCGTCGACGCCGTTACAGCGCTCGAGTGCGCCGGGATTGATGCCGGCGTTGCCGTCGTTGCAATCGCCGCACGGTTTGCCCGAAGGATCGCATTCATCCGAACACACGGCATATCCGTCGTTGTCGTTGTCCGGACATGCTGCCGACTCGGCAGCATGTAGGGCAGTGGGGGACAGCCCGAGAAGAACTAAGCCCAGTAAGGTCGGAAGTAGTCGTCCGATGCGGGCTTTCGGATGTACCGGTGGATTGGAGTCTCGGGTTGGCGCCAAAGTCCCTGAATGTGATCCCATGAGAGTCTGCCTCAGCTCGACAAGCTTAAGGTTGATCAACGACGCACGCAGTCTTTAATCGTTGGAAGCCTGCGCGACACTGGACATGTCTCGGGGCCTATCCGAGGCGACCGGAGGGCGTCGTAACCGGTTCCGTACGCTCGACGAGTTTAGCAGTTTCCCCACGGGATGCAGAGGATCTCGATATCCAGCGACGTAAATTCAGTCGACAGTCGGGTCGCACTGACCGGCAATTCGAAACGAGCAATAGGGGACGAGGAACAAATGCCAGGGACAGAAAAATACCAGCGAATACCAGGCAAATACCAGGGACAGACCACTACTTTTTAGCGATATCCGCAGATTGAGCCGATCGGTGTCGGCCAGCTCGTTCCGCGATCAACCGGAAGTCTCAGCCCAAGTGTGCCACGACCATCGTCGCGATCTGTTGTTGAATCTGTTCTTTGCCCAAGACGAAGGCATCGTTGGTTGCATCTCGAAGGCCGTTCAGTATGCCCTATCGATCGGTCTCTGGTCCTGCGGGCGTATCATCACTGAAGATAGCAGGAAACCGTGCTGACGCTAGGAAGCACAACTTGCGCCGACGTTTGATTGTTCACCCGCACGCTGCGCGTTCCGGACTTGGGAACCCACCGAAGCCGTCGGCGGCCCCTGCTCATGAGGCCGGCCGGTCGGGTGGACCAGCGCGAGCCGGCGCTGCGCCTGCCCCTACTCTTCGATCTGCGACGTGGCAGGGTTGATGGGCAAGGCCCGTCGCCCCGGCCGTCACGCCACCAGACGCCAAGCGACGGCTTCTCCCGCACGGAGAGGCACCACCCGGTTGGGTCCGAAGGAATAGGACGCCGGAACGGTCCAAGGCTCGCGGCGCAGACGAATGGTGGCCGTGTTGCGGGGCAAGCCGTAGAAATCCGCGCCCTGGTGACTCGCGAATCCCTCCAGACGCTTCAAGGCACCCGCCTGCTCGAACACCTCGGCATAGAGCTCGATGGCGGCGTGCGCACTAAAGACCCCGGCGCAGCCGCAGGCCGCCTCTTTGCCCTCAAGCGCATGCGGCGCGCTGTCGGTGCCGAGGAAGAACCTCGAATGACCGCCGGTTGCGGCCGAGACCAGCGCGAGACGATGACGCTCGCGCTTGAGGATCGGCAGGCAGTAGAGATGCGGTCGAATTCCGCCAGCCAGCATGGCGTTACGGTTGTAGAGCAGGTGATGGGGCGTGATGGTCGCGGCAAGGTTCGGCGGCCCGTCGCGCACGAAATCGACCGCCTCGGCGGTCGTCACATGCTCGAAGACGACCTTGAGCCCGGGGAAAGCGCGAACGATCGGCTCCAGGCGCTCCTCGATGAAGCGCTGCTCGCGGTCGAAAATGTCGACCTGATCGTCCGTGACCTCTCCGTGCACCAGGAGCGGCAGACCGGCGCGCTGCATCGCCTCGAAGACCGGATAGCGTCCGAGCAGGTCCGTGACCCCGTTCTCCGAGTTGGTGGTCGCACCGGCCGGATAGAGCTTGCAGCCCAAGACCTGCCCGCTCGCCTTGGCCGTGCCGATCTCGGCGGGACTCGTCGCGTCCGTGAGATAGAGCGTCATCAAGGGCTGAAAATCGCTGCCGGGCGGCAGCACATCCAGGATACGCGCACGGTAAGCTAATGCCTGAGCCGTATCCACGACCGGCGGCCGCAGATTCGGCATGACGATCGCCCGAGCGAAGCAGCGCGCGGTATGGGTCAGCGCATCGGCCAAGACCTCGCCATCACGCAGATGCAGATGCCAGTCATCCGGCCGGGTGATGCAAATACTGTGACCTTCAGTCATGTCAACCGCATCCGGATATGGCGCAACGCGCCCCCTAGACCAGGATCCTGAACCCCGAACCCCGAACCCCAATGAACACGGTTTCAAACAAGCCGATAGCGCGTCCCGCAATAGGGACAGGTCGCCTCCTGGTTGGGCTCGTCTTCGATCGGCAGATAGACCCGTGGGTGCATGTTCCACACAGGTGCACTCGGCAGGGGACAGGACAGCGGCAGATCCTTGCGGCTGACCTCGATCAGCGCATGCTCGCTTGGCGTCTCGACGGCGGCGTTGGACATCGGCAAAGTCTCCATCGGATAAATCGATTTCCGGGAATTCGGTATTCCGACTGCGCATGGTTGCAAATGTTGTAGAGGGCGACTGAAGTCGCCCCTACAGCCGCCCCTACAGCCGCCCCTCCAGCGTGGTCGTTCTTTTCGGGACATCACCGAACGTGAGCGGGTCCGTGCCGCAAAGACCGGATGAGGTCCCCTCTTGTCGTTCTTTCACTTTAAATCGCGTCAGCTCCGACTGTGACGAAATACTCCGGCATCAACCCGAATGGAGCCGGGCCGAACCACCACCCCAGGCGCGCTTTAAACGAGGGTGAGCCATTCCGGATAGGCAGGAAGACGCCCGTGCACCAGATCGAAGTAGAGGCCCTGGAGCCGCTCGGTGATAGGACCGCGCCCGCCGTTGCCGATGGCGCGGCCGTCGACCTCCCGGATCGGCGTCACTTCGGCGGCGGTGCCGGTGAAGAAGGCCTCGTCGGCGATATAGACCTCGTCGCGCGTGATCCGTTTCTCCACCACCTCGATTCCGAGGTCGCGCGCCAGCGTCATGACGGTGCGCCGCGTGACGCCGTCGAGTGCGGAGGTCAGATCCGGCGTGTAGAGAACTCCCTTGCGCACGATGAAGACGTTCTCGCCGCTGCCTTCCATCACGTAACCGGAGGCGTCCAGCAAGAGGGCCTCGTCGTAGCCGTCACGCAGGGCCTCCTGCAAGGCCATCATGGAATTCATGTAATTGCCGTTGGCCTTGGCGCGGCACATGGTGATGTTGACGTGATGCCGCGTATAGGACGAGACCCGAATCCGAATGCCTTTGGTCATGTTCTCTTCGCCGAGATAGGAGCCCCACTCCCAGGCGGCGACGATGCAATGCACCTTGAGGTTGTCGGCACGCAGACCCATGCCCTCCGGCCCATAGAAGAACATCGGACGGATGTAGGCCGAGTCGAGATTGTTTTCGCGCACGGCGATCCGCTGGGCCTCGTCGATGGTCTCGCGGTCGAACGGCGCCTTCATGCCGAGGATATGCGCGGAATCGAAGAGGCGATCGGTATGGTCGCGCAGACGAAAGATCGCCGGGCCCTGCTCGGTGCGGTAGGCGCGCACGCCTTCGAAGACACCCATGCCGTAATGGAAGGTGTGAGTCAGGACATGCGTCTTGGCCTCCCGCCAGGGCACCATCTCGCCGTTGTGCCAGATCAGGCCATCACGGTCTTCCATCGTTGCCATCGTCGACTCACTCCGGTTGCATCGGGATCAAGCTCCCGTTTCGATTCGAGAGACTGCCCTCAGGACGCAGGCTCGTCCATCAAGGCGCGCCACAAGGACTGGACGCGCTCGCGCTCGGGCAGCAGATCCGCGTCCGCGACCGTCTTGGGCTGCTCCTGCAGGGCGCTGCGGTGATAGGCCGCACGCAGCGCCTTGTAAGCGGCAGTCAGGTCTTCGGCCGCTCGCCCGGGCAGCAAATCGAGCCGTCCGAGTGTTTCGAGCAAGCGGATGTTGTCCGTCCAGTCGGCCAGCGCCGGATACTCCGACGCCCAGCGTAAGACCGCGTATTGAACCATAAACTCGATATCCGCAATACCGCCTGGGCCTTGCTTGAGATCGAACCGACCGCCGCCGCTCTTGTCGAGATTCGCGCGCATCTTCGCGCGCATCTCTCGCACATCCTTGCGCAACTGCTCGGGCTCACGCTCGCGGCAGATGATCGCGCGCCGCAGCACGCTGAAACGGGAGGCCAACTGCGGATCGCCGGCGACCGGGCGGGCGCGGATCAGGGCCTGATGCTCCCAGGTCCAGGCATCGTTCGACTGATAGGCGTCGAAGGCCGCAAACGAGCGCACCAGCAACCCGCGGTTGCCGTCCGGTCGCAAACGCATGTCGATCTCGTAGAGGACCCCCGAGGGGGTTTGGGTGGTCATCACATGGATGATGCGTTGGCCGAGACGCGCAAAAAACTGCTCGTTGCTGATCTCCTTCGCCCCGTCGGTCATCGCGCTTTGCGACTCGGTACCGTGGATGAAGACGAGATCCAGATCCGACCCATAGCCCAGCTCGATCCCGCCGAGCTTGCCGTAGCCCAGCACGAGAAAACCAGTCTCCTCCCCGATGATCTCGGTCGGGCGGCCGTGGCGCTGCGCGAGATGCTCGAACGCCAACCGCCACACACGACGAATCGACACCTCGGCGATCTCCGTCAGATAGTCGCTCACCACCATGAGCGGGATGACCTCGGTCAGATCGGCCGCCGCAACACGCAGCATGTTGCCCTGCGCGAACTGGCGCAGTCGCTCCATCTGCTGCTCCAAGTCATCCGCGTCGACGTGCAGCAGGAGTGCATCGAGCTCGGCCTCCAGATCCGCCCGCCGCAACGGGGCATAGAGTCGACGCGTGTCGATCATCTCGTCCAAGAGCAACGGATGACGCGCGATCCGATCGGTGAACCAGGGGCTCATGCTCGCCAGACGGGCGAGCTGCGCGAGGATCACCGGGTGCTCGCTCAGCATCGCCAGATAGGACGTCCTGCGCGCGACGGCCTCGAGCACCTTGAGCACGCGCTCTAGGGCGATGTCGGGCTGCGCGCTCGCGGCGCTCTCGCGCAAGACCATCGGCATAAGCCGTTCCATGCGTTCGTGACCGCGTCGACTCAGTCCTTTGCGCGCGATCGAATCGCGAAACCGGATCAACCGAGACTGAATCGCCTCGGGCTCGGCAAAGCCCGCCTCGCTCAACGCCGAGACCTCATGGGCCGCATCGCCCTCGCCGTGCCAGAGCGCGACCGAATCCAGCTCGTGCGGCACCTCTTCCGTCTCGGGTGCGGCGAACACCTCGTCGAACTGGCCTTGGACATGACGGCGATGCGCTTCCAGGACCGTCTCGAAGGCCGGCCAATCGGCAAACTCCATCGAACGCGCCAGACGTGCTTGACCCGGCTCGTCGGCCGGCAGCAGATGGGTCTGTTTGTCGCGATACGCCTGGATGCGATTCTCGACCAAACGGAGAAAACAGTAGGCGTCGTCCAGCCCCTGCACGGCAGACTCGGGCATCAACTGCTTCTGCGCCAAGAGTGCCAGCACCTCGCGAATCGGACGGATCTGCAGATCTGCGTCGTGACCGCCGCGGATGAGCTGGAACGCCTGACCGATGAACTCGACCTCGCGGATGCCGCCCGGACCCAGCTTGATGTTGGCGTCCATGCCGCGGCGATACAGCTCTTTGGCGATCAGCCGCTTCAGATCGCGCAAGGACTCGATCGCACCGAAATCGAGATAGCGCCGATAGACAAAGGGACGCAGCATCGCCATCAGCTCGCGCGCGTCGTCCGGGTCGCCGGCCACGACGCGCGCCTTGATCATGGCGTAGCGTTCCCACTCGCGCGCCTGCGTCTGATAGTAGTCCTCCAGCGCGTTGAAGCTCATGGCCAGCGGCCCGGACTCGCCGAAGGGTCGCAGGCGCGTATCGACGCGAAAGACAAAGCCGTCGACCGTCTGGCTGCCCAGCGCCTGCGCCAAGCGTTGGCCCAGTTTGGTGAAGAACTGCGCGTTGGCGAGCTTGCGGGGACCACCCTCGGTCTCTCCGTTGGCGGCAAAGGCAAAGATGAGGTCGATGTCCGAGCTCAGGTTGAGCTCGCGGGCACCGAGCTTGCCCATGCCCAACACGGCCATTTGCAGCGGGCGATCCGTCTCGTCGTGCGGCGTGCCGAGCTCGGCGCAGGTCCAGGCGTGGATGCGATCCAGAGCGCCCTGGATGCAGAGGTCGGCCAGCGCCGTGAGATGTTCAAGCGTTTCCGAAAGCTCGGCCCAACCGGCGATGTCGCGCCAGATGATGCGGATCATCTCGCGCCGGCGAAAACGACGCAGGGCTTGATGCAAACCGGGCTCGTCCGTGACCGGCGCCAGCGCGCTCTCGAAGCCGCGCGTCAGCGCTTCGGCATCATGGGCCTGCTCCAGCTCGCCGCTCGCGATCAGGTCGGCCAGTACCTCCGGATGACGGGCGACCGAGACGGCGACATAGTCGCTGGCCTCCCAGACGCGCGCCCGCGCCTCGGCGAACGCGGGATCATCCGGCAGGTCGAGGCCCCGCTCTGCGGCCCAGTCGAGCCAGGTCTGCCAGTGTGCCTCGGTCGCCGGGTCGAGATTGCGAAAATGATCCATGGAGGCTCGATCAGAGCGGCTCGATGGCATAGCGCGCCGCGAGACGATAGGTCTCGCCGGGCGGGATCTCGATCACCTCCGAGGCGGTGTTGAGCGTCTCGACGCAGACGAAGCGCCGGTAGTCCTGATCGTCGAGATCGCCCATCGCCTTCGCGGTCTCGACCCAGGGGTTCCAGACCACGGCGGTACAGCTGTGCTCGGATTCGATGCGGATGCGCCGATCCAAGGTCGGGTCGACGATGGTCAGCACAGAGGGTACATCTTCATAGATACGATTGACCTCGCGCTCGAACCTAACCTGCCCATCCTGGCGGATCACGACATCGCCGCCGTCGGCGGCCTTGTCGATATAGCGACAGCCGTCTAAGCCCTCGACCGCGACTTGCGTGGCATCGCCGACCTTAAAATAGGTGTGGAAACCCTGCGTGATGTGGAATGGCCGGTCGCCGGCATTCAGCGTGCTCAAGGCAACCGACAGGGTCGCGCCAACATGGATGTCGATCAAGAGATTGAAGTATTGGGGCCAGATGGCGCGGGTGGCAGCGTCGTCGGCGATCCCGAGCTGCACCCGCGTGGCACCATCGCCAAGCGATTCGGTCGCGAGCACCTGCCAGGGCCAGGCCCGTACGAACCCGTGAGCGGGTCGCCCCTTCGCCTCGGGATCCGCGCCGAACCAGGGCCAGCAGATCGGGATACCCCCCTTGATCGCCTTGCCCTCGGCAAAATAGGCCCGTTCGCTCACGAAGAGCAGATCATCCGCCCCATCGGCCGGTCGATAGGCCAAGACCTGTCCGGCGTAGGGCGAGATCAGGGCCGTCGCCTGCGCGTTGGCGATCTCGATGATGGTCAGGCCGCCGCGGCCTTCGGTGAAACGCAGGATGCCGTCGATGCCGTGCTCGGCGTTCAGTGCCTCGATGTCCATGTATGATTCTCCGGGTCGGTGGGGCGATTCGTCTGGAAGGGCCCGTGTGGCAAGGAATCCGGGGGCCGCCGGGGCTCGCGCACTCGGCATCCCGCGTTCTCGGCGGACAGCCGAACCCGCTCGCGACGGGTGGCCGGGAGCGTAGCTCCCGAGCCCCTCCTCCGCAAGGCGCCCATGGCGCCCGAGGTGGCGGCTTGCGACGGATCGGTTCCTAAAAGATCTCTCACGGAGACACGGAGAACACGGGAGCTCTTTCTCGTCGCTCTCCGTGCCTCCGTGTCTCCGTGAGAGCATTCTTGAAACTGCCGCGGATCCTGATCGGCGAGATTGTCCGGCGGCAGGCCATCCGCAAGTGGGTCTGGATCTGGGGCGGGGTCACCCAGGACCTCTGTCTGGCCGCGATCGGCTGGGTCGAGGGCACCATCTTCCTGCTCGGACTTGCCGGGCTGGCCGGATCGCTGCTCAGCCTGCGGTGGAAGGAGGTTTCCGGGCGATGCGAAGGGGCCAGCAACCCGGCGGCGTCGCTGACGGCCCGATCACCGGGAAACTTGTTATCAAGAATGATTCTTCTTAATATCGCGCCTGTGTTTATCAGAGCCGAGTCGATCGGGACGGAACCGTGATGAAGGTATGCCATCAGACGAGCGGGCGCTTGCGGTTGCGCATTTCGGCCCTGCATCAGGATCGAGGTGTTGCGGACCGCATCGAATTGGCGCTCCGTGGACAAGCCGGTATCTTGACGGTCCGGGCGAATCCGGCCTGCGCGAGCCTGGTCGTTCATTACGAGGTAGAGAAACTTGACGCCCCGGCGATCCAAGAGCGTGTCCATGCCCTCTTGAATCCGGCCGCGTCGGTGACGGCGTCGCACACGCCTCCGATCGAGCGTGCATTCCAGCGCGCGTGGTCTCGGGTACGACGCGCTCTGGCAGATTGGACCACGACGGTCGTCAATCTGGCGCGCTCGCGCGACCGCCTTGCGTCGCGGCGGCGAACGCCCGTTCGCGTACCGCCCCGCAAGCCCGAAGCTCCCATTCTCCTGTGTCGGCTGAACCTGCGCCTGACCCGCTGGATGCTGCGCACCTCCGCGCGCGGCTGGCGAGATGAGATATTTCCGGGGCGGCCGCCGCAACGCACACGCAAGCGCGCGGCTTCAGCGCAGAGCATGAAGACACACTTGGCCCAGTGCGGGCGCACGGTGCGTCGCGAGGCGCCATGGATTCCGGTCGTCCGGCGACTCGTGCCGTGGCCGTGACCCGGCCACGGCACCGAAGCCTCGACGATTGCGTAACCTCGGCAGACTCGCAGATCAGCAATTCGTATCGATGTCGGCTAATGGCGCCGTTGAGTCCGGCGTACCCTTGACGACGGTCACCGACCCCGTAGCGCGTATCTCAACCCGGTGCCTGGTCGCTTCCACGGCGCGAACGAAGGATCTGGCCTGAGCTGGATGGTAATAAGCCAGACCAACTGCGTTGTTTTTCTTCGGATCGGCCTGGCTGTTCGGATTATCGGGCAGTTCAGGACGATCCGGCGGCGTGCTGTAATAGGCCGCGTCGACACCCTTGCGATCGATGCGCATGATGACGACGCCATGCTCATCGGCGCGCGCCAAAGGCATCTTCTCGCTGACGCCCTGCAGCATGAATGAGTCGACACCCGTCACGCATCGATCTTCGAGCGAGCGCTCGGAACCACTGACGCCTGACTCGAGTAGCAGGTTCAGCTTGGCGTTGAGCAAGCCGATGATGGGAGGAAGATTACCCAATGCCGACGCGACGAAAGACTGAAAGGTCTCGGACGATACCCCCGCTACGGTCAAGCAAATAGCCTTGGCGCCGGGATCGGTCGCCGAAGTGAATTCGCTGACGTAGTTCGAGTGAATGTCGCCGGCGATCAGAATGCAGTTGTTGGGGATGAAAAGCTCGCGAAGCAGCTGTACCTTCTTTGCGGCGAAGCCGTCCCAATGGTCGCAATTGAGGTAATACTCATTCGGCAGCAGGAGGGCGATGAGTTTCTCCACCAAGGCGGGCGTTTCGCTGCCGGCGCGCTCGGGGAACGCAAGCAGGGCCGCGGCCTGTCGGCCCAAATCACCCGCCTCCTCGCCGAGTGACGCCAAGCGCGTGATCAAGGTCCTGATCGTCGGGTCTCGTGGATCGATGGTCGCGAAGTCGCGCGCCAGGTTAATCACCAGCGAGCTGAAGGACACCGAGCTTCCAATCACCTTCCAACTCGCGTTCGAGGCGGGAATCGCCTCCCGAAGAAAGGCTTCTTGCTCGTCGCCGAGCACATCGACCCGCCTCGACCCGATGCGCAGCAGGTGCTCCGACCAGAGATCGATCGCCGGTTTCACGCATAGATAGCGTCCGCCGAGGAATCCGCCAAAGGTACCGCCAAGTCCCAGCTTCCCGAGACTGCGATACGACAAGCCGTCCTTCGCCGGAGCGCCGACCGGAAGCAGGGCGAAACGTCGATTCCGAGGACGGGAGCTGTTGAGCTTATTGATCAATGCATTGGCGCTGTCGGCATCGACGCGGAAGTGGTCCGGCGGCAACAAGGGGTCGCCATGCTCATCGTCCAGCAGGGCACGCTTCGCCTTCCTCATCGCGCCTACACTGATATCCGCTCCGTCGTCGTCATCGGCATAGCCCATCTCGGCGTAGTAGCGCGCCGAGTAATCCAGCGCAAGTTGCGCCAGCATCGCTGTCGTCAATCCCGGCTGTGCCTGCTCTTCCGACGCGAGGTTGACCAGGCGCGCTTTCTGACTTGGATAGGTGAAGCCCGGGACGGATAGGGCGAGGTCTGCCCGGGTCTCGTCAAGCCGCTCGTACGCGTCATAGAGCTCGTCGTCGGCCAGCTCCTCCCTCAGCACGAGGCCGACCCCGGGCCACGCCGCTTCGTCGATCGGATGGTCCGGGCGGAAGGTCCGATAATCGGTCATGAAGAGCTCAAGGTGACGTCCGAACCGGAAGCTGCCCCAAATCTTGACGCCACCCCGCGCGCTTGCGCGCCCTTCGGAATCAAAGTCGGACAGATTGTTCTCGACCGTCCGACCCTGCCCATCGCGGTCAAAGCGAATCGGACTGTCGGCAGGCCCGCTCCCGCGACGATCGTCGATCGGCATGTACTCGAACCAGGCCCGCTCGGCGTCGAGGCGTCGCTGGATCCGCACCGAGCCCTCGCCGGTCGCCACGCCGTCGTTCGTCGGCCCCCAATCATCCGAGTTCCCCGGCAGCTCGGGGTCTCCCTTCTCCAACAGCACCCCGTCGTCGTAAGTGGTGTTGGCTCCCCAGCAATCGTCCGTGTACTCATGATCATCCCAGATCGCGATCATCGGAAAGCGTTCCAAAACCGCCTGCCAGATCTCGTCGGAACGATACACTTGGTGGGTATAGCGATAATCGTCGAGCGTGTTGGCCGACTTCGATGCGTAGAAACCGTCGCCGTCCTCGCGCGGCACCTGCTGCTGTTGTTCAAGCCGAACGCCCGTGCGCCAGAAGCCGGGCGAGGTCAGATCGTAGGTCCGCGAGGGATCAAGACCGTCGGTGCTGCGGAAGTCTCCACCGGCCGTCTCGTAGATCGCATCGCCTAGGTGTATCAGCACGTCGATGTCGTCGTGCGCTTCGCTCAGCAGAGGAAGCAGGGTGTTGTAGTAGCGGCCGACATAATCCTGACAGTTGATGAAGGCGACCTTGATTGGGATATCGGTTTCCGGTAACGGCGCCGTGCGGGTCCGGCCAACCGGGCTCTGCAGCCAGTGACCTGCACGCTCCCGCAGCAGAAAACGAAAGAAATAATGCTGTGCCGGCTCGAGGTCAGTCACCTTGACCCGCACGCAATGATCGTGCTCGACGAGCGCCGTCACCGGGAAATCGATTAATAAGGGAGCCGAGAACCGAGGGTCGGCGGACACCTGCAGTCGAATACCGAGATCCTGCGAGGCCCTTTCGGGATCGATGGCACGCGTCCAGAGGACGACACTCGTTGCGCGCGGATCGCCCGAGGCGACCGACTGCGGAAAGTGATCGCGTGACTGCTGCGTCGGATTGGTCGGCACATCGTCGCTATCCGTGACCGCGGCTCGCAATGGTCCGGGAGCAGCTAGGCCCGCTGCGCTTGCAATGGTCGTGGCTAGAAAACGACGTCTCGAGGTATCCACCAGGCTGTGCTCCAATCGTCACGGTCTAAATGTAAAGCGTCGCCTGCCGGCCGCTTGCCCCATTCGCTGTCAACCCCGCCGCGGTGTGCGACGGCTTCGAGCGCGCCTACGTTATCGGAAAAAGATGACCGTAAGAAGACGAGACCGCTGAACAGACATTCCAAGCGGCGCCCCGATCAACAATGAGAACGAGAGGCTGCGGGCACATGAGCTGAGCTACCGGGCTGGCGACGTCAGAGAGCGCACCCCAAAGTCGCGTCCGAACTAACTGGAGAGCCGTGAATCCGAGCCGTCGACTTACCCTGTTCCATAAACCTTAACGGACACGTCGCAATGGCCTGCTAGTTTGCTCGGACCTCTCCCGCCAGCTTTCCACCAACCCGACGCGACAAAGACTAGGTCACGTCGCTTCTTCAGGACTTTGCCCTCATGACTTACGAAGATCGCTCCAAAGCTTCGGCGCTCACCGTCGTCCTATGCCTTGCGACCATTGGTTTTCCCGCCGTCGCCGTCGATTCCGCACCGGATCCAAGCCCTGGCTTCAGGGTCCTGCCCTTCCTCGAGAAACCGGCGTCCGACCAGATGACGATTAGCTGGATTTCCGAGACCCCATCGGCGGGCGCCTTGGTCATGATCGGGCCAGGCGTCAAAGCCTTGTACCGGTCGTCCCCACGGTATCTTGACCTACTCGAGTATACCGAGTTGGAGCTCACCCAGGAGATCGCCGGCCTCGAACAGGGATCCTGGTTAAAGTCGAACAGCAATTACAAGCACTCGGTGACCATCGATGGTCTGCATGCCGGCCGAACCTATCGCTATTTCGTCCAGCAAGACGGCAAAGTGTTCCGCGGTAAGTTCAATGCGGCGCCGAGCGCGGATGAGTGGAAGCACCTACGCATCATCGCCTTTTCCGATACCGAAACGGAACCGAGAGGACGCATCGAGAAACGCGAGTGGGAGCTGCATCCGATCACAGGCTATACCGAGGAGTCGATCAAACGACCGGGCGAGGGGTCACTATACGCTGCGCAACACGGCTCGACCACACGCTATGGCGAGTTCACGCTCCGCTATCCGATGACCCAGGATGCGGCGCTCAAGGCGAACATGTCCATCATCGAGGGGGCTCGACCGGATCTGATGTTGGTCGCCGGTGACCTGGTCCAGGGCGCCGGTTACCAACCGGCTTGGGATGAGTGGTTTCGCTACTTTGCCGGCGAGCATGGAAGCCTCGCCGGACGCATCCCGGTGTTGCCGGCGCTCGGCAATTGGGAGACTTATGCAGCCCTCAACGGCGGCTACGGTTCTGCGACCGACCGCAGCCCAGTCGTCACCTCACGGAACAAGTATCACGCCTACTTCGACACCTTCGGCGATTCCGATAACCCTCATTTCAAGGACTCCTACTACCGAGTCGATTTCGGTCCGGTGACCGTCATCACCCTGGACTCGACCAACGGCATACCGGACGAGGATACGAAGACCGGCGAGTTGTCGAACCCGATCTTCTCCGGCGACGACAGCAGCCTAACGCAGGCCAACCTTTCCACGGATACCCAGGGCGAGTTCAAGGCCGACGAGTATGCCGCTGCCTTCGATCTTCTCTTCGGCGGCGTGCCTGATCTTCCAAGCTTCAATCCCGGCTCCGCTCAGTGGAACTGGGCCGAGGAGCAGTTGGCCAGCGCTCGCGCGGAAGGCCGGATTATTCTGGTTCAGTTCCATCACGCAGCCTACTCGAACGGGGTGCATGGCACGCCCCCGAACCATGAGTACCCGGATAATCAATCCGGCGTTGCGATGCGTGCCTATACGCCGATGTTCGAGGCTTACGGCGTGGCTGCCGTCCTCAGCGGTCATGACGAGATGTTCGAGCGCTCCTATATCGACGAGGATGGCGACGGAGTCGGCTTCCAGTCCTATGATGTCGGCGTAGCCGCCGATGGACTGCGCGGCGAGCAGCTTGCGCTGCAGCCGGATGGCTCCTACGCGCCGATTCGGTTCAATACACGTTCGGAATGGTCAGCCAGCGCGGAGGCGCCGGAAACCTGGGCTCCGGATACAAACGGCAACCCGCGATTGATCGACGGAGGACTGCACTACGGACACCTTCAGATGGATTTGACGAGGACGCGATGCGGCGCCGAAATGACTCTGACCCCTGTCTACGTATTCCCGATGATGGACGAGGACTACAATGTCACTGACACTGAGCGTCGGGTCTACGACGATGTCGTCACCATTCATTTCGACACGCGAGGCCAGGTGATGAGGCAGGCTACCGATTGCAGATCGGACCAATAGATATCGACGTTCCTTCAGTCAGCCCCCGACGCCACGTCGGGGACATGGGCTTCTCGGCCCCCTAGCGCCGTATTCCGCGATTGCAAGATCTTATTCCTCGCCTGCAGCCGCAGCGGCATTCATACGCGCAGGTACCGCTCCATGGACACGCGCAGCTCCGGGTAGAGCGGCGAGCGGGATCGCGGGCCTCGCTTGTAACCTCGGCCAAACCTGCACGTGGTCAGAGCGCGGAGGGAGCCTGCGTGACAACCCGGAACCGGTGTCACGCGCCCTGAAGGGTTGGGAAGCCGAACTCAGCGAGCGAAGCCTGACCGCGAGACGCGAGTCATTGAACGTCAACGTGACTAAAATCTTCTCTTAATCACGCACTGAGAGCAATGCTATAACTCTTCGTAATCGGCACGTCAATTCGGATAAGCCCTCCGCTTTTACCGGATATCAACGTCATCGATCATTCATAAAGACGTCATCGCTTCTTAATCCGTACCTCCTATAGTTCGGGCTTCCAGAATCCCTACCATCAGGATAACCGGCACATGAACGATCGCATAGACCCCACGAATGAAGTGGACTCCGGCGACGAGCCGATGAGCAATCATTCGAATAACCCTCATTTTTCGACGATTCTCGACAAACGGCTCTCTCGGAGGCAGGTTCTTACCGGCAGTCTGAGTGCAGCGATCGCCGGTGTATTCGGCGCAGCGGGCGCTGCAACCATGGCGAACGCGGCTGGTCCGGAGTGTTCAACTCCGGCCGCGAAAGACAGGCCGCCGTTTGGCCTGAACCCGAAGCTCGGCTTCGATGCGATCCCGGTGACGCGTTCCGACAATGCAACGGTTCCTTACGGCTACAAGGTTCAAGCCCTGGTTCCTTGGGGAACGCCGATCAACGGCAGCACCCCGGCATACGATGGAGTCAACGGCAACAGCGGTGCGGAACAAGAGCTTCAGGTCGGCTCACACCACGACGGCATGCATTATTTTCCGATGGCCGATGACCCGAACGGACACGGGCTGCTGTGCGTGAACCACGAATACGTCGATCAGCGCGTGCTGCACGTCGCCGGCCCGACCAACTCGCCGAATGGGCCTCGCCCCGAAGACGAAGTTCGCAAGGAGATCGCGGCCCACGGTGTCAGCGTCGTGGAGATCAAGAAGACCGACGGCGTCTGGGATATCGTGCCCGGCACCTACAACCGCCGCATTACCGCCGGCACACCGATGGAGATCAAGGGCCCGGTGCGCGGCAGTGACTTGGTGAAGACCAAGTACAGCCCAATGGGCACCATGACCCGGGGAACCATCAACAACTGTGCTAACGGCTACACCCCGTGGGGCACCTACCTGACCTGCGAGGAGAACTGGGCAGGCTATTTCGTCAACAAGGTCCAGTTGACGCGGATCGATGCCTTGTTCGATGCGCTCGGCTTCGTGGGCACCTCTGGCCCACAGGGCGACTATTACGCCCGCTACGACTCCAGCAGGAATGAGATTATCGGCGTCATCGACGAGACGGTCGACCAGAAGGTCACCAGCAACGTCTTCACGCAGACCGGCGACACATTCGACGCGAATCGTACGTTCCTCGGCACGCTTGACGACCTGCTGGCAGCCAACAACATCGAGATCGAGGTGCCGCGCGAGCAGAGCCGTTACGGTGTACGCACGACTTCGAGCCGCTACGGGTGGGAGACCGCCGACAACGGCGCCGACGAGTATGTTCGCTTCGATGCCTCCATCAAGGGCGCCGCGACCGAAGACTACCATAACGAGCCCAACACGATGGGCTGGGTGGTGGAGATCGATCCGTTCGACCCGACCAGTACCCCTAAGAAGCGAACCGCGATGGGACGCATGGGTCACGAAGGCTGCATCTTCGCCCCGCCGCTGCCCCTACAACCCTTGGCGTTCTACATGGGTGACGACGCGCAGAACGAGTATATCTATAAGTTCGTCACCAAGGCGCGTTATAGGAAGGGCCTCAAAGGCGATGTGCTTGACGAGGGCACCCTGTACGCCGCCCGGTTCAACGAAGACGGCAGCGGCGACTGGCTGGCGCTCGACATCGAGGATCCGGACTTTCTCGCGGCGGCTGCAGCGGCAGGCGTGGAGTTCCGGGATCAGGCCGACGTGCTGGTCAACACTCGCTTGGCGGCCGATGTCGTCGGCGCGACCAAGATGGACCGCCCGGAATGGGGCGCCGCGCATCCGCGGACGCGCGAGGTCTACATGACTTTGACCAACAACTCATCGCGGACGGCCGACAACACCGACGCGGCCAACCCGCGTCCGGACAACCGGACCGGTCACATCATCCGCTGGCGCGAGCAGGGGTACCGAGCCTCCGCAACACGGTTCGAGTGGGACATCTTCGTGTTGGCGGGCGATGCAGACAACAGTCAGGTCCTGCCCGAGGAGTGCGGCCAGGCGCTGGACGAAGACAATATCTTCGCCAGCCCGGACGGTGTCTGGATCGACCAGCACGGTATTCTGTGGATCCAGACCGACATGAGTGGATCACAGCAAGGCACCGGACCCTTCGGCGAGAACCAGATGTTGGCCGCCAACCCGATCACCGGCGAGATCAAGCGCTTCCTGGCGGGGCCATTCAATCAGGAGACGACCGGCGTGGTGTCGACACCCGACGGCAAGAACTTGTTCGTGAACTTCCAGCACCCGGGCGACCGCTCCGGCGTCGGTAGCTTCACCAGCAACTGGCCGGACAGCGGCGCCGTCTACCGGCATCCGAACGATCCCTTCGTAACGCCGAATCCTACCGGCCGACGCCCCCGCTCGGCAACCATCGTCATCACCCGCGAGGACGGCGGCGTTGTCGGGCTTTGAGCGCGGCGGCTTAAGCTCCTAATTGGATAAACCTCGGGCAAGGACGCCCGGCCTCCTCTCCACATCAACCGCATCGCTACCCGATCTTCATTCGCTACGCTTGTCCCTACCGCTCCGATCAGCAACGTAGCCGGGTTTACGAGAGAGGCAAGTGAAGTCGTGCCACGAAGGTGTCGCGCAGATCGCGTCTATGCTTCGGCGCGCTCGCCCCGTCTCGTCCCCCGCTGTGCCGGGGGAATCCCGAGATCGGTTGCGGACGAGGAGTGCTTTGCCGAGAACGGAGTTACGGGTTCTGGTCGGAAAACTCGATCACGGACGTCGATCTGAGCTCCTCGATCTTGGCCATAAGATCTTGTTGCACCTGCTGGGTCTTCAACTGTTTCTCGATGCGTCCCTTCACCTCTTCAAAGGGCACGACTGAAGCCTCGTTCTTGTCCGTCGCCTTGATGATGTGATACCCGAACTGGGTCTCCACCACTTCGCTCACGTCGCCCGATTCCAGAGCGAACGCGGCATTTTCAAAGGGTGCGACCATCTGCCCTCGCCCGAACTCGCCGAGATCGCCACCTTGCGCGGCGCTGGGGCAGGTCGACTCGCTCTTGGCCAGCTCGGCGAAATCGGCGCCGGACTTCACCTTTTCGAGCATCGCGTCGGCCTTCTGCTTGGCGATCTCCTTCTCCTCGGCGCCGGCACCCGCATCGACACCGATCAAGATGTGGCTCGCGCGCATCGATTCCGGCTTACTGAAGGTTTCGGGATTCTCGTCGTAGAAGGCTTTGAGTTGTGCGTCGGTCATCTCGATCTTAGACAACACCTCGTTCTGGACGAACCTATTGATCATGAGCCCGCGTTTGATCTGCTCACGCAGCCCATCCGAGGTGATGCCATTCTTTGCGAGCGCGACGTTCCACTCCTCTTCGCTCGGCGAACGCGACTTGATGAGGGCGAACTGCTCATCGACCTGCCGGTCAAGATCGGGGATGTCCTGTTTCATCGCGAGCTGATATAGGAGCTCGGAGCGGATCAGGTTCTCTTTCGCGGTCTCCTCGACGAGCTTGCGTTGATCGGGAGTGATGGAGTCCGCGGGGCCCATCCTGGCCAACAAGGGGCGACGATTGCGATCCAGCTCTGCGCGAGGGATCGCGACGCCGTTGATCCTGACGACGACATCCGCGGGGTCGCCGGATTCGGCCGGGATTTCGCCCGCCGGCACTGCCGCCGGAGCTGCCTCCTGAGGAGCGGGTTCGGCAGCCGTGGCGGTGTGCGCCCCGGCGAGTGCCAGAGTGATGGCGGTGGCCGCGGCCAGTGTGGAGAACAGGTGCATCTTTGGAATCTCTGTGGTGAGGATCGAAGAAAGTAGAACAGCGAACCGGTTATAGAAAGAGTCCGCTCCACTGCACAATGACAAAACCCGTTCGGGTCTCGATCGGAATCCCGCCCCGGCGCACGCGGTCCGATGCGCAAGTTTAGACCGAACTTAGTCTTGCGTACTCTGGACGTTTGTCTGCTTCGATGGGCGCTCTTCGATCCCCGTTGTCTCGGCGTTGGACCTGCGACGTCGACCGCGGCATGCATCGGAGCAATAGCGGACCGACTCCCAGCAGGCCGCCCAGCGTTTGCGCCAGGTGAAGGGGCGAGCGCAGGTCGCGCAGATCTTGGTCGGGAGGTGGGGCTTCTTGTGGCTCATGAGGTCGACTCGGGGCTCGGGGGCCGTCCTCTTTTGCCGCCACTCTCCGCGGTTCTCGTGCGCGTCCGGCCCGAGCCGCCACCGCGACGACGACTGCCGTGGGTCTCGAAGATGGCCCGGCTTTCGGCGCGCGATTCGGCGGCACGACGGATCCCGCCGATACGTCGTCGGGCCTCGCGGGCGGCCGCCTCGTGATCGACGATCGGCGCGGGGTAGACCCGGCCGATAAGGCATCCGCAGGCACCTTGCTCAGCGCGGGACATCATCCAAGGGGTGTGGATTCGGGCGTCCGGAACAGTCGCCAGCTCGGGCACCCAGCGACGGATGAAGAGGCCATCCGGATCCTGGTCTTGCGACTGCTTGACCGGGTTGTAGATGCGCAGCCTATTGATGCCGGTCGAGCCGGATTGCATCTGAACCTGTGACCAATGGATACCGGGCTCGTAGTCGGTGAAGACACGCGCCAGATGCAGGCCCGGCTCGCGCCAATGCAGCCAGAGATGGTAGGCGCTGAAGGACACCAGCATGGCGCGCATCCGAAAGTTGATCCAGCCGGTATGGATCAGGGCGCGCATGCAGGCATCAACGAAGGGGAAGCCGGTTTGGCCTTGGCGCCAGGCGTCGAGCCGCTGCAGATCCGGTGTCGGATCGCGCAGATCGTCGCAGGCGCGGTGCATGTTTTCGAGCTCGATGCGGGGTTCGCACCCGAGCTTCTGCATGAAATGGCAGTGCCAGTGGAGCCGGCCCTCGAAGGCCGAGAGTGCTCTGGACCAACTGCCCGCGGACCCACCGCTCCGAGCCAGCGCGGCCACCTGCTCGCGGCGACGGCGTGTCGCTTGAACCAGCTCGCGAATCGAGAGCGTTCCCCAGGCGAGATGGGTGCTCAGGCGCGAACAGGCATCGTAGGCGGTCAAGGGGCTCGACATCTCGAGGTGATAGGCTTCGCCGCGCACGCGCAGGAAGCCGTCGAGTGTGGCGACACCGGCACGACGGCCACCGGTTTGGCGACCGGGGCAGGGGTCGTCGGCGATCCCGAGATCCTGCGCCTCGGGAATGGTGCCAAGGCCGCCGATCTCCGACAGCGAGCCCAAGGGGGACAGGATGGGCGGCGGCTCCAATGGGGCGCGCATCCGCTGCTCCCAGATCTTCGACCATTGGTTGCGCGTTTCGAGGCAGCGGACCACCCCGTTCTGGGGCAGCTCATGCCAAGTGATGCCGCGGCCGCGCAGCAAATCGCCGACGGCGATGTCCCGCGCATAGGTCCAGCCGTTGCCGGTCTCCTCGTGCGACCGGACGGCCTGGATGGGCAGACGATTCAGCAGCTCCATCAGGACCGGGACGGCCTCGCCGACTCGGATAACCAAGGGTTGTCCCAGCGCGGCCAGATCCGCTCGCAGCTCGCCCAAACACTCCGCGATGAAGGCCCAGTGCCGACCGGAGGCATCCGGTTAGGACCAGTATCCGGGCTCGGCGATATAGATCGGCAGGACGGGGCCGTGCCGTGCGGCCTCGGCGAGTGCGGCGTGGTCCTAGACCCGGAGGTCGCGCTTGAACCAGACAAGTTGCATGGGTTTCATCCGGGTTGAGGCTGAGCGATGCGCGTAAAACCTTCGAGTCGGGCTTGGCGGCGGGCCTGCTCGCGGAAGGGGAAAAAGCCACGGGTCACGCCGGGCCACAGACTGCTGTCCCGGGTTCGGCGAGCCGGGACGCGGATGATACGCGGGCACGTACGGCCGCCCGCGGGACGAAGGACGCCAAACGCGCACCGCCGGCCCCGAAGTCGACGTCTCGGCCTTCGGGGTGTCGCCGGACCAGCCGGCTCGTCGCATCGAAGATCGTCGCATCGATCTCTCGGTGTTGGTCGCGGCCTTCGAGATGGATGAGGCCGGGCGCTTTTCAACGCGGATCCGCTGTCAGTGCCCGCTCAGATTGCTGTCGGCGTCTTGCTTTATCGCTTTCGACATCGTAAAGAACTGCTCCGGAAAGGGCTCGGGCGTCAAGACCATCGAACGCTCCAACAGCTACCAGAAAGTCCTTTATAAAACGTCGTCTTAAATTTGACCTACTGGCCCGATCGCGCTCGTACTGAGTGCGCACCGTACCGGGATCGATCAGCAAGGCCACAGCAATGTCATCGGCTCGCCAGCCGGAGGCGAGCAGGATCACGGCCTTGATCCGATCGGCCTCGCGAAGTTCGCGCGACCGACGTTACGCAGCACGCAACTGCGTTCGCTCGGCCGATGTGAACCGGCAGTCGACATGACGGAAATGATGTCGAGACTTTAAAATCCTTGCGCCAAACTCCTGAGCGTGAAACTCAGATGAGACTGCCATACAAGAACAGCCCGGCGTTTAGTCGTACTCCAGCGTTGCATGAGCCATCCTTCTCTCGCCAGGGCCACCGGCCTGGGCCGTCCTTGACGAAGGACTCGATCTCGATCATGGTCGAGTCCGATGGCTGGATGGATGCCGGAGATCAACATAGCCCACCCATCGGTCTAGCTCGAGCGGCGATTGTCGACCAGAGACCCACGGTAGCCTAGGAGCCGTATCGACAATGTTGATCACTTCAACGCCCCCCGACCTCATCACCGGTGGCGCAAACCCATGTCTTTTATCCGATAAGAGGTTCTTTGTGTTCGCTCAGGCCTGGTTATTTATTCGCGTATATTTCAAGTCGATCTTTGCCTATCGTTCTGCCGGCGCAAAATGGTCGGTGAGGCATGTTGTCTTTCTCATTGTATTCCCACCTGTATTCATCTCGCTTGAACTCTTCAATCGGCTTTGTTTCTTGCTGGACGAGCTTTTCTATCACGGATACCGCGAAATCGACGTTAAGTCACCATTTTTTATCGTCGGATTCCCGAGAAGCGGCACGACCCACCTGCACCGCTTGCTCGTCAAGGATAACCAATGCACATCGATGTATTTGTGGGAAATTCTTTTCGCGCCATCGATCTTGCAGAAAAAGTTCATACTATGGCTTGGTATAATTGACCAGCAGATTGGCAGCCCGCTTTACCGATTGATCTCTCGGATCGAGGATCGGCGATTCGCCGAGGAAAGAAAAATGCACCACATCAGTCTATTCGAACCGGAGGAAGATGAAATCAGCTTGCTGCATATATTTGCATCCGCATTCCAGATCCAAATGTTCCCTTTTGAGGAAATGCTACGATTTACTCATTTCGACACTGCATTCTCCGAAACCTACCGCAGCAAGGTAATGAGCTTTTATAAAAACTTGATCCGCCGCCACCTCTATGTATTCGGGCCAGACAAATATTATTTATCGAAGAACCCAGCTTTTTCCTGCAAGATTCATTCTCTATATGCCGCTTTCCCGGACGCCAAAATCGTTTGCGCAGTAAGAACACCCTTCGACGCCGTGCCATCTGCAATCAGCTGGATGTCTCATAACAGCGCTACGTTTCATAAGACCGAAAGCCGTTTCGAGACAGAGACGATCATCGACGCCATCGGCCATTGGTATACTTATCCACTCGAAGCGCTTGAAGCCTACCCCAAGGCGACTTACGAGATCATGTTGTATGACGATCTGGTAGCTCATCCGAGCCAGGTCGTTACAGATCTGTATGCCAAATTTCAGATTGAGATCAGAGAGGATTTCGAGAACCACCTCGAAGTCGCCGAACGGAGGGCGAAAGCATACAGGAGCGAGCATCATTATCAACTAGCGGAAATGGGATTGAGCCCCGAGTGGATCCTGGAACGCTTTTCGGACACGTTCGAGCGATTCGGCTTTAGCCGCCAGAGTGATCAATTCCATCACGATGATCACATTCACAAAATAAAGGCGTCGATGTGAGTGCGGCGAATCATAGGTGATCACGTCGTATCATGGTTACCCATCATAGATGATCTATGGTCGCACCGTTCATCCGCGGTCGGGCAGGCGAGCATCTCCGGGAATGCAGCCCCATCCAGTCCGAACGCCCCAGGCACGCCGCGACGCAGTAGCCCCATAAATGGACGCCACGGTGATGCGACACTGCCCATGCGCCGCGCAGAACCTGCTCTAATGCCGTCGTGGCCAACACCTCGCGAGTGAGTCCTCAGACTCTGTTCGCCATTAGACCCGAGGGAAGATGACAGTAGAGCGCGGAACTTGCGCCGAAATCATGACTAGTATGGAGATGCAAAGCGCTCTGCCCATCGATCCATGCGTCGGCGAAAGGCCGGTAAACGCCCAAGAACGGAACGCACAGCGCCGGAGAAGGGTACGACCGTGACGATCGAAATGCCGAGGAATAGCGCATATAAGACAAGGATCGGCTTTCTGGCTGGATGACCTGGTGGTCCCAGCCGGCGAAGCAGCCATCCCCAGACGCGAAAGCTACGCCGGCCGAGCGTTTCCGGAAGCAGGTTTCTTTGGTCGATCTCGAAGGGGTGGAGATCAGTGAGCAACGGCTTGCCCGGCGGCTTGGAATCTGCCGCGAGAACGTCGCGAATCCGCTCGCCACAAGCCCGGACGCGCTCGATCTCGCTATCGGCGACTCCGGCCGGTGGGAAGAGCCCCAGAAAGCGATCGCGCCGCCCGGTCAACATCCACCGCACAGTTGTCACGAAGCTTTCGTCCGACGAACCTTGGTCGATAAGGACGATGTTGTCGATCAAGTGACCGCCGTTCTCAGCGACAAGCTTTTTGACCTCCTCTTGCGCCATCAACCACATATTCCTGCAAGCGACGATTGTTATAACCGGCTTTCCGCGAAGGATCTCCAGCGCGGCAGGAGACTTCAGAAAGGCGGTCATCGGCAACGATGGCGAGAGATACCATGGCTGGTATCCCAATACGACAAGGTCATAGTCTTCCCCCGGATTCACTGACAAGGCGCACAATTCGGGTGGATCGAGGTAGACACACTCAGGGAATACATCGAAGAACTGCAGAAACGGCCAGGGGAACGGAAAGGCCGCGACCGGCTCGAGCCGCTCGAAATTTACCGAGATGGAGGGTGCAAGCTCAAGCGGCGCGGTAACGGACCGGACGACCCGCTCAAGCTGACCGGTCTGGGAAAATAGACAATCAGTACTTTCTTTTGCCGTTTATTGTTCACTGGTTTAAACCTGTCGATTTGAAATAGTTTGATTGGGTCGTGATTCTGTCAATTGAATTACCGTTCGTCAACGCACGCCCGAGAATCATGTCCGATTGATTGACTGATTCACGCGGTCACAATGCTTGTGCTAACGCCGGCTTGGCCCGTAGCTGCACCCGTTGGCGACATCACGAACGGAAATGATAGCGCGGTGTTGGTCATCGACGCTGCAAACAAAACGGTCATCGCCATGGGCGACATCGGGTAGAACCTCGGGACATTCGGCGATGAAGGCCCAGGGCCGGCCGGAGGCATCCGGCTAGGACCAGTATCCGGGCTCGACGATAGAGAGCCGCAAGACGGGGACGTGCCGTGCGGCCTCGGCGAGTGCGACGTGATTGTAGGCACGGTGGTCGCGCTTAAACCAGACAAGTTGCATGGGCTTCATCCGGGTTGAGGCTGGGCGATGCGCGTAAGACCATCGCGGCGGACTTGGCGGCGGGCGTGCTCGCGGAACGGGAAGAAGCCGCGGATCGCGCCGGGCCAAAGACTGCCATCCCAGGTCCGGCGAGCGCGGGCGAGCGCGATGCCGTGCCGGGCGAGTCGCCCGTCAAGCTGCTCGAGGCGCTCCCGCCATCGGCCGACCGGTGTTTCGAGCGTGACGATTTGGCGCACCCCAAGGCCGCGCGCCCACGCCTCTGTCGCGGCCAGCCAATCGCTCTCGTCCAAGGCGCATGACGGGGCCGCGAAATGTGCCTCGGCCCGAGACAAGGCATCGGCAGTCGCAACCCGCGAGAAGTCGACGACCGGAGGTGCCAGGTCGAGGTCATCCCCGACCGTCTCGTCCCAGCCCCCGGCCACGCCTCGAAATCCGAGCTTCGACAGGTGCGAGACCTCCGGGGCGAGATCTTCCGGCGTCAACAGCAGCCCGCTCGGAAGTTCCGTGTCCATCTCGGCCAACGCGGGGAGCGCACGCGGCGTGAGATCGAGTGGCGACTCGGTCAGGGGCAGTGCCTGCTCGTCGAGCTCACCCTTGGGGTCGAAGCGCCCGTCGGTGTAGCGGGCGATGTTATCGGCCCGCGCCAGATAGTGCTTGCCGCGCGTGTGGAGCCCCGCGACCCAGCGCCACGAGAGTGTGTTCGAAGCTGGATCACCGTCCAGCAGATGACGCAGGAAGAAGGCCGCACCGAGCGTCCAGTGCAAACGCAGGGTGAAGATCCAGATACTCGCGAACCACATACGAGCATGATTGTGCAGATAGCCGGTCTCGGTCAGCTCCCGGGCCCAGGCATCGAAACAAGCGATCCCGCTCCGGCCCGCGATCGCCTCGGCATAGCCGATCGACGCGGTTCCTGCGAGTCCGTCGCGGTCGCGCCGGAGGTGGTCGAGATAGACATCCCAGACGTGCGGGCGGTGCTCAAGCCACCCCTTCCAATAAACCCGCCACAGCACCTCGGAAACAAACTTGTCGACGGCATCCCGCGGATGGGCGTCCAAAACCGAGGCGACCGCCTCGCGCTCCAGAATTAGACGATGCCTTAGATAAGGCGAGAGCCGCGAGACCCGATCATACGGCGGGACGGCCCGATTGCGCTCGCGGGCATAGGCCGCCGCGTACGGGACGAAGGACACCAGACGCGCAAGGCCGGCGGTCCGCGTCGGCGTCTCGGCCTGCGGGGCATCGCCGAGCCTACCGGGTTGTCGCATCGGTCGCTCCACCTTGACCTTGAACCTGAATCCGGCATTTGGAAACGCAAAGGCGCAAAGGACGCGAAGGAAAACAGAAATTTGCAACACGAATGATGCTCACCCCTTGGGTGAGCATTGTCATTGAGGCAAAGCATTGAACGCCTTCGCGGTCATTGCATTCTTGGCGGTTCAACTGCTCTTTCAAGGTTTAAGGCCGAAATGGATGGCGCCGGGCGCTTTTCAACCCGGAGCCGGTGCCACTGTCGGTGTCGGTGTCGGTGTCGGTGACCCCTCACCTTGCTCGACTGTCGGCAATTAGAACTAGGCAAAGGGCTGTTGAAAGCGCAGGCTAGTGCACTGAGCAGTCATAAACCGCAGCAGTAACGATGGATCAGGCGCTTCGCGGTACAGTGTCGAGCGGATGGCGCCCCGGCCGGGCGGCACTCTGTCTTCTGTGGCTGATCGCGGCGACCGCCGCAGCCCCGGCGTCAACCTCGCCCGAGGCGCAGCTCGCCGACATCCAAACGCAGTCAGCGCCCCCGGTCCAATTGACGCCGGCCGAGCAGGACTTTCTCCGCGCCCATCCCGTCATCACGCTTGGCACCGGTGATAGCTGGGACCCCTACGTGATTGTCGGTCAAGACGGCGCCGTCAGCGGCTACGACGCCGATGTGCTTGACCGCATCGCGGCGCTGACCGGGCTGCGCGTTCAGCTCCTGCCAGGCGACTGGAGTGAGCGCCAGGAGCAGGCCCGCAGCGGCGCCATCGATGGGCTCAGTACCGGCGCCGTGCACCCGGAACGCGCCGAGCATTTGCGCTTTTCCACACCTTATATCCGGCTGCACAAATACCTGTTGGTCCCGAAAGGCAACCCGCTGAACCTCCGTGCCCGCGACGACCTCGAGGGGCGCACGATCGCGCTCCATCGCGGCAATCTGTCCGACGAAAAGGTCGCCCGCGGCTTTGCGCACGCCCGCATCCTGCGGTTCGACACGGTCGATGAGATCATCGATGCGGTCACCACCGGCGGCGCCGATGCCACCTTCGACAACGGCTCACTGCTGTATCGAGCCAACCGTCTCGGCCGGCCCTTCCTGCAATTTGCGTTCGACCTCAACGCGCCGCTGGACCTGGTGTTCGCCGTGCGCAGCGACTGGCCGGAAGCCATCTCCATCATCGACAAGGGGCTGGCAGCGATGGGCGAGGCCAAGCGCACACATTTGCAGGCGCGCTGGTTCCTGGCACCGCTGAACACCCCGACCGACAACGACGAGCTGGTGCTGAGTGACGAGGAACGGTCTTTCCTGGCCCGCTTGGGGCCGATCCGACTCTGCATCGATCCCGACTGGATGCCCTTCGATGGCCTGACGGCGGACGGCCGCAGCCAGGGCATCATGTCGGATCTGCTGAATCTGGCGGTCGAACGGCTCGGCCGCACGACGCAGTTGGTGACCACCGCGAGCTGGAGCGAGACGCTCCAGCTCGCGCGCGACGGGCGCTGCGACATCGTCTCCGCAGTCGCCATCACCCCGGAGCGTGCGGAGTACCTGGACTTCACCGGCCCCCTGTTGTCGGAGCCGATGGTCGTGGTCGTGCGCGAAGGTGTGCGATTTAGCGGCACCTTGGATGCGCACACGGATCAACGGTTCGTCATGGTGGACGGACACGCCGGTATCGAGTTGTTGCGCCGCGCGCACCCGGCGCTCGCCATCGCAGCGGTGCCGGACGTGGTCACGGCGATGCGCGCGGTGTCCCTCGGGCATGCGTTCGGCTACATCGACCTGCTGCCGACAGTCGCCTACGCCGCCCGTGAGCATGGCATCCTGAACGTCAAGGTCGCCGGCGATCTGCCGCAGCGCTACGCGTTGGCGATCGGCGTGCGTAAGGACATCCCGCTGCTGCATTCCAGCCTGTCGCGGGCAGTCGCCGCGATGTCGCCGCAGCAAATCCATAACGTGCGCGACCGCTGGATCTCGGTGCGCTACGAGCAGCCAGTCGACCTTGTGCGGTTCTGGCCCTGGGCACTCGTGCTCGCCCTGGCGGTCCTTGGCGTCTTGGTCTGGAACCGCCGCCTGCAACGGCTCAATGCCGCACTGCGCGCGGCCAATACACGGATCGAACGGCTGACCATCACCGACGATCTCACCGGCCTCCACAATCGTAGGCACTTCCAGGAGCGGCTGCCGTCCGAGTGGCAGCGCGCCGTGCGCGAGCAGCGAACGCTGTACCTGCTGCTCGCGGACATCGATCATTTCAAACAGTACAACGACCACTACGGCCACCCGGCCGGAGACGAGGTGTTGCGACAGGTCGGAGCCTTGCTGATCCAACTGACGCGGCGCGCCGGCGATCTGGCCTTTCGCACCGGCGGCGAAGAATTCGCGGTGATGTTCACGGAAGCCAGCGAGGGCTACGCGGAACGTTTGCGCGCGGCCGTCGAGGCGCTCTGGATCCAACACGCGGCCAGCGAGACCGCGCCGGTCGTCACCCTGTCGATTGGATTCCTGATGGTCTGTCCAGTGGATGTCCGCGACGGCGAACCACCGCTCCCCGACTGGGACGCGATCTACACGCGTGCCGACGCGCTCCTCTACGAGGCCAAGGCGCGCGGACGCAACCAGGTGGTCAGCGCGGTCTGGCGGGCGGAGGCAACGCACCTCCGCGAAAGGGGTTTGGGACTCTCATAAGCCTATCAGGTCCGCCGATCGACGTACCCTAAACCAACCGATCAAACAAGGCGTTTCGGCATCTTTACGGAGGCGTCATCCTGTCGATCGGGCCGTAACGCTCCGCCGATGGAGCATGAACGGCTCGACGCTACCATTGTAAAAAAGCCTGTCATACACTCCGCGCTGCTTGTGTCGACGCGATCGAGCATCGATACGGGAAGACCAGGGCCAGACGAAACAAGGATTGCTCATGCAGACTCTCGCTCACGCCTGCACACCCCGCGACAGCATCTTCGACCCGTCGCGCCGGGACACTGTCCTGGACCTCACGGACCTGATCCAGGACCGCATCGACCCTGCGGCATTTTTCGGCGAGAACTATGTCACCGAGGGGATGCGCATCCTGCTGACGGAGGCATTCAGACGCCTGGAAGGCAACAGCACGCAAGGGGTCTTCGAGTTGACCCAGGAGATGGGCGGCGGCAAGACGCATCTGCTCAACGCCCTCGGCCTGTTGGCGCGTTATCCCGACTATCGCCGCCTGGTGATGGGGGACTTCTACACCCCCGGCGACATCGGCCCTGTGCGTGTCGTCGCCTTCACCGGCAGGGAGAGCGACGCCCCGCTCGGCATCTGGGGCTCGATCGCCACCCAGCTCGGCAAGAAGGAGCAGTTCGCGGACTATTACTCACCGCTGTCGGCCCCCGGCCAGACCGCTTGGGTCAACCTGCTGAAGGGAGACCCGCTGATCATCATGCTGGATGAGCTGCCGCCTTACTTCCAGCAGGCAAAATCCAGGACGATCGGCAACTCGGATCTCTCCGTCGTGACCGCCACCGCGCTCGCGAATCTCCTGGTCGCGATCGGCAGAGACGAGCTGTCCAACGTGTGTCTGGTGATGACCGACCTGACGGCCTCGTATGCCGAAGGCAATGAGCAGATCGTGCAGGCATTGAACGATCTGAAGAAAGAAACCGGGCGCACAGCGCTGCGTTTGCAGCCGGTGCGGATGAATACGGACGAGTTCTTCCACATCCTGCGTCAGCGGATCTTTGCACAGCTCCCGTCGCCGGAAGTCATCGAGGAGGTCGCTCAGGGTTACGCCAAGGCCATCCGCGACGCCCGTCAGATGGATGTGACCAATGCCTCGCCCGAGCAAGTCGCGGCCCGCATCAAAGAGTCCTACCCGTTTCACCCGTCGATCCGCGATCTCTACGCACGCTTCAAGGAAAACCCGGGGTTCCAGCAGACACGCGGCCTCATCAGACTGATGCGTATCGTCGCCGCGCGCCTCTGGGGCAGCGGACAAGCTGCAAACCTCTACCTTCTGACGGCTCAGGATATCGACCTCAACGATCGCGAGACCCTCTCCGAGATCAACCAGATCAACAGCAGTCTGGACAACGCGGTCTCGCACGACATCGCATCGAGCGGTCAGTCGGTCGCCGAAATCCTGGATACCAACCTCGGTGGCAGCGACGCCCAAGATGCCATGAAGCTGCTCCTGGTCGCCTCGCTCTCGACCGTGGCGGGCGCCGCCAAGGGCCTGACCCTGCCCGAGCTGGTCGCCAATCTCTGCGCGCCGGGGCGCGACATCTCCAAGCTCAAGAACGAGGTGCTGAACCGGCTCGTCACCACCGCCTGGTATCTCCATACCGGGCGCGACGGGCGGCTCTTCATCAAGAATGTTCAGAACCTGGTCGCCCGTCTGCGCACCACCGCCGAAAGTTATCTGCACGACCAGTCGGTCAAGGAGCTGCGCGAGCGCCTGGGCGAGCTGTTCAAACCCGAGAACGGTTGGTGTTACCAAAAGGTCCAGGTTCTACCCGCCGTCGATGAGATCGACATCGCGCAGGACAAGACGGTTCTGGTGGTCGCCAACCCGCACCCCGGCGGTCTTCACCCGGATTTGCAAACCCTATACGACAACATCGACTTCAAGAACCGCGTCTGCTTCCTCACCGGCCAGCGCAGCGCGGACAGCCTGCTCAACGCGGCGAAGGAGCTCAAAGCGATTCGCCACATCATCGACGAGCTGAAATCCGAAGGCACCCCGGACAACGACCCCCAGCTCGTGCAGGCCCGCGACCTGCTCGACCGCATCCAGAACCAGTTCGGCAGCGCGCTGCGCGAGACCTTCTCCACGCTCTATTACCCGAGCGCGCAGCGTCTCATGTCGGCCGACTTCCCCATGGAGTTCACGGCCAACCGCTACGACGGCGAGGACCAGGTCATCCGCACCCTCAAGGCCAAGATGAAGTACACGGACGATGTCACAGGCGAGACCTTCGTCAAAAAGGTCGAAGCGCGCCTCTTCACCCAAAAGGCGATGCCCTGGAACGAGATCAAACGCCGTGCGGCCACCAACCCGGCCTGGCAGTGGCATCGCGCGGACGCACTGGAGAGGCTCAAGGCCGAGTGCGTGCATCAGGACACCTGGCGCGAGGACGGGGGTTATGTGGAGAAGGGGCCGTTCCCCCAGCCCGCCACGCAGGTCAAGCTCCAGGAGTTGTTGCGCGACGACGACACGGGCCGGGTGAAGCTGCGCGCCACCCCGCTGAACGGCGATAGCATCTATGTCGAGATCGGCGCCCCGGCCACCACCGCCTCGCAACGGCTCTCGGGACGGGACTATGAAACCGCCGAGATGGTGGTGTCCTTCCTCGCCGTCGACTCCACCGGTCAGCATGAGACCGGAGAGCCTCTGACCTGGCACAACCGCATCACCATCAAGAGTCGGGTCTACGACCATGGCGCAGAGAAGGTCGTGGAGCTGCGCACGGCACCGCCGGCCCCGCTGCGCTACACCACGGACGGATCGGATCCGAAGCTGGCGGGCGGCGCCTACAATGAACCCGTCGTGCTCCCCGCCGGTACCCGGTTCGTCCTGGCGGTCGCGGAAGACAAGGGCACGCCCTCCGAGGTCCACCAGGTTGCGGTGAACTGGGACAGGCCGATCGAGACCAAACCCATCGACATCACCGCGCCCTCGACCTGGAGGCCCGTCAGTCACCCCGAAAAGGTCTTCCGTTTCAATACCACCCAGGCCGCGTACGGATTCATCGAGCGCATCAAGAAACACGCCGGCAAGGCCGCGGCCCAACGTATCGCCGTGCTCGATGGCCGCTGGGCGGATCTGCAGCTTGCCGACGATCTGCTTCTGGACAGCGAGCAGATCCGCGCGACGGTCGAGCATCTGCGCGGCCTGGTCAGCGAAGGCGAGGTGACCATCGAGGCGGCCGCCTTGTGGTTCCCGACCGGGCAGCAGCTCCTCGACTACGTCCATGAGATTGCCGTCGAGCTTCCGCGCGACGAGGTGGAACCCTGAGGTTAGACTTGCTGCATCCATGGGGCAGCCAACCGCCATCCCGTGTCTTGATCGGAGGTATCCATGAGCGACAAGGCCGACAATCTGGTTCTTGAACATTTGCGCAGTATCCGCGGCACCCTGAGCGACCACGGCGAACGGCTGGGCCGCATCGAGCTGCGTCTCTCGGCGATGGAGCAGACCCTCGGCAGCCTCTACGTCCTCTCGGGCAGTGACCGGGAAACCCTGAGTTCGTTGGCTCGCCGCATCGAGCAGCGCCTCGATCTGGCGAGCAGCGACGCCTGACAGCCTGCGGAACCGCCATTGACGAACCCTAAAAAGCCAGGTTGCCAAGGCTTTGGCTTCTGCCCCGACGAATCGACGCACCACTTTCTGGTCACCATCCCGGCGAGCAACCGCGAGGACGTGCTGATCTCCGAGCATTTCACCTGGGACGAGATCAGCGCTGCGACGCCCCCGACCTTCGCCATCGGTGAGCCCGAGGGCAAGCTGCGCGTCCTCCTGCCCCGCGTCAAATGGGACGCCGTCGCGGATGATGTCCGCGTGGAATTCAACCAACGCCTCAAGCGGGACGGGCGCAAATCCGGGAGCTGGAAGACAGGTGCCAACCCCGTCTCACGCCTCCTCGGCAAAGAATTGGTGCTCCTCGCGTGGGCGATCGAAGAGGCGGATCCCGCACTCACCGCGACCGCGATCAAGAACTGGCTCGGCCTGGTTCCGGAGGAGCGCTGGTGGCTCTACACCATGACCTGCGCGGCCACCGGACATGCCATCCAGGGACGCAACAAGGGCTGGCGCAAGGCGGTGCGTTATGCGCTGACGGAGAACCCGGTCACGGACTCACACCATGAGCCCCTGCCTGTGTTTGAGTTGGCGGGACGCGGACAGACCGCGCCGGAATCGGTCAAAGCAAAACGGACGACGCGTCCGAGGACCAAGTCGGCTTAACCGAATACCGCTGAACGGTGATCGCAGCGGACGACGACACCATGACCACCAAGCCCCGTTCCCACGACCGGCACGCACGGATCGGCAAGCTGCGCCCCTGGAGACATCCCATGCAAGCCATCGAGATCGACACTGAACAGCCGAATGATTTTGCCGGCATCTGGGCCGATCTGTCCGATGAGGATTTTCATGCCTTGCTGTCCGACATCGATGATCGGCGCCGCGCTGCCTTCAAGGGCCGGCCTGCACAGGGCCTGAGCATCGATGACTGGTCAGTTCCTCCGACCGCTGGTGAGACACCTTGAACACGGACATCACCTTCGTCGAGACCCAGTTCCCCGTCTCCAAGCTCTCGAAGGAGAGCTACAAGGAACGCAAGGCCAATTACAGCCAGACCCTGACCGGACTCGGTAAGTGGTGGGGACGCAAGCCGCTCATCATGGTTCGGGCAGCGATCCTCGGGCTACTGCTCCCGGCGAGCCGGGACCCCAAGCGAGACCGCGAGATCTTTTTGATGCTCCTGACCATGGACCCGGAGGGTCTGTGGCGGCGCAAGACCAAGGCGATCCCGCTGGCGGAGCTGTTTGCGCGACTGCGCCCCGACGAGCGTGCCGACTGGTTCGATCTGGACGCCCCGAAGCCGAAATACCGCCCCGGCACCTCTGGCGAAGACAGGGCCAGCCTGCAGCGTCTCGTCTTCGAGCGGATGGGCTATGACGAGAAGCTGGTCTACTGCGACCGACCCGAGCAGATCGAAGGGCCGTCCGAGACGGCTTGGGAGGCGATCAACGCCCACCTCGGCACGGATGCGCGCAGCGTCCCCGAGCTGGTCCGCGCGCTCGGCGAGCGTCGCTTCGGTCATGTCCCACGGGTCGGAGACGCCTTCTGCGGCGGGGGCAGCGTGCCCTTCGAGGCCGCGCGCATCGGTTGCGAAGCCTACGGTTCGGATCTGAATCCGGTCGCCGCGCTGCTGACCTGGGGCGCGCTCAATATCGTCGGCGGTGGCGAGGCGGTTGCCAAACAGGTCCGGGAAGCGCAGGAGCAGGTCTACGCGGCCGTGGATCGCCAGATCACCGACTGGCGTATCGAGCACAACGATCTGGGCTGGCGAGCAGATGCCTATCTCTATTGCACCGAGACCCGCTGTCCCGAGTGTGGCTGGATGGTGCCGCTGGCCCCGTCGTGGGTGATCGGCGAGAAGACCATGACGATTGCACGCCTGGTGCCTTCTCCCCCTCCCCTCGCGGGCGGGGGCCGGGGGGAGGGGGCATTTGGCATCGAGATCCACCAGGGCGTCAGTGCCGCCGAGCTGAAGGCGGCCAAGACCGGCACGGTCCGCAGCTCACGTCTGGAATGCCCCCATTGTGGACAGTCCACCGCCATGACTGCCATCCGGGGCGACCGGCGCGGCGGCGGCGCCTCCGACTACGGTCTGCGACAGTGGGAAAACAGCGATCTGGTCCCTCGGCCGGACGACACCTTTCAGGAGCGACTCTACTGCGTCCGCTGGCGCCTGCCCGATCTGGCGGACCTTCTTTGGGCGGAACAGCGTGAGCGTTCGGGCGAGCTCGATGCCCGGCCCGTTCCGGATTGGGTCCCGCTCGACCGGGCCATCGATGGGCTCGCGGCGCTCCTGGACGCAAGCGACAGGCTGGACCTGGACGCGTTGCGTGCGCGCGACTGGCTGGCCGAGGATGCGCGGCTGGACGCGGCCGGCGCCGAGCTTGCCGCCTTACGGGCAGCCAAGGCCCCCAAGGCGCGGATCGATGCCCAGAACAAGGTGCTGATTGCGCTGATCACCGCTCAAGCAGAGCGCGCCGCCGACATCAAGACGCTCGCCGATCGGCTGCCGGGCGCCCTTTACCGAGCGGTCGAGCCGGATGATCTGCAGCGCGAGGCGTTGGTACTGGGCCTGCTGCGCGAGCGCTTCGACGACTGGCAGGCCAAGGGTGACATCCCGAGCCGATCGATTACACCGGGGGACAAGACCGACGAGCCGATTCGGACGCGGGGGTGGACACATTGGCATCATTTGTTTACGCCAAGGCAATTATTGGAACATGGATCTCTAGCATCCGAGGTGGCAAGTAAGCAAGGTAATGAATTACAAGTCGGCTTGCTGTTTGGGATCGGTAAGTGCGCAAACTGGAATTCGAAATTGTGCCAATGGATACCTGACGCTACGAAAGAGAACGGCGGGCAAACGTTTACAAATCAAGCACTCAATGCACTATTAAACTACTATACTCGTCCAATGTTGTTGTTGGGAACGAGCTTCAACTATGCTCTATGTTCTTCCTCGATCTTTGCAACCGCATCTGCTCGTCCTGCTAACGCAATCAGCGATCTTCCCGGATGTGAAATCTGGATAACGGACCCCCCTTACGCAGATGCCATCAATTACCACGAACTCTCCGAATTCTTCCTCGCCTGGTATGAAAAACACCTGCCCAGGCTCTTTCCCGACTGGTACGCAGACAGCAAACGCGCCCTGGCCATCCGCGGCTCAGGCAAGCCCTTCCGCGAGGGCATGGTCGACGCCTACCGCAACCTCGCCGCCCACATGCCGGACAACGGCATGCAGATCGTCATGTTCACCCATCAGGACGCGGGCGTCTGGGCGGACCTGGCCCTCATCCTCTGGGCCGCCGGCCTACGGGTGACCGCGGCCTGGACCATCGCCACCGAGACCGAATCGGCGCTCAAGGAGGGAAACTACGTGCAGGGGACCGTCCTGATGGTGCTGCGCAAGCAGACCTCCGATGCCGTCGCTTTCCTGGACGAGATCGTCCCGCAGGTCGAGATCGAGGTTGAGCACCAGCTCAAGTCCATGCTGGATCTGGACGATCAGGAGGATCCCAATTTCTCCGATGCCGATTATCAGCTCGCCGCCTATGCCGCCGCCTTGCGTGTGCTGACCCAGTACCGAGGCATCGAGGACATCGATGTCGCCTACGAGCTGGCCCGCGAGCGCACACGCGACGACGAGTCGCCCATCAAGCGCATCATCAAGGACGCCGTGCGCACCGCGAGCAATGTCTTGGTCCCGAACGGCATCGAAGCCCAGCTCTGGAAGCGTCTCACGCCGGAGGAAAAACTCTATCTCAAGTGTCTGGAGGTGGAATCGCACGGTGACTCTCGCAGCGGTGTCTTCCAGGAATTCGCCCGCGGCTTCGGCGTGCGCGACTATCGATTCATGCTCGAAAGCGGCAAGGCCAACCAGACACGCCTGAAGACCGCCACCGAATTCAAGCGTCGCGAATGGGGCACCGACGGCTTCGGCTCATCCCTGCTGCGCCATGCGCTCTTCGCCGTCTACCAGGCGGCGGATCAAGACAGCACCAAGGTCGGTCTGAACTATCTCAAGACCGAGATCCGCGACTATTGGACCCAGCGCGAGATCCTCGTCGAGATGATCGGCTTCCTGGGCCGTCTGCAGATGCCGCCCTGGGCGGGCGACGCCGAGGCGGCGCGCCTGCTTGCGGGGGCCTTGGCGAATGACCATGTCTGATCTCCACGGAGGATGAGATCCCGCCGGACGATTCCGAAACGGAGACGAATGACATTGCAAGAGAGGTTGAAGGTATGACGACCGAACAAGCAATTATTGAAAGAATCCAAACCTTGCCTGAGTCAGCGCGCCGCGAGGTCCTGGATTTCATGGAGTTCTTAGCGATTCGACTCAAGGCCCAGTCGGCCCGTGAAGAGGAGGTCTCCTGGTCCGATGGGGGGCTGGCGTCCGCGCTGCGTGACATGGAAAACGAACCGGACATCTACACCCGAGCGGACTTGAGGGAGTCGTTTCGATGATGGCCGAGGGCAAAATCGTCCTTTTCGCCTTGACCAATGACCACAACGGCCATGTTTGAAGACAATGCGTGCGCCGTGTTCAAGACTCCCGTTTATCCAGCGCGCGTTCGATCGCCTCGCGGATGAAACGCTGATACGGCATGCCGCGAGCCTGCGCGCGTGCCTTGACCGCATCCAAGAGTGGTCCCGGCAGGCGCATGTTCACCCTCGCCGACTTCTTCTCGAATTCGAACCCGGCAGATTTGAAATCGCTCAGGTCATACTCGGTCAGATCGGCTTCGTCGAGGAACCGCTCCGCGTCCTCGTCGCTCATGAGAACAGGCAGCTTTTTAAGACTGTCGTTGACGCTCATAGTGGTCGACCTCCTTCTGGTGCATATAGCGGGCACTGATGGGACGGATCAGGGTCTTGGTACCAAGCCGCCTGAAGGTGAAAGCGACCAGGACATGGCGATTCCCGACTTGGCCGATGGCCAGCGAGCGACCCTCTGTCCGTGAATGCGCCGGGTCCGGGTAGACTGCGCAGTCACCGGATAACAGCGCTTCGATCCCTGCGCGGGAGACACCATGCTTGCCGCATTTCGGCCAGTTCCCATCATCCCAATCGAATCCGGCGATGACATCACTCATGCCTAAAGTATGCACATTTGTATGTACATGTGACAGCGGTTTTCGCATGCCGAGGCACTTGCTGTCGTGCAAAAACAGGCTTGCCTACGACCGTAACAGCGCCAATCAGCCACCATGATCAACCGTTTCTCCTCGCGCCGCCGCCGGCTCGATCACAGCTTTCTTGCAGAGCGTCTGCGCGGCGCGCAGGGCTACGACCGCATCGCCGGATTCTTCTCCTCATCGATCATGGAGGTTGCGGGCGAGGAGCTGGAGTCCGTCTCCGGTCCGGTCCGCCTGGTCTGCAACTCGATCATCGACCCCAAGGACATCGAGACCGCCAAGAAGGCGGCCCAGGCCGCGATGCGCCGGGAGTGATGCGACGCGCGGCCGGAGCGTCTGCCGGATGCGGCGAAACCGCGGTTCCAGCGTCTTTATGACTTCCTCGCCAGCGGCAAGCTGCAGGTCAGGGTGCTGCCCGATGCGATCTTCGGACTGATTCACGGCAAGGCCGGCGTGATCACCTTGGCGGATGGGACAAGCACCGCCTTTCTCGGCAGCGTCAACGAGTCGCTCACGGCCTGGCGTCTGAACTACGAGCTGCTGTGGGAGGATGACTCCGATAACGCGGTGGCCTGGGTGCGGGAGGAGTTCGACAGCCTCTGGCATTCGCCCTTTGCGGTCGAGCTGGCCGATGCCGTCGTGCAGGATATCCAGCGGCTCGCGGTGCGCTCCGTGATTCCGGACCTCGATGCATGGCGTGGCCAGCCCGATCCGGCGGCCGCCGTGATCGAATCGCCGGTCTATCGCAAGGAGGTCGGGCTTTGGGAGCATCAGAAGCACTTCGTGAAGATCGCCTTCGACGCGCACTTAGGCGCAAACGGGGGGCCTCACGGCGCGCGCTTTATCCTGGCGGACCAGGTCGGGCTCGGCAAGACCATCCAGCTCGCCATGGCGGCCCAACTCATGGCCCTTGCCGGCGACAAGCCGGTGTTGATCCTGGCGCCGAAGCCACTCATCTGGCAGTGGCAGGGTGAGCTGAACACGCTGCTCGACATGCCCTCGGCGGTCTGGGACGGACGCGGTTGGGTGGACGAGAACGGCATCGAGTATCCGAGTGCCGGTCCGGAATCCATCCGCACCTGTCCGCGGCGTGTCGGTATTGTCTCCACCGGCCTCATCGTTGCGGGCTCGGAGATCCGAGACTGGCTCGTCAACGGTCAATACGCGTGCTTGATCCTCGACGAGGCGCACCGCGCGCGCCGCCGCAACCTGGGTCCGGGCAAGGAATACGATCCGGCCGAGCCGAACAACCTGCTGCGCTTTCTCTGGGACATCTCGCCGCGTACGCGCAGTCTGCTGCTGGCGACCGCGACACCGGTGCAGATTCATCCGATCGAGGCGTGGGATCTTTTGGATGCGCTGGCGCGCGGCTCCGAGTCGGTGCTCGGCGGCTACGGAAGCCTATGGCGCAAACCGCGTCATGCCTTGGGTCTGCTGCTGGGTCGCGATGAACCACCGACCGAGGATGCCGATCGCTGGGCCTGGATGCGCAATCCACTTCCTCCGGCCGCCGAGGGACCGGACTACAGTGCGTTGCGACGGGCGCTGCGCCTCACCGATGCTGACCTCATGGCGACCGGCGGCAGCTTCGATCAGTTGCGCCCGCCGGACCGCGCGCGGGTCCGGCGTCTCTTCCCGCGTTTCCTCGAACAGGCGAATCCCTTCATCCGGCATATCGTGCTGCGCACCCGCGAATACCTGGAAACCACCATCGATCCGGAATCGGGCGAACCCTTCCTGAAGCCGGTCGAGGTCCGACTGCATGGCGAGCGTGACGAGGACGCCATCGCCTTGCCGCCTTTCCTGGAAGATGCCTATCACCTTGCCGAAGCATTCTGCGGACTGCTCGCCGAACGGGCCAACGCCGGTTTCTTTCGCACCCTCCTGCTGCGGCGTGTCGGCAGCACGATCGAAGCCGGACGCCGTACCGTGGAAAAACTCCTGACCGAGTGGGCCACGCTGGACGAGGACGAAGACGACGAGGGCACGCTGAGCCAGTTGCGCACCCTGACGTCGGCCGAGCGCGCCCTCTTACAGCGCTTCCTCAAGGCGCTGGAAGCGAACCAGGAACGCGACCCCAAATACCGGATCGTGCGCTCTCTGCTGCTTGAGCAGGGCTGGCGCGAGCTCGGCTGCATCATCTTCAGCCAGTATTTCGATTCGGTCCTGTGGCTCGCCAACCAGCTCACCGCGGAGATCCCCGAGGAAGAGATCGGCATCTACGCCGGCGCCCGGCGCTCGGGGATCATGCACAAAGGCGTCTTCACCGGTGCTGCGCGTGAGCTGATCAAGGAGCGTGTGCGCACCGGCGAGATCCGCGTGCTGATCGGCACCGACGCTGCCTCTGAGGGCCTCAACCTGCAACGACTCGGGACCCTGATCAACCTGGACCTGCCCTGGAATCCGTCGCGTCTGGAGCAGCGCAAAGGCCGCATCCAGCGCATCGGTCAGCTCCGGGACACCGTGGATGTCTACAACATGCGTTACGCCGGGTCCGTCGAGGATCGCGTCCATGAGCTGCTCTCGGAGCGGTTGGAGTCCATCGCCAACCTGTTCGGACAGATCCCGGATAGGATCAGGGCGGAGCTCCCGATGCAGTCCGATGCCATCAGCTCGGATCTAAGCGACCGGGAGAAAACCGCGCTCCAAGCAAGTGATTTTCGCTGCAGGTTCACCATCGAAGGGCCTGGTGACGGGCCCTGGGATTGGAACCTGGCTTCGGGAAAGGTGTTGTTCTCCCCGCGCTGGAAGCGGATGCTCGCCTATGGCAAGGCCAGTATCGACGACAGCGACGAGGAGTGGCGCCAACGTATCCATCCCGACCACATGAATCCCGTCTTGGCAACGCTGGAGGAATATCTCGCCGGCAAGACGCTGATCTTCAAGAGCGAGCACCGCCTGCGATGTCGGGATGTCGGCGAGGACCACCTCTCGGGGCAGGTCGAGCATGGCGAGGAGCCGCTCCGTGACAAACCGGAACGAGGGGTAGCCGTCGGCATCCACCTGCAACAGATACAGGCCGGCGGGTATGGCTTCGGATGGCCGGGACGATGAAGGCATGTCGACGACAGGTGGGGGCTGGGACATCAAAACGGCCGTGTGGGCGCCGCCGGCTGCTACGATTCATTTGGACCGGCAGTAGCCGTCGTGATCGCGGCTCCGAGCGTGAGTGACCAAACGATCGCCGATTCCCGCTTGCGCGGCTCTCTCACAGCGGGCAACCATTGCCAGGCCACCCGTTGTTTTGTTGAGCTGCGACGCGCCATTGGGCCTCGCCGAGCGACGACTGCTGCACGCAACATTTTCCTTGACAACAACCGAGCCTGAACGCCGTGCCCCCTATTCCGGATCCAGGTTGTACCACGGGGAGATGACCAGCTCGAAGCCGGTTTCGTACACCAGAACGCTGACTGGTCGCGGAATCACGAACTGACGCCACAGGGTATCATCCAGCATTGTCATGTCATCGGGATCCACGGAAAGGATCGGCGTGTCGACGAAATCCCCATCGTAGTAGGTCCGGTCAGCGACGCCGTCACGCCAGTAGATCCGATCATTGGCAGAGACCCAGGAGGGCTCCGGATAGACGCGCCCGGCATTCAAAATGCCGGCTTGAGTCACCAACGATCTGAAGGATGTGCCCTCATCGGCGACGACAACACTGCTTAGCCCGTCGTTGGTTTTGCCGTGTATCAGCTCCGTGCCAGGAGTAAACCAATTGACGGAATCCAGCGTCAACTCACTGGCTCTGGCATCCACGACCATGTAAGACGGGCGGCCTCCATTTTTGGTCACGTAGACGGACCACTCCGCCCGATTCCCCGACAGGAGTCCTCGCAGCCCATAAACCGCATAGATGTTCAACGAGAGATAGAGGCGAGGAGTCTCACCTTCGAGGATGGCGATCGGCGTCAAGGCAAAGCCTGGCGGTAAAGCCAAAAACTCGACAAGGTCGTCGACCTTGTCGGGGCTGATCTCGAAGTTGACAAAGAGCGAGGGCGGGTCGTCGAGAACTTCAAACTTCAGTAAGGGCTGTTCGGTTCCCTTGAACACATCAGCAGCCGATTGCCGGGTAAGCGTGCCATACATGTAGTGCTTCGCGAACCGGTGACGGTCGAATGCCGGGTCGTCGACGGGGTCTGCACCCAGCGCTCCGGCATTAGACATCAAGAGCAGACCAAGGGTAAGAACGGCGGTGAACGGTCTTTTCATCGAGAATCGCCATAAGGCCGGTAGAGCGGGGCGCCATACGCGATTAAGGTCGCAGCAAGGGCTGACGTTTTCAAGTTTGAAGTACAACGCGATCGTTCACGGGCGTCTCACATCGATCAGCCCGTCCTCGGGGTCGGCGTTCCCATCGGCAGGAGAGAGACCCGGCCCGGCTTGGTTAGACCGTCGAGAGAACCGCGAAGCAGAATCAAGGGATGCGAGGTCCGGGTGGCGGAGCCAATCATCGAGTGTCACCGAAACGTCATTGGCAGCCGTTAGATTGAGGTCCAAGGAGAACGACAGTGCATGAGGTCGACGTGATCATGAGCCGAAGAGCGATGCTTCCGAGAGTCTTAGAGCAAGAACCCTGCGCGCGCTCTCGGACCCTCGTCCTTCTATTGCGATCTAGTCTGTTCGGGTTGCTCCTGACAAGCGCCCCGACCATGATCGCCGGACCCGCCGAGGATCAGCCCATCACTTCCGAGCTCCTCACCGACCCCTATCTGCAGCACCCGACCGACGACTCGGTCGCGGTCGCTTGGATTACCGAGTTCCAGGGGCGTCGCCACTGGCTCCTGTACGGTGCCGACGTCGCGGACCTCGCAGTAGCAGACCTTGTTCGCCTCGCGGAGGATCCGCGCAGCGCCGTCGGCGCTCATCGCGCTGTCCGGGTGTCCGAGGCCGAGACCATTCGACTCTCGCGCATGCGCGAGGACGACGATTCTCGTCCTCCGGCGGATTCGCCGAACGGTCCGGTCGAACGACCACTCTGGCGGCACGTCGCGCGGGCAGACGGGCTTCGGCCGGGCGAGCGCGTCCCCTACCGGGTGCTCAGCCTCGACGACTCGGGCAGGGGGGTGCCGAGCGACGTCTACACACTCGCGCCCAAACCGCCGCCCGGCCAGGCCCTGAAGATCCTTCTGACATCGGATCACCAGACGCTCCCTATGACGCCCGCCAACCTTCAGAAGGTCGAGGAGACGGTCGGACGGGTCGATGCCGTCTTCGTTGTCGGCGATCTGGTCAATCATCCGGATCGTGCCTCCCAGTGGTTCGACGATGCCCGCGGGACCGCCTTTTTTCCGGCCCTGCAGGGTCGCGCTGCGGCCATCATCAAAGGCCAAGACGGACGCGAGACCCGCTATCGCGGCGGGCGCCTGATCCAATATGCGCCGCTCTACACGGTCATCGGCAACCACGAAGTCATGGGGCGGCCGCGGCCCGGCCGAGGTCTCGCCGACGAATACAACGCCGCGGTCCCGCGCACCGTCGCCGAAACGGCCTACGAAAGGCGTGCCGGAGAGATCAATCCGAGCGGTGATCCGGAGATCCGCGCCCGCTGGATCAAGGACAACAGCTTCAACCTCGACAGCTATCTTGAGCTCTTCACGCTGCCGGCCGACTCACCCGGCGGCGAGACCTACTGGGCCGAGACCTTCGGCGACATCCGCGTCGTCGGGCTCTACGTCACCCAGATCTGGCGTACGCCCAAGCTGGACGCCGCTCGACCGGGCCGCTATCGGGAGGTCGATCCGCTCCCGCACGACCCGCTCGACCAAGGCTGGGGGCAGCACATCTTCGAGCGGATCGACCGCGGCAGCGACCAGCTCGCGTGGCTCGAGCGCGAGCTGGCGAGTCCCGCGTTCCGCAACGCCAAGTACCGCGTCGTCTTGATGCATCACCCCATCCACGGCTTAGGCGCCAACAGCTCGCCCCCCTTTACCGATCCGGTGCGCATCGAAGAGCGCGACACGAACGGGGCACTCACGGGCGTGCGCTACGAGTATCCGCGCTCCGACGATCATCTGGTCCGGGACCTGGAGCCGCTGCTTCGAGAGGGCGGTGTGCAGCTCGTCGTCAACGGACACTCCCACCTCTGGAACCGCTTCTTCGATCGCGGGGTGCATTACCTCGAAACCTCGAATGTCGGCAACAGCTTCGGTGCCTTCCATGCGCTCGGGGGCCAAACGCGTCCGGTGCCGCCGCCACCCTGGGACCCCGCAAACGCCACCGCTCAGGGCGACCCGAACGGACTCGAGCCCATCCCGCCGAGCATCGACCCCGAAACCGACGGCGACCGGGTTCTGCCTTACATCGCGAGCGATCGGCTCACACTCTTCTCGATCCTCGACACCGCCGACGGGTCGGTCACCAGCTACGCCTTCGACACCGGCAGCCCCGATTCGGACGTCCGGATGGTCGACCAATTCGTCTTGAAGCAATAGGTTCGTGGAACGCCCCGCTCCTAAGGCGATTTCCGCAAAATTCCGTACCCGTAGGTTGTGCTGACGATAGGAGGCACAACTTGCGCCGACGGTTGGTTGTGCCTCGCACGGCTCGGCACAACCTACGCCCTTTGTGTAAGGGTCCCTGGAATTCGCCTAAGTGCGCGCCGCAAGACCCGACCCCACGCTCGCGCGCGACCGCGACAAGCGCGCCGGAAATGGCGGTCTATACTCACTGATAGCCACGGACATTCTAGGGTCAAATACGGAGCATAGAAACCGTGACGAGCCTACGCCGCCGCGACGGCGTCCGGAAGTGTTCGTAGCACCCAAGGGGTATAATCATGTTTTTGAATCAGATTTCGCGTGTTTCCGGCATGGCGCTCGGCCTATGTCTGTTGGCCGTGACGGCTCAGATACCGGCATTCGAGGCAGTGATCCAGATCGCGCCCGGGACGCTCAATATCGGCAGCTCCAGCGAGGTGGTCACCGTCCACACCGACATCGCCTATGGCGATGTCGTCGCCTACTCGGTTCAGCTCAACGGGGTACCGATCCAGAGCTGGAAGGCTGACGATCGGGGCAATTTCGTTGCCAAGTTCAATTCGGCCGCAGTCAAGTCGCTTGACGGTCTCGTGATCGGCGGAGACAACGAGCTGATTCTGATCGGTGCCACGACGGACGGCGATGCCTTTGTCGGCAGCGACTGGATACGAGTGATCGAAATCATGCCGCGCAAGCGCTGATCCAACCAGCACCCAGCAAAAAAGCCCCGCCCCGAGAAGACTCGGGGCGGGGCTTTTGTTTAGGGCTAGACTCAGAAGGCCGGGCTTACATCATGCCCATGCCACCCATGTCGCCCATGCCGCCCATACCGCCGCCGCCAGGCATCGGGGCGTCGTCCTTGGGCTCTTCGGCGATCATGGCCTCGGTGGTGATCATGAGGCCGGCAACCGACGCAGCGTTCTGAAGCGCCGAGCGGGTGACCTTGGTGGGATCCAGGATGCCCATATCGACCATGTCGCCGTATTCGCCGTTGGCGGCGTTGTAACCGAAGTTACCCGAGCCTTCGAGAACCTTGTGCAGGATGACGGACGGCTCGCAGCCGGCGTTGGCGACGATCTGACGCAGCGGCTCTTCCATGGCGCGACGCGCGATGGTGATGCCGACGTCCTGGTCGTGGTTGGCGCCGACCAGACCCTTGACCGCGGTCTGGGCACGGACCAGCGCGACACCGCCGCCGGGGACGATGCCTTCCTCGACCGCAGCACGGGTGGCGTGCAGTGCATCTTCGACGCGTGCCTTCTTTTCCTTCATCTCCATCTCGGTGGCGGCACCGACCTTGATGACGGCAACACCGCCGGCCAGCTTGGCCAGACGCTCCTGGAGCTTTTCCTTGTCGTAGTCGGAGCTGGTCTCTTCGACCTGGGCGCGGATCTGCTCGCAGCGCGCCTTGATGTCGATCTCGGAGCCGGCACCGTCGATGAGGGTAGTCTCGTCTTTGGCGACCTGCACGCGCTTGGCGGTACCCAGATCGTTCAGGGTCGCCTTCTCGAGCGACAGGCCAACCTCTTCGGAGATCACGGTCGCGCCGGTCAGGATCGCAATATCCTGCAGCATGGCCTTGCGACGGTCACCGAAGCCCGGTGCCTTGACGGCGCAGACCTTGACGATGCCGCGCAGGGTGTTGACCACCAGGGTGGCCAGCGCCTCGCCTTCGACATCCTCGGCAACGATCAGCAGCGGACGACCGGACTTGGCGACCGATTCGAGGACCGGCAGCAGCTCGCGGATGTTGGAGATCTTCTTGTCGTGCAGCAGGATGAAGGGGTCTTCCAGCTCGGCGCTCTGGCTCTGCTGGTTGTTGATGAAGTAGGGCGAGAGGTAGCCGCGATCGAACTGCATGCCTTCGACGACATCCAATTCGTTGTGCAGCGAGGTGCCGTCCTCGACAGTAATGACGCCTTCCTTGCCGACCTTCTCCATCGCCTCGGCGATGATCTCGCCGATCGACTCGTCGGAGTTGGCCGAGATGGTGCCGACCTGGGCGATCGCCTTGGACTCGGTGCAGGGCTTGGAGAGGTTCTTGAGCTCTTCCACAGCCGCCTCGACGGCCTTGTCCATGCCGCGCTTCAGGTCCATCGGGTTCATGCCGGCAGCCACGGCCTTGAGGCCTTCGCGGACCATGGCCTGTGCCAGAACGGTCGCGGTGGTGGTTCCGTCGCCGGCGATGTCGGAGGTGTGAGAAGCGACTTCCTTCACCATCTGGGCGCCCATGTTCTCGAACTTGTCGCTCAGCTCGATTTCCTTGGCGACGGAAACGCCGTCCTTGGTGACGGTCGGGGCACCGAATGACTTCTCGAGGACCACGTTGCGGCCCTTGGGACCCAGCGTGACCTTCACGGCGTTGGCGAGGATGTTGACACCATCCATCATGCGGGCACGGGCTTCACCGCCGAACTTGACGTCTTTTGCACTCATTAGTGATGATCCTTGATTCGATTCTTTGGGATTCGATGCTTTAAGGGACGCGGATTGAGCCTGCGCGGCTCGCTCGCGGGGCTTACGGTCGGCATGGATGCGGGCTTCCCGGAGGGAAGCACTCGGCATCAGCCTTCGATGACGCCCATAATGTCTTCTTCGCGCATCACCAGGAACTCGTTGCCGTCGAGCTTCACTTCGGTGCCGGAATACTTGCCGAACAGGACGCGGTCGCCGACCTTCACATCCAGCGGGCGGCTTTCGCCGTTGTCGAGGATCTTGCCCTTACCCACGGCGATGATCTCGCCCTGGATCGGCTTCTCGGTGGCGGAGTCCGGAATCACGATGCCGCCGGCGGTCGTGCGCTCTTCTTCCATGCGACGGACAACAACGCGGTCATGCAGCGGACGAATCTTCATGTGGTGGTCTCCTCGTGCGGTTGACGGGTTCGGAGCGCGGGTGAGCAGCCCGTTGCGGCCCGCTCTGTTAGCACTCATCTCAAACGAGTGCTAATAGTAGAGCCTTATCCTCGTCTGTCAAGCGCCGGAGGGTTAGACGGGCCTCAATCTTCGCGGCGGTAGTCGCCTTCGATCACCCTCGGACCCTCATCACCTGCGGGGGGCGCGCCGGGTCGGACCGGGATCACCCGGACATAGCGCCCGACGATCCAATGCCGCAGGGGCGGGACAAGCAACAAAAACCCGATCGTATCGGTCAGAAAGCCCGGAAGGAGCAGAAAGAGTCCCGCAACAAGGAGCAGTGCGCCGTCCAAGACCTCCAATGCCGGGACCTCGCCGCGGTCGGTCACCTCGCGCACCCGCATCAGCAGGCCGAAGCCTTGGTGGCGGACCAGCCAGATCCCGACGACGGCGGTAAAAATGGCCAGGGCAATGGTCGGAAATGCCCCGATCTCGGAACCGACCTGGATCATGATGTAGATCTCGATCATCGGGATTCCGATGATGATCAGCAGAAACAAAAAAGGCACGATAATAGTCTCCCGAAGTGGTCGGTCGGTCCGCGCTCGGTCGACCGAGATCCCTTAAACCTGGGTTAAACCGACAAACATTGTGGTAGAAGAAGGCCGGTCCGTTGCAGGATAGTGGAACCCCGAACCTTATGAAACGCCGCCGAGCCACCGCATGACGGCAGACCATCGCCTGATCTTCTGCACCTGTCCCGACGAGACCACGGCCGAGCGCATCGCCGAGGCCCTGGTCCATGAGCGGCTTGCTGCCTGCGCCAACCTGCTGCCGGGCGTCACCTCAATCTATCGCTGGGAGGGTCAGATCCAGCGCGATCCCGAGGTCTTGCTCTTGATCAAGACGACGACCGCGCGCGTCGCCGCATTGACCGAGCGCCTGCGCGCATTGCATCCCTACGAGATTCCGGAAATCATCGCGGTCCCCGTCACCGAGGGACTCCCCGACTATCTGAGCTGGGTAACGACATGCACCGACCACAACGACTGAGCCCCGGAATCGGGGCCGCCGTCGAACGGCGCCAAACCGCCATCGACGACACCGCCACCGAACAACAGGATCCGGGACATCGGCCATCGCCCGAAGGGTTTGCGGCGGGACGGCTCTTGGCCGTCGCCTTGACCTGGCTGCTCGTCGCCGCGGCGGCGCCGACAGCGCTGGCGGAGGACGAGTTCCTGATGCCCGATCAGGCCTTCCGCATCTCGGGCGAGGCGGACGGCCCGGACACCGTTCGGGTGCGCTGGGAGATCGCCGACGGCTACTACATGTATCAGAGCAAGTTCGGGTTCCAGACGGACACCGTCGGGATTTCGACCGGCAGCCCGCAGATGCCCGCCGGGCAGACCAAGGAGGACGAGTTCTTCGGCAAGGTCCAGATTTATCGCGACAGCGTCGAGATCCGGGTGCCGGTGACGCGCTCGACCGGGTCGGGCAACTTTCTGACCCTCGAGGCCACCTCGCAGGGCTGCGCCGATGCCGGGCTCTGCTACCCGCCGCATCGCCAGCGCCTGCTGCTCGAACTGCCGGAGATGGCTGCCGCGACGCCAGCCGCAGCCAAGACACCATCCACGACTGCGGCCGAGACCACACCCGCCGCCGAGAGTCGGTCGCCGATTCAGGGCGAGCAATCGGCGAAGGCCTTGCCGGGCTTAGGCCAATCGCTCGGCTTGGGTGCTGACGACGACATCCTCCCCGCCGAGGAGGCGTTCCTCTTCTCGGCCGAGGTCGCCGGCCCGGACCGGCTGCAACTAACCTGGGACATCGCCGAGGGGACGTATCTCTACAGCCACATGCTTGAGCTCGCGCTCGAGGACGGGAGCGAGGTCGCCATCGGGCCCTTCGAGCGCCCCGCCGGAGACATCAAGAAGGACTCGGTCCTTCCCGACGGCAGCGTCGGCGACGTCGAGGTCTATCACGACCGGGTCGATCTGACCCTGCCCCTGCTGCGCGGGTCGAGCGAGCCGACCGAGGTGACCCTGATCGCCGAGTATCAGGGCTGCGCCGAGATCGGCATCTGCTATCCGCCGCAGACGCAAAGGGTGACCTTGAGCCTGCCGGAGGCGCTGGTGACGGCCGTATTGCCGACGGCAGCAACCGCGGCCACGACGGCCGATGCGGCGCAGGCAAGCGCGCCGGCAGTCTTAGACGACACGGTCTCGGAGCAAGACCGGATCGCCTCCGTCCTCGCCAACAGCGGCGTCTGGGTGGTGATTGCGGCCTTCTTCGGGTTCGGCCTCTTGCTCGCCTTCACGCCCTGCGTCTTCCCCATGATCCCGATCCTCTCGGGCATCATCGCCGGACAGGGCCCGAACATCACCACACGCAAGGCCTTCACACTGTCGCTGGTCTATGTCCTGGCGATGGCCTTGACCTACACGGTCGTCGGCGTCTTGGCGGGGCTCTTCGGCGCGAATCTGCAGGCCGCCTTCCAGAACCCCTGGGTCCTGACCTCCTTCGCGTTGATCTTCGTGCTGCTTGCGCTGTCCATGTTCGGCTTCTACGACCTGCAGTTGCCGTCGAGCTTCCAATCCAAGCTCGCCGAGATCAGCAACAAGCAGGAAGGCGGCACCCTGATCGGTGTAGCCATCATGGGCCTGCTCTCCGCGCTGATCGTCGGACCCTGCGTGGCTCCGCCGCTCTTCGGCGCACTCATCTATATCAGCCAGACCGGGGACGCGGTGCTTGGCGGTATCGCCCTGTTCGCGCTGAGTATGGGCATGGGCGTGCCTCTGATCGCCATCGGCACCTCGGCCGGCAAGCTGCTGCCGCGCGCCGGCGGCTGGATGGATGCGGTCAAGGCGGTGTTCGGCGTCGCCCTGCTCGGCGTCGCCATCTTCATGCTCGAGCGGATCCTACCGCCGGCGGTCGCGATGCTGCTGTGGGGGCTGCTCCTGATCTGCTCCGCGGTCTACATGGGCGCACTGACCCAGCTGCCACAGGGTGCAAGCGGCTGGAGCAAGCTTTGGAAGGGGCTCGGCGTCTTCCTGCTCATCTACGGCGCGCTCATGCTGCTCGGTGCAGCGGCCGGCGGCAAAGACACGGTCCAACCGCTGCGGGGGCTCGCCCTGGGCGGTGGCGGTAGTGGTGGCGCCGCGGAGGCGGTCTTTACCACCGTGAAGACGGTCGAGGACCTCGATCGCGAGGTCGCCAAGGCAGGGGCGCTCGGCAAACCGGTCATGTTCGACTTCTATGCGGACTGGTGCGTAACCTGCAAAGAGCTGGAACGTTACACCTTCAGCGACCCGGCGGTGATCGCGGAGATGGGGCGCTTCGTCCTGCTCAAGGCCGATGTCACGGCCAACGACGCGGATGATCAGGCCCTGATGAAACACTTCGGCATCATCGGGCCACCGGCCATCCTCTACTTCGACACTGCAGGAGAAGAGCTCAAGAACTATCGCTTGGTCGGCTTCAAGCCCGCCAAGGACTTCGTCGAGCACCTGCGCCGGGCCGTGCCATGAACGCCGTTCGAGTAGGGATGGTCATTCTGCTTGCGGGCGGGATCAGCATCGGCGTCGCCGTCGTCAGCCAACGCTGGATCGACGCCCCGAAACCCGAGGCGGGATTGTCGGTCCGCCAGTCTGCGCCCCTTCAGACCTTGCCCGACTTCGGCCTGACCGACCTCACCGGCTTGGAGGCGAGCAGCGAGGCATGGGCCGGCAAGGTCGTGGTGATCAACTACTGGGCGAGCTGGTGCCCACCCTGCATCCGCGAGATGCCGCTCTTCATCCAGACACAGGAGACACTCGGCGCGGCCGGCGTGCAGGTCGTCGGCATCGCCGTGGATCGCCGTGAAGACGTCGAGGCGTTCGTCGCCCAGTACCCGGTCAACTACCCCATCCTGATGGCCACCCCGGAGGCTGTGGCCCTCTCGAAGCGGCTCGGCAACCGGGTCGAAGGACTGCCCTTCACGGTCATCTTCGACCGCCGCGGGCGCCGCGTCTTCAGTCGCATCGGCGAGGTCACGGCCGCCGAGCTCAAGGTCGAGCTCGACGCGCTGGTCAAGTCGGAGGATCGTCCGGCGCCCGACAAGGACGCGTCTTAGCTGGACAACATCGCGTAAAATCCGCACAATTCGCGCCGGTTTGCTGCCGATCCCTAAGGGACCGGCGGGTACACTGAGTCTCGGACGCGTTGGAGCACATTGACCGGATGGCGGCGATCCTGGTCCTGAACGGACCGAACCTCAACCTGCTCGGAACCCGCGAGCCGGAGCATTACGGCCGCATCACGCTGGCGGAGATCCACCAGGGCTTGGAGGATGCGGCACGGGCTCAGGGCTTCACGCTGGAATGCATCCAGAGCAACGCCGAGCATGTCCTGATCGAGGCGGTCCACCATTCCGCGCACAACGGGGTTCGCTTCATCATCCTGAATCCCGCCGCCTTCACCCACACGAGCGTCGCCTTGCGCGATGCCCTGCTCGGGGTCGGGATTCCCTTTATCGAGGTGCACCTCTCCAACGTGCACGCCCGGGAGCCGTTTCGGGCCCACTCCTATTTCTCCGACATCGCCGTCGGGGTGATCAGTGGACTCGGGGCCGAAGGCTACTTTTCAGCATTGCGCGCGGCGGCCGGTCGGCTCGCGCCGGACCTTTCCAACGAGAATCACTGACCATGGATATCCGCAAGGTAAAGAAGCTGATCGAGCTGTTGGAGCAATCCGACGTCGCGGAGATCGAGATCCACGAAGGCGAGGAATCGGTCCGCATCAGCCGGCACGGCAGCGGCGCCATGCCGATGTACATGCCTCAAGCGATGCCGATGGCCTTCGGCGCCGCGCCGGCTGCGGCGCCAGCCGTAAAGGCATCCGATGAAGAAGATGCCGAGGAGATGGAAGGCGAGGTCGTGCGCTCGCCGATGGTCGGCACCTTCTATCGTGCGCCGTCTCCCGGCTCCAAGTCGTTCGTCGAGGAAGGCCAGACGGTGAAGTCCGGCGATACGCTCTGCATCATCGAGGCGATGAAGATCCTCAACCAGATCGAGTGCGAGCAAGGCGGCATCATCAGACGGATCCTGGTGGAGAACGGTCAGCCGGTCGAGTACAACCAGCCGCTGTTCGTCATCGAATAAGGGCGGAGGGCGCTGCCCCCGTCGTCAAGCGCCGGCGCGATCCTCGATGCGCCGCGCCTCCTCCAGCAAAGACATCGCCACCATGCCTGCAATGATCGAGAAGGTCCTGATCGCCAACCGGGGCGAAATCGCGCTCCGGATCCTGCGCGCCTGTCGCGAGCTGGGCATCAAAACGGTCGCGGTGCACTCCGAAGCCGATCGCGACCTCAAGCATGTGCTGTTGGCCGACGAGTCGGTCTGTATCGGCCCGGCCGCCTCGCTGCTCAGCTATCTCAACGTGCCGGCCATCATCAGCGCGGCCGAGGTAACCGACACGGTCGCCATCCACCCGGGCTATGGCTTCCTCTCCGAGAACGCCGATTTCGCCGAGCGGGTCGAGCGCTCCGGCTTCATCTTCATCGGTCCGCGACCCGAAACCATCCGCCTGATGGGCGACAAGGTCTCGGCGATCGCCGCCATGAACAAGGCCGGTGTGCCCTGCGTGCCCGGCTCCGATGGCCCGCTCGACGACGACAAGAAACGCACCCTGGAGATCGCCCGTCAGATCGGTTATCCGGTGATCATCAAGGCATCCGGCGGCGGCGGCGGTCGCGGCATGCGGGTCGTGCATTCGGAAGCGACCTTGCTGAACGCCATTTCCCTCACCAAGGCGGAGGCCGCCGCGGCCTTCAACAACGACATGGTCTACATGGAGAAGTATCTGGAAAACCCGCGTCATGTCGAGTTCCAGGTGCTCTCCGACCAGCACGGCAACGCCATCCATCTCGGCGAGCGCGACTGCTCGATGCAGCGCCGTCACCAGAAGGTCGTCGAAGAGGCCCCCGCGCCCGGCATCACCGAGGCGCAACGCCGCGAGATCGGCGAGCGCTGTGCCGAGGCCTGCCGCACCATCGGCTATCGCGGCGCCGGAACCTTCGAGTTTCTTTACGAGGACGGCTGCTTCTATTTCATCGAGATGAATACGCGCGTGCAGGTCGAGCACCCGGTCACCGAGATGATCACGGGCGTGGACATCGTCAAAGAGCAGATCCTAATCGCCGCCGGAGAACCCCTGCGCTATGAGCAGGACGACATCGTGATCCGCGGACATGCCGTGGAGTGCCGTATCAACGCCGAAGACTCCGAGACCTTCATGCCGAGCCCCGGCAAGATCACCGAGTTCCACGCCCCGGGCGGCCCGGGCGTGCGGCTCGAAACGCACATCTATACCGGCTACACGGTGCCGCGCTATTACGACTCCATGATCGGCAAGCTGATCACCCACGGCGAGGACCGCGAGGCCGCGATTGCGCGGATGTGCAATGCGCTGCGCGAGACCGTGATCGACGGGATCAACACCAATATCAAGCTGCAGCGGTCGATCCTCAGTGATGGGGCGTTCCTCGCCGGCGGGGCGAATATCCACTATCTGGAGAAAAAGCTCGGCATGTAGGACTGAACCGCGTTTCAAGCGACATGCGATGTTGGAGGTAAAGCCGGCCTCGGCGCGATTTGATGCCTCGACTGGGCGCGGTTCAGGAAATTAAGAACACTGAGTGACTTGGACCGGCTTCGAGGCAGGTCGAATCTCGGGGCCGGATCGGACTCCGCGCAGCCATCGTGCAACGCAATTCATTTAATCTATTAATCACTTAAATCGCGTCCGCTCCAGCGCTTGTGGACTCGTGCGAGGTCGAGGGCGAATGAACACTGCGCATATTCTGCGGGACGCGATTTAAATGGGTTGGCTGCAGCTTTCGATCGAGGCATCGAAGCCGGAGGCGGAGGGGGTCATCGCGCTCCTGGAGGATGCCGGGGCGCTCTCGGTGACGCTCGCGGATGCGGCGGACGAGCCTCAGCTAGAGCCTGGGCCGGGGGAGACGCCGCTCTGGTCGCTGGTCAAGGTCTCGGCGCTGTTCGATGCGGAGCCCGAGAGCGAGGCACTGGTTGGCCGCTTGGCCGAGCAGCTGGCTCGTGAACAGCGCGCCGGCGTGACTAGCCCGCCTCTCGTCGAACGGATTGAGGATCAGGTCTGGGAGCGCGTCTGGCTCGACACCTTCAAGCCGACCCGCTTCGGTCGGCGTCTCTGGGTCTGTCCGCACGGGCAGGATCCGGATGCTCCCGAGGCCATCGCCGAGGCCGTCGTGGTCGCCTTGGATCCGGGGCTGGCCTTCGGGACCGGGCATCATCCGACCACCGCGCTCTGCCTTGAGTGGATCGATGGTACCGACCTCGACGGCAAGACTGTTCTGGATTACGGTTGCGGCTCGGGGATCCTGGCGATCGCCGCGCTGCGCTTAGGCGCTGCACGTGCAATCGCCGTCGACCATGACCCTCAGGCCCTGGAGGCGACGCGGGACAACGCACTCGCCAACGGGGTGGCCGACCGGCTCGCCATCTACGGACCCGACGAGGTGCCCGAGCTGAAGGTCGATGTGACCATCGCCAACATCCTCGCCGGGCCGCTGATCGCGCTGGCGCCTCGGCTCGTCGCGTCGCTGCGACCGGGCAGCACGCTGGCCGTCTCGGGCGTGCTTGCCGAACAGGTCGAGACGGTCCGCGCGGCCTATTCCGAGCACCTCGCGCTCACACCGACACGCCTGCGCGAGGATTGGGCGCTCATCTGCGGGACGCGCATCTAAACCGCGCCCGGTGCGGTATGCGATGTTTGTGGATGGGATCGGCCCCGGCAGACTTAACGACCGTTGGAGTCGGCGCGGTTTAAGATATTAAAAGATATTAAATTCTAAACCGCGTCTCCACAAAGGTCGGAAAAATCCTTAAGCCCGACACACAATGAAAACGACGCTTTTCACTCTGGACGCGGTTTAGGTACGGGTGATTGTTCGTAGGCCGGGGGAGCTTGCGAACCCGGGGCGGCGCCAATGCCGGAGTGCGCTCCGATCATCCCGGCCCCGTACAGGTCCGTTTCGGATCGTTTCGAGTCATCCCATGCACCCCACCTTCACCATCGGCCCACACCGATTCGAGAGCAATCTGATCCTCGCGCCGATGGCCGGGATCAGCGATCGGCCGTTCCGTGCGCTCTGTCGGCGTTTGGGTGCGGGGCTCACGGTCGCCGAGATGGTTTCGTCGAACACCGCGCTTTGGGGTACGCGCAAATCGGTGCGGCGTCTGGACTACGCGGGCGAGGCCGGTCCGGTGTCGGCGCAGATCGTCGGCGCGGATCCGCTCGACATGGCCGAAGCGGCCCGGATCAATGTCGACCTGGGCGCCGACATCGTCGACATCAACATGGGTTGTCCGGCGAAGAAGGTCTGCAAACGCGCGGCGGGCTCCGCGCTGCTGCGCGACGAGGTCCTGGTCGGGCGGATCCTGGAGTCGGTGGTCGCGTCGGTCCCTGTCCCGGTTACCTTGAAGATCCGCACCGGCTGGTCGCCCGAGACCCGCAATGCCCTGCGCATTGCGCAGATCGCGCAGGCGTGCGGAATCGCCGCCTTGACCGTTCACGGGCGCACGCGCGCCTGTAGTTATGCGGTACCCGCCGAGTACGACACGATCCTTGCCATCCGTGCAGCCGTGACGATACCGCTGATCGCCAACGGCGACATCGCGAGCCCCGAACGGGCGAAACAGGTTCTGGACTGTACCGGCGCCGATGCTATCATGATCGGACGCGCGGCCCGGGGGCGTCCCTGGATCTTCCGCGACGTCGCGGCCTACCTAACCTCGGGTACCCTGCCGGTCGAGCCGCAACGGCACTGGATCCATGCGCTCCTGCGCGAGCATCTCGATGCCTTGTATCGGTTTTACGGCGCCCATGCCGGCGTGCGGATCGCACGCAAACACATCTCCTGGTACTGCCGTCACTTACCGGGTGCAGCGGCCTTCAGAGACATCGTCAACGGGACAGAAACCCCGGCGGAGCAGTTGTCGCGGGTCGCCGCCTTCTTCGAGCAATGCCCCGAAACGGAGAATCAAGCAGCATGAATTCAGTCGCCTTCGACAGCGTATCCGAACCGACATCGACGGGGCTGCAAGTGGTGGAGGCGGGTCGCACCGATCCATTGAGCAAATGCGTGGAGGACGCCTTACGCTTCTATCTGGAGAACATGGCCGGCCATGATGTGGTCAACCTCTACGCCCTGGTGCTCGAGGAGGTCGAGCGCCCCATGTTCGAGACCGTTCTGGACCACACCAAAGGCAATCTCAGCCAGGCCGCGAAGATCCTCGGCTTGACGCGCGCCACGCTGCGCAAACGACTCGCCGCCTACGGGATCGAGCGCGCACGCTGAACCGTATCGCCGGACTTAACGCCGCCCCCCTCAGATCATCAGAACTGGATCGACCCACATGCCATCCATTCATCGCGCCCTCATCAGCGTGTCCGACAAGACCGGCTTGGCCGCCTTCGCCCGCCACTTGGCCGCCAAAGGTGTGGAGATCCTCTCCACCGGCGGGACCGCCCGACTCCTGACCGAAGAGGGCATCCCCGTCACCGAGGTCGCGGACTACACCGGTTTCCCCGAGATGATGGACGGTCGCGTCAAGACCCTGCACCCGCGCATCCACGGCGGTATCCTCGGGCGTCGCGGTGTCGACGACCGGGTGATGCGCGAGAACGAGATCAAGCCGATCGATCTGGTGGTCGTGAATCTCTATCCGTTCGAGCGGACGGTGGCCGATCCGGCCTGTGATCTCGCCACGGCCATCGAGAACATCGACATCGGCGGCCCGACCCTACTGCGCGCCGCGGCCAAGAACCATGGGAGCGTCACCGTGGTGGTCGATGCGGCCGATTACCCGCGTATCGCCGCCGAGATCGCCGCGCACGGCGGCGTGAGCGAGGCAACGCGTTTCGATCTGGCGGTCAAGGCCTTCGAGCACACCGCCCGCTACGACGGCGCCATCGCCAACCATCTGGGCGCACGGCTCGCGACCGATGTCCCCGGCGCCTTCCCGCGCACCCTGAGCCTGCAGCTCGGTCGCAAGCAATCCATGCGCTACGGCGAGAATCCGCATCAGAACGCGGCCTTCTATGTCGAGCACGGCGACCTGGAAACCAGCATCGCCACCGCCAGCCAGATCCAAGGCAAAGAGCTGTCCTACAACAACATCGCCGATACGGATGCGGCGCTCGAGTGCGTGAAGCAGTTCTCCGAGGGCCCGGCCTGCGTCATCGTCAAGCACGCCAACCCGTGCGGCGTCGCCCTGGGCGCCAACCTGCTCGACGCCTACGAGCGCGCCTACAGCACCGACCCGGAATCGGCCTTCGGCGGCATCATCGCCTTCAACGGCGAGCTCGACGGCGAGACGGCCCGAACCATCGTCGAGCGTCAGTTCGTCGAGGTCATCATCGCGCCGCGCGTCACCGCCGAGGCAAGCGAAGCGGTCGCGGCCAAGAAGAATGTCCGGCTGCTCGAATGCGGCGAGTGGGACAGCGAGCTGGTGCATCGACTCGACTTCAAGCGGGTCAACGGCGGACTCCTGGTCCAGGATGCGGACCTGCGTCTGACCGAGTCGCTGAAGACCGTCACCGAGCGCGCGCCGAGCGAGCAGGAGCTGGCCGACCTGCTCTTCGCCTGGCGGGTCGCCAAGTTCGTCAAATCCAACGCCATCGTCTATGGCCGCAACGCCATGACCATCGGTGTCGGCGCCGGCCAGATGAGCCGTGTGAACTCCGCACGCATCGCCACCATCAAGGCCGAGCAGGCGGGCCTCGCGGTCGCCGGTGCCGTCATGGCCTCGGATGCCTTCTTCCCCTTCCGCGACGGGATCGACCAGGCCGCGGCGGTAGGCATCACGGCCGTGATTCAGCCCGGCGGCTCGATGCGCGACGAGGAGACCATCGCCGCGGCCAACGAGCACGGGGTCGCGATGGTCTTTACCGGGATGCGTCATTTCAGGCATTAAACCGCGTCCGGCCTCACGAACGCGGTTTTCGTTTCGGATCGCCCTCGGAGCGGCTGATCCACGCCGGAGTCGACGCGGTTTAAGATATTTTAATTTTTTTACCAACAGTGGTTGTGGAATGCTGGCGCCCGTTGAGATGCGAACTCATCCGGAATGTGTCGGCGCGAGTCACGGACGATGAGCGACTACACATTAGGGGCGGACTCCAAGACTCACACAGGACGCGGTTCAATGGGCATCCATGCGAGTGCCATCATCGAAGAGGGTGCCGAGCTGCATCCCTCCGTCAGTGTCGGCCCCTATTCGATCATCGAGTCCGGGGCAGTCATCGGCGAAGGCTGTCGGGTCGAGTCCTGCGTGCGGATCTACGGCGCGACGCGGATGGGTGCGCACAACCGGGTCTGTCACGGGGCGACGCTCGGCTCGGAGCCTCAGGATCTCGGTTTCAAGCCGGAGCTGGCGCGGCCGCTGGTAATCGGCGATTACAATCACTTCAAGGAAGGGGTGAACATCAGTTGCGGCATCAAATCCGAGGCTGGGACCCTGATCGGCAGTCACAATTATTGGATGGCCTTCTCGCACGCGGGCCATGATTGCATCGTCGGGGATCACAACATCTTCGCCAACACGGCCACGCTCGCCGGCCATGTCGAGGTGGCGGATCGGACCTTCCTCTCGGGTCAGGTCGCCGTGCATCAATTCTGTCGGATCGGCGCCTATGCGATGGTCGCCGGGGTGACGGGTGTCGCGCAGGACGTGCCGCCGTTCGCCTTGGTCGATGGCCATCGAGCGCGCATCGTGGGGCTCAACGTGGTCGGCTTGCGCCGCGGCGGTTTTTCGCAGGAGCAGCGCACGCGCATCAAGGCCGTCTATCGGCTGGTCTTTCGCTCGGGTCTGCGCGCGGGCGAGGCGTTGGCCCGTGCCGAGCAGGAGTACCCCGGACCCGAGACCCAAGCCATCGTCCAATTCATCCAGTCGAGCCGACGCGGCGTCGTCTCGTTTTAAACCGCGTCCAGAACGAAATGCTGATTCGTGAGTGAGATCGACATTTGCTGCATCTACGACCCTTAGCCGGGACGTGGTTTAAAATAATTTATTGTTTAATAGTTTAAACCGCGCCGGCTCCAGCGCTCGTCGAATCTGCCGGGGCCGCTCCCATCCAAAAACATCGCATACCGCACTAGGCGCGGTTTAAAAGGTGAAGAGACAGGTATGCAGATCCTGATCGTCGGCAATGGCGGGCGCGAGCACGCCCTCGCCTGGAAGGCCGCACAATCGCCGCTGGCCGAACGCGTTTACGTTGCGCCCGGCAACGGCGGAACCGCGCACGAGCCCAAGGTGGAAAATCTGCCGATCCCCTCGGACGACGTTCCGGCATTGGTGCGTTTCGCAACCGAGCAGGCGATCGACCTGACGATCATCGGCCCGGAGGCACCGCTGGTTGCGGGCGTCGTCGACGCCTTCAAGGGGGCCGGTCTACGCTGTTTCGGACCGACCCGAAACGCCGCTCAGCTCGAGGGCTCGAAGGCCTTCGCCAAGGACTTCCTCGCGCACCATCGCATCCCGACGGCTGCCTACGGCGTCTTCACCGAGACCGAGCACGCGCTTGCCTATCTGCGCCGGGTCGGCGCGCCCATCGTGATCAAGGCCGACGGGCTCGCTGCCGGCAAGGGCGTCATCCTCGCCCAGGATCTCGCGACCGCCGAGGCGGCGGTGCAGGACATGCTCAGTGCAGGGCGCTTCGGCAGCGCGGGCAACCGCGTGGTCATCGAGGAATTCCTGACCGGCGAAGAGGCGAGCTTTATCGTCATGGTCGATGGCGCGCACATCCTGCCGCTCGCCACCTCGCAGGACCACAAGGCCCGCGATGACGGCGACCGCGGACCCAATACAGGCGGTATGGGCGCCTATTCACCGGCGCCGATCGTCACCCCGGCGATCCAGGATCGCGTCATGCGCGAGGTGATCGAGCCGACGGTCGCCGGGCTCGCCGCCGAGGGCATCCATTATGTCGGTTTCCTCTACGCCGGGCTCATGATCGCCGCCGACGGGACGCCCAAGGTGCTCGAATACAACTGCCGGCTTGGCGATCCCGAGACCCAGCCGCTGCTCATGCGTCTGGAGTCGGACCTGGTCGAGCTTTGCCTGGCCGCGACCGAAGGTCGTCTCGATCAGGTCACGGCCGTCTGGGATGCTCGACCCGCGCTGGGCGTGGTCATGGCGGCCGGTGGTTATCCGGACGGCTACAAAACCGGCCACCCGATCAGCGGGCTGGACACCGCTCTGGCCTCGGACGTCAAGGTCTTCCAGGCCAGCACCCGGGCGGATGGAGCGGCGATCCTCACCAACGGTGGACGCGTCCTCTGCGTCACCGCACTCGGAAACAGCGTTTCGGAGGCCCAATCCCGAGCCTACCAAGCCATCGAGACGATTCGGTGGGAGGGCTGTCAGTTCCGGCGCGACATCGGTTATCGGGCGATCGCCCGTGAGCGGTCGAGCTGAAGACCGGGTCGGTGACGAATTGCGGATGCAGCTCGGGCATGGTGGAAACCTCTGTCGAGTGTCAGGTATCGCAGACGAAGCGGCGGGGTTCAGGTGCTTGCGTGTGTCGAGGTCGGTCATATCCTGATCCAACAGCTGCCGACGGGCGATGAGGTCGCGAGTCGCCCGGCACTCAGACCTGTTGATGCGCACATCGACAGGGTAGCGGATTCGACAGGATTTTTTCCAGAACCGATCCGGGCGGCCAATCCGGACGGAATTCACGTACACAATACCTGTTTAACCCCGTTTGCCGCTGTGACGCAATGTTTGGCGAGCGGTATGCACCGTTCTTTGCGACCCTTGCCGATCACACGAAGATGAGCGCCGGTAGCGAGGGTCATGTCCTCGCGTGTCAGTCCGGTCATTTCCGACAGACGCAGGCCCGTCTGCACGGCCACCAAGAGGAAGGCGTGATCGCGTCGGCCGAACCAAGTACCGCGGTTCGGTGCGCCGAGTAAGGCATCGACCTCCGCGCGCGTGATAAACGCGACCACAGCTCGGGTGAAGCGCTGAGAGGGGATGGCGAGTACGCGCTGGATCTGCGCCGCATGCTCCGGCCGCTCAAAGGCGGCGTAGCGGAGAAAGGAGCGGATCGCCGAGTCGCATCCCGGTGGCCAGCGCGTGGCGAAACTGATGGGTGCCGTGGGTCGGCGCTTGAACGCGTGCGCGCTCGATCGCATGGTGAACGACCGAGCCGACTGCGCACTGGCTCAAGAAACCGCGCACCGGGGGCCTTGTGGCGCAACAATAGGCGCCGGCTGCCGCTGTGTGGTCGCCCGTGCCGGTGATAGGCGACGATCGCCTCTCCAACATCGATCGGTAAGGGTAACCTGATACGCCGCCCGCCCTTAGCGCACACGCCGAGCGAGCCCTCTGTCCATCCAATCGATGTCATCGACCAATTGGCCACCGGTGGAATCGCCGCCATCCACAGTCTTGAACCACCATGCGGACTGCGAGTACCCGAGATTGGGATCTTCGCCAAGGTCAAGCGGCGCGAAACCCGCGGATGCGATGACGGCAGCCAAGTCGAGGTTCCCCGCAGGGTCTTCCAGCATCTGGTACCGCGGCCCCAGGAGGATCGGATCCCGGCGGCCTGCCGACATTACATCAGCGCTCGGCGAGTCGGGGCTCGCCGCATCAGTGCTCACCGGTCCGGCGGATATCGGCGGCGCCAGGCCGACCAAAGGGCAGAGCACGCAGATCGCCCGACAGACATGAAGATTGTCGGCATTGCCCGAGGAGAGTAGAGAGCTCGGGAGCAAGTCGTTCTTCGGCAGTAGGCAGCCCACGGGAGCGATGCCGACAAGCGGCGTTCAAGGCCCGCCCCGGGAGACTGGAGAACAAGTTCCCGAGCGCGGTGCATATCAGGCATCGTCGTCGTGTCGGCGCTATCATCGGGCCATGAGCACACTGCGCGAGTCCATGGCCGAGCACGGTTTCGAGTCCAACGACGACTACGACTTTCAGGTGCGTTGTCTGCTCAAGGGGGCGCCGAACCGGATTCGCACCTTGAATATCCAAGGCGACGGCGAGCGCCGTAAGACCGCCTTCGCGACCGCGCTCGCCCATGCACTCGATACCCCGCACATCCTCTATCACGACTTTTCGGACGAAGAGCCGCCCACGCCGGACGTGATCCTGCCGCCGGGCACCGACGAGTTCGGACGCAAGGCCTCTGCGGTCGACCCGCTCGACGACATCGCAAGCCAAGCCTGTGCTCTGAGCGAGGCCGACTCCACGGTGCTGATCCTGGACCAGTTGCAGGCGGCCGATTTCCGCGAGCATATCAGGGTGCATCGCTTGATCCGCGAACGGCGCTGGCTGGTGCGCGACGCGCCCTATTACGCCAACCCGCGCAACCTGCTTTTGTTCCTGATCAGCGAGGCGCCCCTTTACCACTCGCTGCAGCGGGAGAGCTTCCGGGTTTGGGTCGGGCGCGTGTCCGAACGGCGGGTCACCTTGAGTCCCGCGGAGCTGGGGCTCGGTGTCGATGCGGCGCGATTGCTCGATGCCCTGAACGACCTCTTCGTCGCCGTTGACGCTTCACCGACACGCAGCGAGGTTGCTCGGTTGTTCGACGATCTCAGTGCACACGTCCAAACCGAGGAGCACCTCATCCAAGCCCTGTTCGGCCGCTGCGAAGGTATCGATCGCGTGCGTATGAAGGATCCGGATGTGGTGCCTGCGCTGACCCGGGTCATCGAACGGCTACGCGACTACCTGAATATCGAGCAGATCGTGGTCGGAAGGGGTCGCGAAGACCTGGAATGAGGTTTCGGCGGGAGTGGGTCCGGCGTTTAGGAACGCCAAACGATCGGCCTGACGCAGGCGTGGGGTTTGGTTCCTGCCGGCCGTGGTTGTGCCGAGCCGTGCGAGGCACAACCAACCATCGGTGCAAGTTGTGCTTCCTTTCGTCAGCACAACTGACTACAGGATTCGAATCGCTCGGGAATTGCCTTGGTCCGATCCAAGAATGGTAATTCCTCGGCAGGGCGTAAGTGCGGTGTTTGGTCGCCGGCCGTGCCGGAGTGTTCCATTGATCGCGGCCCGAGATGTCGAGGTCATCGGTACTGGTCGAAGAACGGTTGGTCAATGTCGTAGTCCTTTTTCGGGCGGAGCCCCAACCCGAGTGCCTCGAACATCTCGACCAGCTTGTCCCCGTCAACCAACTCGATGGGCGTCGCCCCGTCGCGGATCGCCTCCCTTTTGGCATCTGTCGTAAAGGTACCGGTTGTCAGGACGATCCCCTTGTCGGCGCGACCCTGAAGTGCGCCGCGAAAATCGCGAATGGCGGATACGGGTACGGATCCGCGGTAACGCTTGCACTGGAAAAGAACCTTGAAGGATACGAGCGGGTTGATCTGCAGAATTCCATGCCCGTCGATTCCGCCATCACCCGAGCGACCGGTCACTGCGACCTGTTGAAACCCCGATTCGCGCAAAAGTCGCTGGCAGATCCGCTCGAATCCTTCAGGCGGGAGCGCTTGGAGCGTTGCAAGCAGCAATGTCTTGTAATCGAGGTGCTCGTCGACGCTGTCGAGATTGATCTGATCATCCGCTGGGATTGGCTCTACATCCTGAACCGTTTTGCGCTCCGAGATAGACTCCCGTTGCGCGCCCCGGAAAAGCGCGAGAACGAACTCCCGATCCAGCTCGCTTGCGCGCCCCTTTTCGGTGAGGTCCCAAATGCCTCGCTGAGACGAGTTGATCAGACCCGCCTTGACCATGTAAAAACGTGCCCAGGCAATCTGGTTGCGGATCCGTGAGCCGCCGTTTTTGTTGGTGACCTCCTGCTCCGCTTCCGGGATGCGCATGCGGTCGATCACGAGATCCGTCACCTCCGCGGGGCGTCCGGACCCCCCCAGCTCACGCAGGACCTCGACGATGGGGATACAGAATCTCAGAAACTCAGGTCCGTTGCGCTTTGCCATGCGTTGTGTCGCTTCCTTGAGCTGTTGGTGATCGCGGGTGTCGGCGACCCTAAAACGACATCGGTCGAGGCGTCGACCGGCCGCGGTAATCAGTCAATCCACCAGCACCACATGCAACCGCCGCGGCCCATGGGCGCCGAGCTGGATCGTCTGCTCGATGTCGGCCGTGCGCGAGGGGCCCGAGACGAGGTTGACCGCTCGCGGCATGCCGCCGTTCCGCTTGCGCAACGCCGCCCAGCCGTCCTCGAAGTGCCGAAGGATCCGCGTGGTCTCCAGAACCACGATCTGGTTATCCGGGACGAAGTTGTGGGTGGTCGGGCTCTCCGGCGAGGCGAGCAGCATGAGGGTGCCGGTCTCGGCGATTGCCGCGAAGGCGGGTGTGACCGACAGGGTCTCCTCGATTCCGGCGCGGTTGTGGTGGATGGTCCAGTCGGCGGGCCAGTCGAGGTCCTTCAACCCGGCGCCGACGGCGGCGTGCGGCGCGAGGCCGTGTGCCGATCGGAAGGTCTCCACGGCGGCCGGGATCTGCGCTCGGCCGGCAACGCGCGCGAGCGTGCCCGAGCGGCTTTCGAGCTTGCGGATAAAGCGCGCGAGGAAATCTTCATCGAAGGCCGGGCGGAGGTGCCGGACCGGTGTGTCGATGCGTGCATCCAGTGTTGCGCGGGTGGGTGCATCGAGCGGTTCGCGCCCCGCTGCACGACGTACGGCACCCAGAATGTCCTCTCGTGCGGTGCTCATGACTGCCCTCGCTCGGTGTGCCAGCGTTCAAGAAAGGTTCGACCCGGCGGGGCGGGGAGGTCGCGACCTTCGGTCCAGCCGCTGGCCCCCGGCAGGCGGCGGATGCGACCCGCACGACCGCCGATCGCGGCGAGCGCACGCGCGGCCAGTCGCTCCAGCGCATGGTAGAGCTTGGGTCGGGTCGCCAGAAGGCGCCAGGCGCCGAGCGCATAGCGCTTGCGACGCGGGGTAATCGCCTGCTTGAGCTGCTCATGGCGCAGCCGGCGCAGGAGATCCGGCAACGGGATCTTCACCGGGCAGACCGAGGCGCAGCGGCCGTTCAGCGTGCAGGCGTTGGGAAGGTCGTAGGCGGCGTCCAGCCCCTTGATCAGCGGGGTCAGCACCGAACCCATGGGGCCGGGATAGACCCAGCCGTAGGCATGGCCGCCGATCGCGCCGTAGACCGGACAGTGATTCATGCAGGCGCCGCAACGGATGCAACGCAGCATCTCGCGGAAGGGTCCGGCGAGCATGCGGGAGCGGCCGTTGTCGACCAAGACGACATGGTATTCCTCCGGCCCGTCGAGGTCGTCCGCCCGTCTGGGACCGGTCGAGAGGGTCGTGTAGGTCTCGGTCTCCTGACCGGTGGCGCTGCGGGCGAGCAGGCGTAGGAAGAGTGTCGCGTCGTCGAGCGTGGGCACGACGCGCTCGATGCCGGCGGTGACGATGTGCACCCGCGCCAGCGTCTGGGTGAGATCGCCGTTGCCCTCGTTGGTGACGATCAGGCTGGAGCCGGTCTCGGCGATCAGAAAATTACCGCCGGTGATGCCGACATCGGCCTGGAAATAGCGCTCGCGCAACGCCAGACGGGCCGCGTCGACCAGGTCCGCGATCTCGGTGAGGCGCGGTCCGCCGTGGGCCGTTTCGAAGAGGTCGGAGACCTGCTCGCGGGTCTTGTGCACCGCCGGGGCGATGATGTGCGAGGGCGCCTCGCCCGCAAGCTGAATGATGTACTCGCCCAGATCGGTCTCAACCACGACGAGGCCGGCATCGATCAGTGCCGTGTTGAGACCGATTTCCTCCGACACCATCGATTTTCCCTTGGTAACGGTCCGCGCATCCACGCGCTTGCAGATGTCGAGGATGATCCGGCGGGCCTCGGCGTCGTCGCGGGCCCAATGGACATGACCGCCGGCCGCGACGACGGCCGCCTCGTAGCGCTCCAGGTAGTGATCGAGATGGTCGAGGACATGGTCCTTGAGCGTCTTGGCCGCCTCGCGCAGGGCCTCGAACTCGGACAGCTCGGCGACCTGGACCGCGCGTTTGGCGACGAAGCCGTCGCGCGCTTTGTCCAACGCCTGCTGGAGGCTGGCGTCATGGAGCGCGGCGACCGCGCGCGGCTGAAACTCGTGTGAGCGGATGTCCAATGAGCGTGCCCTCGAAGCCCCTGGTTGGATGTCGGTCGGATGGGTGCAGGGTCATCCGCCGTACCGTTTCGCGATTGCGTTGCCGCTCACCTTATTTCACAAAAAGCCCTCGGCGTCGTCCCCGCCGATTCTTTCGGACGATTCCGACGTTGCGAATCCAGCGAGTGGATCCGCGATTCTCGTTCGGATTGCGGTTTTCCTTAAGCCCGGAATCGACCTGAAGCTGCCGCTCAACCCGGTCCCGTCGGAGTGGCGGCTTGACGCGCTTAGCCGTCACTCACGCCCGTGAGAGTCCGCAGGCCGCTGGTGCAGGAAGCGGACACTCGATCTACAGCGGCGAGCGGGCGCTATGCCCCATCGGTCACTGGAGTCTTGTGGGCCAGAACTCGCAGTCGCGTGGACACCGGACGCTCGCCCTATTAATACGTCCCATCTCCTGTCCCCGACATTCCCCGGTCGGTCGACAATGAGCGGAGCGGGAGGAATCAGCGACGCGAGGCCGATGATCGCTTTCGCCCTAGGTTCTTGCGAGGCTGTTTAGGAAGCGGGCGACGTACCGGGGGCGCGGGCGTGCGAGCCTCGGAGGCTGCATTGATTTCGCATTGCGGATCGCGTTTTTTAACAAAAGAATGGTTCCCCAATTTTCGACTAGTATTGGCTCGATGGAGGGTTCACCCCGCAAGCACGATAGTCTGCATCAGACATGACCGACTTAAAAACACAATCGGAATTCTCAGTGTTATCCAAGGCCACACGCGAAACACGGGACTCCAAGAGCGATAAGAGTTGCTGGCTTGGTTCACCTGTCCGTGGCAAACTATTGTGCCTTTGGAAATCGCTTATAGCTTGCCGAGTGCGCGGACCTACGTCGCCATCTATCGGCCCAGGATGGTAGCCCAATTGAGTAAAAAGCGTCTGCATCCGTTTTATCTGCTGTGTTGTTAGCTGCGGTGAAGCAGTGGCCCCACTAGGTTGATCGGTTTGATGACTAGGTTCATTGTGCGTAAGAAATGACTGTGGTGAAGAGGTGAGTTCGGAAAATCCGCAATCGTTTCCGTTTACCTGAAAAGTGGCGATCTTAACCCCATCCCTACCTGAGTACGAGAAAGCGTACGCACCTCCCAACTGGAGTGAAGGCTTCATTTCTGTGCTTGCGCACACATCATTTTTTACAGTGACGCGAAGGTCTTGACGTATCCAGTTTGGATCAATCTCCTTAGATGAATATTTTGGGAATGTGTAATGATAGGTTACGAGTGCGCCAGGGCCGACGGTTGCTTTATCCATGCGCGTGTCGTCATCAATCATTATTGGCAAGGTTGCATTAACTTGCCTAGCCGCCTCTTCAAAACCTTCAATTAAATTTTCTTCGAGTTCTTGCTGATTTGATTTCGAAGGCGTGAAAACAGCTTCTCCAGCGTCCCTGCCAATCTCCCTGCCTAATTGTCCAATGAGTATCCATACAATTAGAGCGACAATAAAACCAAAAACTGAAAGTAACTTTCTTAGCACGATTATCTCTCCCTAACGTGCCGGCCTAAATCACCCAAACTACGCCGCGCTGAGGCTTAGAATCTGCGCCAAAAAATTGTGCGCAGTTTGGGATCCCTTTAGAGGCGGTTGTTAGTTCGCCTGTCCAGAAGAATTGCTTAGGTATTGTTGCCACAGAGTCTTGATCGAAATTCCATCTTCAGTGCACCAGTGTGCAGGACCACGGACTGAAGTGCTGCTGTACCCCTCTTTTTTGAGCAACTCTTGAGCCAGATCGCTCATTGAATAAATCTGGCCGTGCCACTTCAGAGACGAGCCAGCGATGACGGCTCGGTATTGGGCTAGTTTGTTGCCCTGGTAGTTCACAAGGAATAGTGACTGTCCGTCATGTAAAAGCCCACTAGATTTCAGAGCTTGCAGACTTGCCTTCGGAAGTTTTCCTCTTGGTTTTTGTTGGCTTGGCGTAGATGGCGCGGAGTTAGGTGGAGTCTTTTCCAGCTGGAAAAGACGACGCAGTGTAAGATTTGGTGTGTCAACGAAAGCGCGGGCTTGATTTTGAAGGTAGCCATAAACTTCATCATCGATCTCGATCTGTCTCACGGATGCATCCTTTTGCTTGCTTGTTCGTAAGGATAAGAATAGCTCTATTCTTATCCTTGTCAAGATTTAAGAATAAGAATCAGCGGGAGTCGCGAAGAATGCGGGGTGCGCGGAGTCTCGGAACGCATAGCGTGTAGGGCTTTGGTTGGTCGATCGTGGGGTTAGAGACAGCCTGGGGATCCAAACCTGCGCTCCCGTTACGTGAGCAACCTGATCGCCCTGGAGTCTCGCTTCATGCAGGACTGCCCCCCAGCAGGGGGCTAATCTATCTGATCGATGAAATCCGCAGCGCCGCACTGTTCCGGCGAAGCCAGACGCACTTCCGCGGAGGTGCTGAGCATCCTCCAGCGAGTTTCGGGGACAGCTTTATCTCCGGAAATCCGATGGAGCCGCGGCACATGGGATACCTAATCCTGGGGGGCGGCTATTTGAGGTTCTTGTGCGCCGGAGATCCTGGCGAATCTGGCCGCTTCCAGCGTGTAGCCGCCTGCGCAGCACTGTAGCCCGGCGTCCGCTTTCCAGATGCTTGCCCAGATTGGTGTCGTTTCGGCCAAGGGTCGCAATGCGTCCGGAGCGGTCACTCATGACCTCGCCCGTCCCCGATGCCTGGCCCGTCGGCCGTCCCGGCAAGCACCTCGGCAACATGATAGACCCGCATCGGCGAGCCGATTCGGCTCAGTCGCCCGGAGATGTTCATCAGACAGCCCAGATCGCCGCCGATCAGCGTATCGGCCCCGGTGGCGAGGATGTTGCGGATCTTGTCGTCGACGATCTTGACCGAGATCTCGGGATATCCGACGCAGAAGGTCCCGCCGAACCCGCAGCAGACTTCGCTGTCGACCATCTTGCGCAGGGTAAGCCCCTCGACGCCCGCGAGCAGTTGTCGCGGCTGGCCCTTGATGCCGAGTCCGCGCAGGCCGGAGCAGGAGTCGTGGTAGGTCGCGATGCCGTCGAATCTGGCCTGAACCGCTGTGATGCCGAGGACGTCGACCAGGAATGACGTCAGCTCCCAGCTCTTTGCCGCAATGGCCTCGGCGCGGTCGCGCCAGTCGCGGTCTGCGGCAAAAAGGATGGGGTAGTCGTGCCGGATGGTCGCCATACAGGAGCCCGAGGGACCGACGAGAAAATCGTAGTCCTCGAAGGCGGCGATCACCTGCTTGGCGAGTGCTTGCGCGGAGTCGTTGTCGCCAGAGTTGTAGCCCGGTTGTCCGCAACAGGTTTGGCTCTGCGGCACGCTGACGATGCAGCCTGCGTCATCGAGAAGCTTCGCGGCGGCAAAGCCGATGTTCGGCCGGAAGAGGTTCATGAGACAGGTTGCGAACAGGCCGACCCGCGGGGAGGTCTTCGGGGTATCGCTCATCGGACGGGGCTCCGGTGGGTCTTGAACGTGATCCGTGGACGCTATCGATCCGGTACCATCCTCCAAACCGACGCGCTGCCGGGTTTCGGTCTGATGCCCTTGGTGCGGGCCGCATGGGTTTCGCTGACGCTCTACCCATCCTACATGTTTCGGTTGTTGTTTGAGTCGTTCCCTGCGTTCCGAAAAACCCACGTGCGCTCGGCATAAACCTCGTGGGGACGAAACGCGCCACCGATGGATCCGTCGAGACCGATGCCAGCTCTTCGGGCTATGCTATAACGAGCGCACGTGGGTTTTTCGGTCAGCAGGGCGCGGGGCGTGCAATGCGGCGGAAAACCCACGTGCGCTCGGTATTTACCATGGCATGCCGGCCGCGGTTCAATCGGGAGTGATTCGTGGATATCGCCGAACTACTGGCTTTCAGCGTCAAAAACAACGCATCGGACCTGCACCTCTCGGCCGGCTTGCCGCCGATGATCCGTGTCGACGGCGATATGCGCCGCATCAATGTCCCGCCGCTCGAACATCGTTCGGTGCACTCGCTTGTCTACGACATCATGAACGACAAGCAGCGCAAGGACTATGAGGAGTTTCTGGAAACGGACTTCTCATTCGAGATTCCGGGTCTGGCACGGTTCCGCGTCAACGCCTTCAACCAGAAACGCGGCGCCGGTGCGGTTTTTCGGACCATCCCATCCAAGGTCTTGTCGCTCGAAGAGCTGAACGCACCCGAGAGCTTCAAGGAGATCATCAGTGTTCCGCGCGGCCTCATCCTGGTGACCGGGCCGACCGGCTCGGGTAAGTCCACGACCCTCGCCGCGATGGTCGACCATCTCAACGAGACCGAGTACGCGCACATCCTCACCATCGAGGATCCGATCGAGTTCGTGCATACCAGCAAGAAATGTCTGGTCAATCAGCGCGAGGTGCACAAGGATACGCTGGGATTCAGCGAGGCGTTGCGCTCCGCCCTGCGTCAGGATCCGGACATCATCCTGGTCGGCGAGATGCGTGATCTCGAGACCATTCGGCTGGCGATGACCGCGGCCGAAACCGGGCATTTGGTTTTCGGGACGTTGCACACGACCTCGGCGGCCAAGACCATCGACCGCATCATCGACGTCTTTCCCGCGGCGGAGAAGGAGATGATCCGGGCGATGCTCTCGGAGTCTCTGCGCTCGGTCATCGCGCAGACGCTTTTGAAGCGAGTCGGCGGAGGACGGGTCGCCGCGCACGAGATCATGATCGGTACGCCGGCCATCCGCAACCTGATCCGCGAGGCCAAGGTGGCTCAGATGTACTCGGCAATCCAGACCGGTCAGGCACACGGGATGCAGACCCTGGATCAGAACCTCAAGGAGCTGGTCCAACAGGGGTTGGTGTCGCGCAAGGACGCGCGGATGAAGGCCCAAAACAAGGACGGTTTTAGCTGATCCGGATCCGCCGAACCTTGCCGGGCCGAGCGCTCGTCGATGGTGCCGCCCCGCACGATGCGGATGTCGGAGGATGTAGATCGTTTGCGAATCCAGGTTCCGGCCAAGCTAAGGATGGCCGCCGCCCGGGAGCGTCTTTCTTAATAGTCGAGGTCTCGTATGGACCTGAATCGTGCGATCGAGCAATTGCTGAGCATGGTGGTCGAGCGCAAGGCGTCCGACCTCTTCATCACCGCAGGCTGGCCGCCCAGCGTCAAGATCGACGGGGCCATCTATCCGGCGACGAAGAATCCCTTGTCGGCCGAGCAGGCACACGACATGGTGCTCGGCCTCATGAACGATCGCCAGCGCGAGGAATTCCGCACGACCAAGGAATGTCAGTTTGCGATCGATCGCCCGCATCTTGGGCGGTTCCGTATCAGTGCGTTCGTCCAGCGCGAGGCGACCGGGATGGTCCTGCGTCGGATCGAGACCGATATTCCGACCATCGAGGCGCTCAGGCTTCCCTCGATCCTGCGCGAGTTGGCGATGACCAAGCGCGGAATGTTGATCTTCGTCGGCGGCACCGGGACCGGGAAATCGACCTCGCTCGCCGCGCTCGTGGGGTATCGCAACCGACACAGCTCGGGCCACATCATCACGGTCGAGGATCCGATCGAGTTCGTCCATGAGCATCACGGTTGCATCATCACTCAGCGCGAGGTGGGCGTGGATACCGAGTCCTACGCGGTCGCGCTCAAGAACACCCTGCGTCAGGCCCCGGATGTCATCCTGATCGGCGAGATCCGCACACGCGCGACCATGGAATACGCCATCGCCTTCGCCGAAACCGGCCATCTCGTCTTGGCAACCCTGCATGCCAACAACGCCAACCAGGCACTGGACCGCATCATCAGCTTCTTTCCGGACGACTCGCGCAACCAGCTTCTGCTCGATCTCTCGCTGAATCTCAAGGCCGTCGTGGCGCAACAGCTCGCACCGCGCAAGGGCAATCAGGGCCGTCGGGCCATCGTCGAGATCCTGTTGAACACGCCGTTGGCATCCGATCTCATCCGCAAGGGCGAGGTGCACAAGCTCAAAGAGCTGATGAAGAAGTCCAACGAGCAAGGCATGATCACCTTCGATCAGGCCATCTTCAATCTCTATCAAGAGGGCGAGATCAGCTACGAGGATGCGCTGCGCTATGCCGACTCGGCCAACGAGGTGCGGCTCGTCATCAAGCTCCAGGGTGGCGCCGCGCAGCGCGAGGCGACGGATCGCATGATCGATGGGGTTTCCCTCGTACACGAAAACGAGTACCGCGGTCGGCGACCCTGATCCGAGCGTCCCCGACGCCCCGACCCGCCGTCCCCGACCCGCTCTCCTCAACCGACCCCGAGGACCCATCACGCATGCGCACACCAACCGACCGCGATCACGTCACCTTGCCGACCGCCCGCGAGGATGCCGCGCGGGCGGCCGAGACCCGCTCGACGCCACAGACCCGATCGTCCGCCTACCGTCTGGCCTATACGGATGTCGATTTTCTGATGCGCAACGAGGCGCGTCCGCTGCGCCTGCAGCTCGAGCTGCTGAAGCCCGAGCTGGAGCTTCAGGATCAGCGGGTCGAGTCGACCATCGTGGTCTTCGGCAGCGCCCGGATTCCGGATCCCGAGACGGCTGCACGGAACCTTGTGGACGCCGAGCATGCGCGGGGTGCCGCGCCGGCGGATGCGCAGGCGCTGGCGCAAGCCGCGGTCGAGCGTTGCCGGCGGGCGCTCGACCGCTCGCATTACTATGCGGAGGCGAGGCGTTTCGCGCGGATCGTCTCCGAGCAGGAGCAGAACGCGGAATCACGCTGTTTCGTGATCGTCACGGGTGGCGGCCCCGGCATCATGGAGGCGGCCAATCGCGGCGCCGCCGACGTCGATGCCGTCTCGATCGGTCTCAGCATCACGCTCCCGCACGAGCAGGCCCCGAACGCCTACATCACCCCGGAGCTGTCGTTCCAGTTCCATTATTTCGCCCTGCGCAAGATGCATTTCCTGATGCGTGCGAAGGCGCTGGTAGTCTTCCCCGGCGGCTTCGGCACCTTCGACGAGCTCTTCGAGACGCTCTGCTTGATTCAAACGAAGAAGATTCGACCCATGCCTGTGATGCTCTTCGGGCAGGCGTTCTGGGAGCGCGTCATCGACTTCGAGGCGCTGGTCGATGAGGGGGTGGTCAGTCGCGCCGACCTTGATCTGTTCAGCTTCGTCGAGACCGCAGAGGACGCCTGGTCACGGATCTGTGCGCATTACGACGAGTTGGGCTGCGAATCCTGATCGGGATGCCCGTGTGACGCGTGCAGTCGGCTCGATCATCGGTCGCGACGTGCGCAAGGCCGGGCCGACCCTCGGCGGCCTCGCGGCCGCCCTCGCGGCTCTCCACTGCGGGGCTGCGGTTGCGCAGGGGCTCCAGCCAGCGGAGTCCGACGAGGAGGCGATCAAGTTGGCCCCTTTGGTGGTAACCGCCACGCGCTCCGGCGAAAGCACGTTCGACCTGCCGGTCGCCATCGACGTCCTGGACAAGGCGATCATCCAGAACCAAAAGCCGATGGTGCTGATCTCCGAGGATCTGCCGCGCGTCCCCGGAACGGTCGTGACCAACCGCGGGACCTATGCGCAGGAAGAGCAGATCATGATCCGCGGCTTCGGGGGACGCTCCCAGTTCGGGACACGCGGGGTCAAGCTGATCGCGGACGGCATCCCCGCGAGCACGCCGGACGGCCAGGGCGGACCCGGGCTCTTCGATCTGGGCTCGGCGCGGTCCATCGAGGTGATGCGTGGTGGCTTCTCCGCCCTCTACGGCAACCACTCGGGCGGCGTCGTGCAGATCTTTACCGAAGACGGCCCGCCCGAGCCGACCCTGACCGTCCGTCTGATGGGCGGCAGCGATGCTACCTGGATCGCCGGGACCAAGCTGGGCGGCGAGACGGGGCGCCTCAACTATGTCGTCGATCTCTCCCGCGCGCAGACCGACGGCTACCGTGATTGGAGTCGTGCCACCAAGGAGCAGGCCAACAGCAAGCTCAGGATCGCGCTCGACGGCGGCGGCACCATCAGCCTGATCGCCAACGCCTTGAATCTGCCCGAGGCCCGAGATCCGCTCGGCCTGACCGCAGAGGAGGTCAAGCGTAATCGCCGCCAGGCATCGCCGGCCGCGCTGACCTTTCAAACCCGGCGCACGCTCGACAACCTCCAGGGCGGCGTCGTCCTGGATCAGCCGCTGAGCGCTGCGGACGACCTGCGCGTCATGGCCTACACCGGGACACGCAGCAACGAGCAGTATCTCGCCATCCCGCTCGCCAACCAGAACGCCATCACGGCCTCGGGCGGCGTGAGCGCTTTCGATCGGCGTTTCGCGGGCGGCAACCTCCTCTGGACCCATTCGACAACACTCGCCGACGGCCCACTGACGCTGATCCTGGGCGGGGAATACGATCGGTCGGCCGAGGAGCGCAAGGGTTATCTCAGCGCCTTGGGCGAGCGCGCCGCGCTCAAGCGTAATGAAGACAACACCCTGGACAGTTGGGGAGCCTTTCTTCAAGGCACTTGGGGTTTCGCACCCCGCTGGAGTCTGGACCTGGGCTTGCGGTACACCGAGGTCCGCTTCGACTCCGACGACGGCTTCATCTGCTCCCCCGATCGCGTGACCGCACCCGGCACACGGCCGGGCACCTGCAGCGGCTCGACCGCCCCGATCACGGCCACCAACCTCAACCCCGACGACAGCGGCAACCTGACCTACGGCGCTTGGACGCCGGCCCTCGGGCTCCTCTACAAGCTGACGCACTCCATCAATCTCTACGCCAACCTCGGCAAGACCTTCGAGACGCCGACCTTCACCGAGCTGGCCTATCGCCCCGACGGCGGCGCGGGCCTGAACCTGGGTCTGGATCCCGCCGTGAGCCGGCATTACGAGATCGGCGCCAAGTTTCTGCTCGGCGCGGACGCTCGGCTGAATCTCGCACTCTTCCAGATCGACACCGACGACGAGCTGACCGTGGCGACCAACGGGGGCGGACGGGCAACCTACCGGAATGCGCCCGCGTCGCGTCGCCGAGGTGTGGAGCTGCTGCTGGAGTCACCCCTCGGTCGGGGCTTTGTCGGCTATCTGGCGGCGACCTATCTGGACAGCGAATTCACCGAGGGCTTTCCGGCCTGCGCGGGCATTCCCTGCCGCACGGTCGCGCCGACCCTCAATGTCACGACCGTCGAGGCGGGCAACCGTATCCCGGGCGTACCCGCGTTCACGCTCTTCGGCGAGCTTTCCTACGCCTACGAGCCCCTGGGGTTCGAGGCGGCGATCAGCCTTTCCGGACAGGACAAGGTCTACGTGAACGACCGCAACAGCGAGACGGCAGGCGGATACTTGCTCGCCAACCTCCGCGGTGGCTTCACCCAGGACCTGGACGGACTCCGGCTCTCCCAGTTCGTGCGGATCGACAATCTGCTGGACGAGCCCTACATCGCCGCGGTGAGCGTCAACGACGCGAACGGCCGGTTCTACGCGCCCGGCCCCGGCACGAATTACCTGATCGGCATCACGGCGAGCTACAGCTTTTGAGCCATGGCGTAGCAGTCGGCGCTGTCCGCCGGATGCGAACTGCGTCCGGTGAGATGCGCCATGGTTCGGTCGACTCCTCGTTGAACGCCAGAGCAACGCCGGTTCCAGCCGCCATGACCTCTATCGACCCCTCGCACGCCGCTTCAACCAAACCTCCAGCCCCTGAGCATTGAGCTCGGTGTCCAGGCTCAGCAGCTCGGCGATGGCGTCGTCCGACAGAACGACACCGTGGGCGCGGGCGCCGGCGATCAGATAGGCACGCACGGCACTTTTGATGCGGGACTCCCGGTCCGAGTCGGCGTTTCCCTCCTCGGCGAGTGCGATGTCGGCGAGTGCGCGGATGCTGGCGCGCAGGTCGTCGAGCAGGTCTGCGGGTTGCGTAACCCGGCCGTAATGGGTGAGATACATGGCCTGAGGTGCGTGGGCCATGAGCTTGTCGAGGCTGGCGAGCCAGGCGTCGGGATCGAAGGCAACCGGGGTGGTCGGGGCGAACAGCCAGGGGCCGGCGGCGGTGTCGAATTCGCGGTAGGAGATGCCGAAGGTGTCTCCGGTGAAGAAGCCGCGGCTCGTCTCGTCGTAGATGCTGCCGTGGTGATTGGCGTGTCCGGGCGTGTCGATGAACGTGAGGGTTCGGCCGGCGAGCTCGAAGGTCTCGCCGTCTTCTGCGATGATGACTCGCTCCTCGGGAACCGGGGTGAGCGCGCCGAAGTCGCGCTCAAATGCCTCCTCCCCATAAACAGCAGTGGAGCCGGCGACGAGGCGGCTCGGGTCGATCATGTGTGGCGCGCCTTTCGGATGGATGACCAGGCGCGCGTTCGGGCAAGCGGCCATCAGGGTGCCGGCACCGCCGCCGTGGTCCAGGTGGACGTGGGTCGGGATGACGTAGTCCACATGCTCCGGGGTCAGGCCCAGGTCGGCGATCACGCCCAGCAAACCGGGCACGGAGTTGGCGGCGCCCGTGTCGATGAAGGCAAGCCGATCCGCGAAGCGCACCAGATAGCAGGCGGCGAGGCCGTGCCGGTAGAGACCGGTTTCGAGGCAATAGATGCCGTCGTCGATCTGTTGGTAGGGGGCGGGTACGGTGGACATGCGCTTGCGTGCTCCGGTTCGAATCGCGTGTTTTGGATGAGGCTCGAGTCTAAACCAAGCGCCCTCTTGGTGCAGGGCGGCACCCATTGAGAGCGCGGGGTTCTATCGGGTAACGCCAGAAATTCCATCGAGTTTTTCCGTATATACCGCCTCCTGCATGAGGTAGACTCTGGTCTCTCGGCGCCGGGGCCGCTTCCCGCTTCGTGCGTTGATGCAATGGCGCCGGACATTCATCGTTCGCCCACCCCGGACAAGGTCGCGACTGCGGCATCTCGGGATCGCCCCGAGGCGTATCAGTTGGAACCTCGGCCTTCGTACCGAATCCAGGTTCAACCCGCTTGCCTTTTGCGGAAACCTTGTAGAATCTTAGTGCCTCACTCAACCTTCGCTTGGGGTCGTCTTGCTCGGGAGCTGAAGGATTGCCGACCTGCGGGTCGGCCGATACCGCAGATCCGGGCAGCCCTCTCGCCGGTTTCCATAACAATATCGGAGGAATCAGGATGGACAACACCGCCGTCGCGGACGAACCGCGCCACGTGGACCCTCGCGTCAACAAGATCACCCTGGATCACCCCTGGCAATGGCTTGCCAAGGGTTGGCATGACATCAAAGCAGCACCTGTCCACAGTCTGAGGTACGGTGCCATGATCGTGCTGCTCAGCGGCCTGATCGTCGGGCTGACGGTCATCGGGCACTTGACCTTTTTGATCCCCTTCCTGACTGCGGGCTTCTTCCTGATGGCCCCGTTCTTGGCGATCGGGCTCTATCAGATGAGCGCGCACCTGGAGCGCGGAGAGCCGGTCGATCACTGTCAGGCATTGGAGGCGTTCAAACGCAATCAGGGTCAGCTGGGAATCGCGATGGGGTTCCTCATGATGACGATGCAGCTCTGGATCCTGGCATCCATATTTCTCTTCATCATGATGTTCAACGATCCCTTTCCGCCATTCTCGCGCTTTATTCCGATCGTCGTCCTTTCGGGCGATTACATGGGACTCATGCTCGCGGTGATCCTGGTCGGCGCCTTTTTCGCCATCTGTGCCTTCTGCATCAGCGCCATTTCGGTGCCCATGCTGATCGACCGCCCGATCGACGGGTTCACGGCGATGCGCACCAGCGTCCGTGCAGTGGCACTCAATTGGTTGCCCATGCTGCTGTGGGCGGTGCTGCTGGTCGGGATCGTGGGGATCGGACTTCTGACCTTCTATATCGGGCTCTTCCTTGCCGTCCCCCTGGTGGGGCATGCGACCTGGTATGCCTATCGGGATATGGTGCCCAGAGACTGAGTGACTCCGGCCACCGTCACGTGGCGCAGAGCGCCACGGGGCATGCGTGACACCGCGGAGCGGTGTCACGAGCGCCTGAACGTTTCGGTGGCCGCTCTAATGAGCCAGCGCCCGCAACACAGGGAGCCGTTGGGCACGCTACGCTTTGCCCAACCTACGTGTTCGTGTTCATGCGGATTATGGATCGTTCCTTGGACCATCTTACCTTAACCCTCCTAGATCGCGTCGGCGATGATCTCGTTGATGTCTGCGACGCCGATTCAACCCCGAGGGCGCGCATGAGGCAACGGACGCGGTCTAGCCCGGCTCGAATCGATAGCCGAGCAGCTCGGCATCCGCGGCGAAGTGTCTCGCGACCAGCTCGGCTGTGGTATCCGTGTAATAACCCCGATAGTCCTTGCTGCGATCTGTGGCCTTGCGTGCATGCGGCAGTGCCGGCGCGGGGATCCCGATGCGCTCGCAGGCGATGGCAAAATCCTCGTGCAGACGCTCGTAGCGACCGATGAAATCGACGATCACGGCCCCGTGCAGGTCGATCAGGTAATCGCTCTGCAGCTCGATCGAGGTGTCGACGTGATACTGGTAGGGCCGCTCGGGGTCGAGCTTCCAGCGCAGGAAGGGCTCGAACTCGGTGTGGCCGCCGAGGTACTGGGGTCGTTCGCGTCGGATGTGGTGGAAGGAGCTGACCTGAAGGTCCCAGGGGTTGCGCACGAAGGCGAACTTGAACAGCCCATCGAAGACCTCCTTGGGCAACATCTCCTTCGCGGCGATCGCCTTGGCATGTCGGGGCAGCTTGGTAGCGATGCGGTGCCCGCTGAGATGGCTCAGTCGGCTGCACAGAAACATGGACCAGTACCAGGGATCGCGCCAGCGCAGCCCTTCCAAGGCGGCGCGCACGCTGGTCCCGCCGGTCTTGGCGATGTGGACGAAGAGAAAGCGGTATTTGGGTGAGAGCAGCATGGTCTCGGATCAACCGTCGTCGATAAGCGGGGATGGAAAGGTTTCACGTCGGATGACGCTGCGCTGATCCGACCTACGCGATCTGGGTTTCGGCGCTAATCGGCCGGACGGGGTTTCTTCTTCGCACGAGGATGAGCCTGGTCGTAGACCTGCGCGAGATGCTGGAAGTCGAGATGAGTGTAGATCTGAGTGGTGCCGATATCGGCATGACCGAGCAGCTCCTGCACCGCGCGCAGATCACCCGATGACTCCAGCAAATGGGTCGCGAAGCTGTGACGCAGCAGATGCGGATGCAGGTCGCGCGTCGCGCCCTGCGAGCGGGCCCATCGGGCGATGCGCAGCTCGACCGTGCGCGGGTTGATGCGCGTCCCGCGGCTGCTCACGAAAAGCGCGGGCTCGCTGTCCGCGGCCAGATTGGCGCGCACCAGCATCCAGCGCTGGACGGCCTCGCGGGCCTTGATGCCCACCGGTACGCGCCGGGTCTTGGATCCCTTGCCCAGCACGCCGAGCTCGCCCTCGGCCATGTCGATGTCGCCGAGGTTGACCGAGACCAGCTCGGCGAGCCGCAGGCCCGAGGAGTAGAACAGCTCGATCATGGCCTGATCGCGGATTGTGAGCAGATCATCCTCCGCCGGATGATCCAGCAGACTGCATAGCTGATCGGCATCGAGTGTCCCCGGCAAGCGCCGCGGACTCTTCGGTGCCCTCACCCCGACCGCCGGATTGGATCCGGCCAGACCCTCACGCAGCAGCCAGCGATAGAGACTGCGCAGGCTGGAGAGCTCGCGTTGTAGGGTCTTTCCGGAGGCCCCGCGGCGGTGCCGCCAGGCGAGATATTGGCGCACGGCCTGTTCGTCGAGTTTCTCGATCGCGATCGAGCCGGCCTCGCTCAGCCAGGCGTTCAGCCGCTCGAGATCGCGGCGGTAGGCGATCAGGGTCTGCTCGGACAGCCGTCTCTCGTGGGCGAGATGGCCGAGGAAGGATTCGATCAGGTCGCCCGATGTACTCATAGTAGTGAGTAGTGAGTAGTGAGTAGTGAGTGCTGATCCGAGCTTCGGCGGGGGCGTGGTTTAAAGTTCTCAGTTTTTCACCATCTTAAACCGCGCCAGCTCCAGCGATCGTCAAGTCTGCCGGGGCCGATCCCATCCAAAAAAATCACATACCGCACCGGGCGCGGTTTAAATCGCGTCAGCTCCGACGCTCAAGGATCTGGCCGAGGCCCATCCAATCCAAAAACGATGCACATGGCTCCGGACGCGATTTAGCTCGTCTCGTCGCAGTGCCCCAACGGCACGACGCGCAACTTCTGTCCGAGGATCTCGCCGAGCCGGTCGAGCAGCTCGGTGCCCATGTCCGGGCGAAAGCGCTCGCTGTTGTGGCTGCCGATCGCCAGCACGCCGGCATGTCCGTCCGCGCGGATCGGCACCAGCGCGGCGGACCGGATCTCGGCCCCGGCCGCGCCGAAGAGGATCTGCGCCTTCTCGCTGTTGAGCGGACCGCACAAGGCGTGGTGGCGATCGACGAAGTCGCGAAACGCCAGGGTCAGCGGATCCGGTCGTGTGCCGCTTTGGTCCAGGGTCTGGAAGAGCTTGAGCGTCATCGCCTCGGCCGAAAACTCGGTCAGGAGGCCGTCCTTGAGCAGCGCACAGATCTGCTGCGAATCCTGCGCGGCAATGACCTTCAGGACCAGATGGTGGAGCCGGCCCGAGAGCGCCTCGTACTCGCGGGCACGGGAGATGAGATGCGTCAGGCGGTGACGCTCGGCCTCGAGCTGCTTGCGCAGGAGGCGCACCTGCTGCTCGATCAGCGAGACCGCGGCCCCCGAGTCGTGCGGGATCTCGAGCGCCGCTAGGAGCTTCGGGTTGCGAGCGAAGAAGGTCGGATCGCTCAGGAGATAGTCGATGACCCTGGATTCGAGATCCGGGTCTTCGATCGCGACGGGCGCGGGTTCGAGGGGAGTCATGCGCGATATTTACCTGCAGGGGTAATGTCGGACCTCGCGAGCTCGGCCCGACCGACGGCGGGAGAGCGGGTCTCGTGGGCGCGGCCGGACCTGCCGTGGCTTCTCATAGCGTGATCTCGCCGTCGAAGACCAGCACGGCCGGTCCGGTCATCCAGACGGATTCGCCGGGACCGTTCCAGGCGATCAGAAGATCGCCGCCGGGTAGGCTGACCCGGACCCGCGTGTCCACCAGATCGCGTTGCCGGGCGTGGACCATGGCCGCGCAGGCGCCGGTGCCGCAGGCCAGGGTCTCGCCGGCGCCGCGCTCGTAGACGCGCAGGCGCAGATGATCGCGGGCGAGGATCTGCATGAAACCGACATTGACCCGTTGCGGAAAGCGCGGGTGGGCTTCGATCAAGGGGCCGAGGCGCGCGACCGGAGCTGTGTCCAGGTCCTCGACCAGGATGACGGCGTGCGGGTTTCCCATCGAGACCGCGCCGATGACCAGCGACTCGCCCGCGACATCCAGGTCATAGGTGAGCGCTTGACGATCCGCCAGAAAGGGGATCCGCTCGGGCTCGAATTCGGGTGCGCCCATGTCGACACGGACCTGACCTGCGTCCTCCAACACGTAGAGTCGGATCGGTCCCGCGGCCGTTCCGACAGGGATCTCGTCGTGCTCGGTCAGGCCACGGTCGCGCACGAAGCGCGCAAAGCAGCGCGCACCGTTCCCGCACTGCTCCACCTCCGAGCCGTCGGCGTTGAAGATGCGGTAGTGAAACTCGGTGCCGGGCAGGCGCGGCGGCTCCACCAGCAGGATCTGATCGCAGCCGATCCCGAAGCGCCGGTCGGCCAGCCGGCGGGCGAGCGCGGGGTCGATCGCGATGGGGTGCTCGGTGGCATCCAGGACGACGAAGTCGTTGCCCAGGCCCTGCATCTTGCTAAAGGCGAGTCGCATCCCTTCGCTCACCCGGGCAGGCGCCCCGAGACGGCCAGATGGCGGTCGCTGACCACGCCGACCTCGAGCCCGTCGAGCCCCGCGGCGGCCAGTTGCTCGGCGACCTCCGCCGGCTCGAAGGCGGCGAAAAGCGAGTTGCGGAAGTCGTCGCGCAAGACCTTCGGCTCGCCGTCGGCATAGGTCGCCACCAGTGCCTCGACCCAACCGGCCGAGGCCGGGCGCATCAGGTCCATGATCAGCACCAAGGCGCCGGGCTTGCCGGTCTCGATCAGGGTCTGCCACAAGACCTGCGGGTCGTGCAGATGGTGCAGCAGGCTGTTGGAGATGATCAGGTCGTAGCCGCCGCGATCCAGGGCCGCGGAGGGGATCTGGTCGCGGATCAGTCGACACCGCTTGGCCACGCCGGGCAGCGCATCGAGCGCGGTTTGGGCGAGATCGAGCATGGGTTGCGAGCCGTCGAGCGCATCGCAGGACGCCCCGGGCCAGGCGCGCAGGAAGCGGATGCTGATGTCCGCCGGTCCGCAGCCCAGATCAAGTGCGCGCGCGCCCTCGAGCGGACCGGGATCGAGCCGGCGCAGCAGCTCGATGAAGAGCGTGTTGGATTCCTTGAAATCCGCTTGGGCATAGGCGAGCGCTTGCTCGTCGCTGTCCATCAACTCGGGTTCGGGACGGCGTTTCATGACGGTAGAACGGTCTCCCCGGAGAAGAGGCTCGCGACGGTCTCGCGCTCGCGCACGAGATGGACTTGATCGCCGTCGACCATGACCTCGGGCACGCGCGGGCGGCTGTTGTAGTTGGAGCTCATGGTGAAGCCGTAGGCGCCCGATCCGCGCACGGCGAGCAGGTCGCCCTCGCTCAAGGCGAGCTGGCGGCCCTTGCCGAGGAAGTCGCCGGTCTCGCAGACCGGGCCGACCAGGTCATAGCGGGCGGGCTCGGCGTCCGTGTTGTGCCTCACCGGTACGATGTCCTGAACGGCCTGATAGAGCGCGGGGCGCACCAGGTCGTTCATTGCCGCGTCCAGGATCGCGAAGTGACGCTTGCCGTTCTCCTTGAGATATTCCACGCGGGTCAGCAGCACGCCGGCATTGCCGGCGATGGCGCGGCCGGGCTCCAAGACGATCTCGTAGGGACGATCGCCGAGCAGGTAGCTCATGGCCGCGGCATAGGCGGCGGGCTCCGGGGGATGCTCTTCGGTGTAGCGGATGCCGAGTCCGCCGCCGATGTCGAGATGCGCGATCGGGATACCGATCTCGCCGAGACGCTCGGCCAGGGTCAACACGCGCCCGAGTGCGTCGATGAAGGGGGCCAGATCCGTGAGCTGGGAGCCGATATGACAGTCGATGCCGGTCACCCGCAGGTTCGGCAGCGCTGCGGCCCGGACATAGACCTCCTCGGCCGCGTGAATATCGATCCCGAACTTGTTCTCCTTCAGGCCGGTGGCAATATAGGGATGAGTCTGGGCATCGACGTCGGGATTCACACGCAGCGATACGGGCGCGATCACACCCATCTCGCCGGCGATCCGATCGAGCCGGACCAGCTCGGACTCGGACTCGACGTTGAAGCAGCGAATCCCGACCTCCAAGGCAAAGCGGATCTCGTCCTCGCGCTTGCCGACCCCGGAGAAGATCACCTTGGACGGGTCGCCCCCGGCGGCAAGTACGCGCTCGAGCTCCCCGAGCGAGACGATGTCGAATCCCGAGCCCAGGCGCGCAAGCACGTTGAGCACCGCCAGATTGGAGTTGGCCTTGACGGCGAAGCAGACCAGATGCGGATGCTCGCGAAAGGCGCGGTCGAAGGCGCGCCAATGGCGCTCCAGCGTCGCACGGGAATAGACATAACAGGGCGTACCGAAACGCGCGGCGATGTCGGCGAGCGGGACATCCTCGGCGTAGAGGCCATCGTCGCGATAGTTGAAGTGATCCATGCGGTCTCGGGAGGCTCTCGGCGTGAAGTGATTGGGGTCGATTCGACTAGGGTGTGTCGGGAGGTGCGTTCGATTCCGGCGGCGCAACGACCGCGCTCGGAACATCCGAGCCGATATCGGCTGCGGGCGCCGGCACCACGACGACCGGCGGTTCGGGCAGATAGAGCGGTCCCTTCTGACCGCAGGCACCGATCATACTCGCGATGCCGAGCACAGTGACGAGGAGGTAGAAGGCTGTTCTGGCCCAGCAGTGCATGCGTGCCTCGTGTGGGTCGGTCCCATGACCAGCGGGAGTATAACCGGTCCGGACTTGATGTTGGTCGGGCGGCTTCCGCCGAAGCCGCCCGACATACATGGGCATGTAGTGGCGACTTTAGTCGCCCGGTGGTCCCCCAAAGCCGCCCCAGTAGGAACGGGACAATTGCCGAAAGAGTCGATTGCCGTCGGTTGTCCTAAACGTCCCGGGGCGACTGAAGTCGCCCCTACACGCCCCTACACGCCCCGACACGCCCCAAAAGGACTCAGCGCTCGGCGGTCGACTCCGCCGCCTTGCGAACAACCCGGAAAAGCGCGGCGGTCGCGCCGTCCTCGGTCGTCATCCAGAGCTGCTCGCCCTCGATACGGTAACCTCGCACCATCCCGAGCGCCGCGGCATAGGCCGCCGCCTGCTCGGCAACCGCCTGCGGGCCCCGGCAGGCCATGCGGGTGGTGGCGATGGGTCCGATCGAGAGCCGACCCGCGTCGAGGGCATAGCCACTCATGTATCGGTTGCAGCCGTCGGAGCCGGAGAGGGTACCTTCCGCGGTCAAGGCCAGGGTGATCTCGGTGCCCTTCACCGTCGAGACCAGCGCCTCCTTGCCGTTGTTGTAGGTGTCCAGGCGCCAGGTGACGCCGACCAACGGGGTTTCTGCCAGCGTTTCGAGCAGGATCAAAACGGTGCCGTCGGCATCGAGCAGCTCCAACGTCTGGCCGGCCTGCCGATAGCCGGCCACAGCGGCGAGATGCGCCGTGATCGCCTGCTCCAAGGCCATCAGCGCCTCCTCGCAGGCCATCATGGTCATGGCCATGCGCGGGTCGATCGTCAGACGATCGCCGTCGCGGGTGTAGCCGCCCGAGAAGCTGTTGCAACCCACGTTGCCCGAAACGCGACCCTCGCCGAAGGCGAGTTGCGGCGGCAGCTCGCGGGGCTCGATGGAGACGAGATCGGCCTCGGCGTCGGATCGATAGGCGAGGATGCGCCACGGCGTCGCGTCGATGGCGGGCACGGCCGTCTCGCCGCCGTCCGCGGGCGGCTCGTCGGTCGCAAAGGACGGAGCTACTATGCCGATCAGGCCGAGAAGGACCAGGGTTCGAAGGGCTAACATGCACAAAATCCTCTTGAATGCGGGTGGGTTGGGTCACGGGTTTGGCTATCGACGCAGGGAGCTCGAAATACCGCGTGCCGACGTGGCGCATTCCCCGTCGAGCTGCCGGGGGGCGGCGTAACCCCGGCAGTGTAACCCCGCCCGAAACACCTGCCGAGCCGTCGCCCGGAAACGTTGCGGGAAACCCGAGCGAATCGCTTGAGCCGCGACCCGGAATCGGCTTAATCTCCGGGTTCGCGGGATCGGGCTCACAGATCCCGGCTCACGAACCCCGCCCCGAGAAGGCAGGCCGGCAACAGGATACGCGAGGTTGATCCGCTCCATGATAGGGCCAACGTCCGAGACGCCGACACGCACGGATCCATACCCATGAGGACCGCGGCGCGCCGATATGCGCTCGGATGCCGAATCCTTGTCCTGCTCGCCGGAGCCACCTTGACCGTCCCGGCGGCCGCCATCTCCGACCCGCTCGGCCTGGAGGAGGCACTCGAGACCGTTACCGGTCACCCGCGGGTTACGGCCTCGCCGGAGATCGTCGGTCTCCTGCCCCGTCGCCAATCGCTCTACCTGGACTGTCAACGGCTGGCCTTTCGCAGCTCGAGCGTCGCCGACCCCGAGCGGAACCGGCCGCTCCAACCCCTGATCAGCGCCCGGGACGCGCAGCGCCTGGAGATCATGGAGCGTTTCTTCGACGTGCTCCTCGCCGATCTGAGTTTCTCCACCGAGAGCGAGGCCATGGCGGTCGCCTACATCCAGTTCGACCGCGCCTCCGTGCGCAACGAGCTCGGCCAGATCTCGCCGCTGCGTGTCCTGGAGCTGGAGTCGGTCTATCAGGAGATCCTGCACCGCCGCTCCGCAAGCGAGATCAGCCAGCAGTTGACGCGCGCACTGCTCGCACAGGCGCTCGGCAATCCAGCCGACCTGCCGCGCAACCTGCTGCAGCCCACGCTCACGATGCCGCCGGAGACCCCGCCGACGCTGGAGACCATCCTCGCACAGGCGGTCGAGACCCCGATCGTGCGTGACTTGATTGCCGGCCGCTCGCAGGCCGACCGGGATCTCATTCACATGGAGATCCGCCAGCAGGCGCTCGAGCTGCTGCTGCGTCTGCGCGCACTGAGCGCGGCGGAGCGCAACCTGCGCACCGAGTTGGCCTGGCGCGATCTGAAGCTCGACGAGAGTCGCACACTCTACGAGCAGGAGGTGACCGCCGACCTCGGTTACTCCATGAGTCAACAGACCCAGACCCGGCAGCAGAGCCAACGGGTGAGCTTCTGCCGTGCACTGGTGTGGGCGGAGCTCGAGGCCCTTGCCGGGCAGCCCCTCGCCGAAGCGGCAGACGGAGAACAGAATCAATGACGAAACAGGCATGGATCATCGCACTCGGCGTGCTCATGCTCGCCACGGAGGCCTTTGCCGCCGAGGAGCTTAAGGGCTGGCTCGAATGGGTGCATGAGGTCGAAATGCGCGTGCTCGAGAACGGCGTGGTCGACGAGGTCCTCGTCAGCGCCGGTCAGCATGTCGTGAAAGGCGATCTCCTCTTGAGGATGGATCAGCGCGAGGCCCAAGCCAGGCTCCTGGAGGCCAAGGCGCGCGTCGCCCGAGCGCGCGTCGAGGTGGAAAAGGCCGGGCGCGATCTCGTGCGCAGCCAAGAGCTGTTCGATCGCGGGTTGATCGCCATCGAAGAGCTCAAGGACGCCGAGCTCGAGCAGCTCGCCGCCACGGCGGAGGAGGAAGCCGCGAAGGCGGCCGAGGCCACGGCCCTGGTCGCACTCGAGCACACCGAGCTACGCGCCCCCTTCGACGGGATCCTGGTCTCGCGCAAGGTCTGGAACGGGGCGGTGATCTACAAGACCATCCAGCAGGAGCCCCTGATCGTGATCGCGCCGGACGATCAAATGCTCGCCCGCGCTCTGGTGACCGCCGGCACGCTGCGGCGCTTCAAACCGGGCCAGCCGGCGCGCATCAAGATCGACGGGGCGATGCGCGACGGGCGCGTCTACAGCCTCGGGGTCCAGGCCGTGCGCGTGGAGCTCGAAGGCGCCGTCTACTACCTCGACATCATCTTCGACCGCCGCCCGAATGAGCTGCTGCGGCCTTCCGAGACCGTGCAGATCGTTTTGCCCTAACGGCTCGAAGATCAGCTCATCTCCTGCGGATCCACGTCCAGCGACCAGCGCAGCCCTTTGCTCCTGGGCAAGGCGCGTAGGGCGAGGCTCCAGCCGGCGAGAAATCGCTGGAGCCGCGGGCGTTGAGACGATTGGATCAGAAGCTGCGCGCGGTAGCGCCCGCCGCGGCGCTCCATCGGGGCAGGGACCGGGCCGTAGCAGAGCACTCCGGTCTCGGTGAGCCGCTCGGCTCGGCCTTCGTCAGGCCCCTCTGCAATCAGGCGGGCCTGATTCAGGAAGGCCGTTGCGGTTTCGGCGGTCGGGGCCTCGGCGCGCAGCAGCGCGAGATGGCTGAACGGCGGCAGCTCGGCCTCGCGTCGCTCGGCAAGGGCCGTGGTCGCGAAGCCCCTGTAGCCTTCGCGCAAGAGGCTCTGGAGCAGAGGATGCTCGGGGTGGCGGGTCTGCAGGACGACCCGTCCGGGGCGCTCGGCGCGTCCGGCGCGCCCGGTGACCTGCACGATCAGCTGCGCGGTGCGTTCCGGTGCGCGGAAGTCGCTTGCGTAGAGCGATTGGTCCAGATCCAGGATGCCGACCAGGGTCACGCCGGGGAAGTCATGTCCCTTGGCCAGCATCTGGGTGCCGAGCAGGATCTGCACCTCGCCGCGCCGGACCTCGTCGAGGAGGCGGGCCAGCTCGCCGCGACGTCGGGTGGTATCTCGGTCGAGCCGGGCGATGCCGACGCCCGGAAACAGCGGGCGCAGCTCTTCGTCGAGTCGCTCGGTGCCGCGTCCGAGCATCCGCAGATCCGTCCCTTTGCAGTCCGGACAGGCGTCGGGCAAAGGCCGCGTCCAACCGCAGTGGTGACACCAGAGGCGTCGGCGGGCCAGATGGAGTGTGAGCCGCGCGTCGCAATGCGGGCAGTCGCCGACCCAGCCGCAGCCGTGACAGGTGAGCACCGGGGCATAGCCGCGGCGGTTCAGGAAGAGGAGCACCTGGTTGCCGGCGGCGATCTCGGTACGCATCTCTTCGCGCAGGACGGCGGAGAGCCCGGCCTGGAGCGGCTGATTGCGGATGTCCAGCAACGAGGTCCGTGGGGTGCAGGCCGCACCCGCGCGCTGCGGCAGACGCAGCCAGCCGTAGCGCTCGGTCTGCGCGTTGTTGAGCGTTTCGAGCGAGGGTGTCGCCGAACCGAGAACGACCGGGCAACCGACCAGTTGGGCGCGTCTCACGGCGACATCGCGAGCCGAGTAGCGAAAGCCCTCCTGCTGCTTGAGCGAGGCGTCATGCTCCTCGTCCACCAAGATCAGCCCGAGGCGAGGCAGCGGCACGAACACCGCCGAGCGTGTCCCGAGCACGACGCCTGCGCGCCCGGAGGCGGCGCGGTGCCAGGCCCGCTCGCGTTCTCCGGCAGCCAGCCCGGAATGCAATACGGCGGGCGGGTCGGGCAGTCGCGAGGTCAAGCGTTCACGCAACTGCGGGGTCAGGCCGATCTCGGGAACGATCAGGAGTGTTTGGGCGCCGCGGGCGGCGGCGGCCTCGATCAGACGGATATAGACCTCGGTCTTGCCGCTGCCGGTCACGCCGTCGAGCAGGAAGGGGCTGAACCCGCCGAGCCGGGCCGCGACCCGACGAACCGCCTCGGCCTGATCGGCATTGAGCTCCGGACCGCAGGCGGGCTCGGCACGGGGCGCGTGCGTGACGGACCCCGCCGGCGCGAGGCGGCAGGTCTCCAGCAGCCCGCGTGCACGCAGGCTGCGAAGCGTCGCGGCGCAGTGGCCCACGCATGCGGTCAGATCGGCCACCGCGATCCCCTCGGGCGTGGTCCTGAGGAGGGCGAGAAGCTCGCGCTGCCTCGGCGCCCGGCGCAGCGTCTCGAGGTCCAGGGTCCGGCCGGCGGGCGTCGCCGAGACGCCCGGGACCTGCTCGTCCAGGATGGGTTTGACCTGGCGCAGACGGGCGGGGAGTGCACTGAAGAGGGCCTCGCCGATCGGTTGCCGATAGTAGCTCGCCGCCCAGCGGATCAGGGTCAGGTCGGCCGCGCTCAAGACCGGGTGCGGGTCGAGGAGCCGCTCGATCGGCTTCAGGCGCGCGGGATCCTGATCGGAGCTCTCGCGCAGCTCGAGCAGGATGCCCACGCGCCGACCTTGGCCGAAGGGCACCAGCACACGCTGACCGGGCAACGGTGGCTGCGTTGCCGAGCAGCCGTCCGATGCCGGAGGCAACGGCAGGTAATCAAAGGCGTCCATCAGCGGCGCCGCGACAGCGACACGCAGGATCGAGCCGGGCTTTCTGATCGGGGCGGGCGGCACGTTGGTTGAGCGCTTGTTCCGAGGACGGTTCGTGAGGACGGACGGCAGTCGTCGATTAGACGCGGGACGTCCGCGCTCGGCTAGGAAACACCGGCAATCGCTTGTCGCGGAACATGAAACCCGAGCAACTCACAATTTCTGTGGATAAGTCTGGGGATGACTGGTGCAAAGCCGATGCGAGCAGGCGTCATTGTTACGGTTCTATTCGTTTGGAAACTTTTTAGCCATTTTGCAAACACTCAATTAATCAATGTGTTGCATATAGCGCCGGCGGTTCGTCCAGAGCGGCGCGAAACTTCGCCGAGCGCCTTCGCGGGCATGCACGGCGGCTGTGAATGATCAGTGGGTTGAAGCGCGGGTTCGCCACGGCCGATCGTCAGGCGAATTCCGTAAATGCTTATGCCAAGCTGCGCACCGGAGTGCTCCGCGCCGAGAGCCCCGGAGGCTGTCCCGAGCCGTGCGAGGCACAATCAACCGTTGGCGGAAGTTGTGCTTCCTATCGTCAGCACAACCTACGGGCAGCAAATCTTCCGGAAAGCACCTAAAAACGCATGACGGCGCCGGGTTGCGCGAAAAGGGCAACTGTGTATCATGCTCGCAAATTCCGAGCCGTAACGCCGCTATGTTGTCACTGAATCAACAGGTACTGCGAACGGATTTGGCGGGTATGCCGATGGAATGGGTGGACTACCGAGTTGCCGCCCGGCTGTATTTCCTCGGACAGGTGGCCTATGCCTGCGGCGATGCCTTGTTCGAGCTGCGCGGGGGCATCAACTCGAGCACCCACCGACAAAGTCGATTGGAGATCCACTCCATCATCGCGACCTACGGGACGCATCACGCCCTGAACAAGCTTCAGGACGATTATGCACCACCCCTGTCGAACCGCACCCTGTTTCACCGCGACGACCACATGTGCATGTATTGCGGCAGCCGCTTCTCGGGGCGTACCCTGTCGCGCGATCACGTGCGTCCCACCAGTCGCGGCGGCAAGGATGTCTGGAACAATGTCGTGACCGCCTGCGTGCGCTGCAACAACTTTAAGGCCGGGCGCACGCCCGAAGCGGCGGGCATGGAGTTGTTGGCCGTACCCTTCACGCCGACCCACGCCGAGTACATCTTCCTGATGGGGCGCCACGTCCTAGCGGATCAGATGGCCTTCCTGCGCGCCCACTTTCCGCGCTCGAGCCCCTTGCATCGGCGTGCCGCTCGGGGTAGCGACGAGACCCCGACGAACGAGCCCGACGAGTGAGCCCGCTACGTGATCCGGTGACGTGATCCGGTGACCCGATCAGGTGAGCAATCCCGGTGAATGATCGCGAAACGATCGCGCGCCATATCGCGAGTGCGACCGGCCGGTCTTTCCGTATCCAGCGAGAGCGCTCGGTCGGCGGCGGTTGCATCAATCGAGCGGTTGTCCTCGCCGACGGTGCGAGGGCCTACTTCGTCAAGCTCAACAGCGCCGACCGGCTGGCGATGTTCGAGGCGGAGATCGAGGGTCTCGCCGCCTTGCGTGCGGCGAATGCGATCCGGGTTCCAGAGCCTGTCTGTACCGGCATCGCGGGTGCCCAGAGCTATCTGGCAATCGAGCATCTGGATCTCGCCGGACGTTTGAACGGTGCGGAGGCGGGTCGCCGACTAGCGCAGCTGCATCGATGCACCGCGCCCGACTTCGGCTGGCATCGCGACAACACCATCGGCTCGACCCCCCAGCGCAACGCACGAGCCTCCGACTGGGTCGACTTCTGGCGGGCGAATCGGCTCGGCTTTCAGCTGGATCTGGCGGCCGGCAACGGCCACGGCCGGGCCCTGTCGGACTCGGGCGAGCGCTTGATGTCGGTGCTCGACGACCTGATCGGCCACCGCCCCGCCCCTTCTCTGCTGCACGGCGATCTCTGGGGCGGCAACATCGGCGCAACCCGCGAGGGCGAGCCGGTTATCTTCGATCCAGCCGTCTACTACGGTGATCGAGAGACGGATCTGGCCATGACCGAGCTTTTCGGCGGTTTCGGGTCCGACTTCTACGCGGCCTATCGGGAAACCTGGCCGCTGCCGCCGGAGTACGGCACGCGGAAGATCCTCTACAATCTTTACCATGTCTTGAATCACTTCAACCTGTTCGGCGGCGGCTATCTCGCCCAGGCCAAAGGGATGATGGATCGGCTGCTGGCGGCGGTGCGTTGAGGGGCGTCGGGTGCCGCGCGGGGAATCGTCATTTCCTTGAAGATGACGAATATGTTAAAAAGCCGCGTACCGCGACCAAGATTTGTCCGATCTCTGCTTGAGTTACGCCGACCCTTTCTTCTCCATGCCCAGAGAGCTCCTCATCCTGCGACACGCCAAGTCCGACTGGGACTCGGCCGTCACGAGCGACTTCGACCGTCCCTTGGCGAAACGCGGAAAGAGCGATGCGCCAAAGGTCGGAGCCTGGCTCTATCGTGAGGGCTTGGTCCCGGACCTGGTCCTGAGCTCACCGGCCGAGCGCGCCAAACAGACCGCGTCAAAGGTCTGCAAGTGCCTCGACATCAAGAAAAAGCAGATCCTCTGGGATGCCGACATCTACGAGGCCGAGGTCCCGAAGCTCTTATCCGTGCTCGGACGCTGCTCCCCCGAGGCGGCGACCGTCCTGCTGATCGGCCATAATCCGGGCCTAGAGGAGCTCCTCGCTCATCTGGTCGGCGAGGATCTGGAGATCCCGGACGACGGCAAGCTCCTCCCCACCGCCACGGTCGCCCGACTGGAGATGCCGGACGACTGGAGCGCGCTGCCGTGCGGCAGCGCTCAGCTGATCTCGATCACCCGCCCGCGCAACCTCAAAGGCTGATCCCATTAGGATCTCGTCCATTCGCATCGATTGTGCGGCGCCCGTTCGTATCCCCTTCTTGCATCTTCTCTCCTAAACCGCGTCTCACCAAGCCCGCATGTGTCCGCCAAAGCCACAGCGATCCTCGATCATTGCATGTCCTGTCGGACGCGGTTTAAACGTCGAACCGGTCAAACTCCATACTGAACTGCCCCCGGCCTTGCGTGAGGCTGCGCAGCGCGGTGGCATAGCCCAGCAGGGGTTCTAAGGCAGCCTCCGCGCGGATGGCGATGTCCTCGCCGGCGGAGTCGGTGCCCTGGATCAGGGCGCGTCGTGCTTGTAGATCGCCCAAGACCGTGCCGAGGCTCGGCTCCGGGATGACGACCTCGACCCGCATGACCGGATGCATCGCCGCCGGCTCGGCGCGTTCGAGCGCTTGGCGCAGCGCCTTGGATGCCGCTGCGCCGAGCGCCTCGGGGGTCGAGGCCGCGCCGAAAAGCTCAATCTCGGTGATCCGCACCAGGATGTCTTGGACTTGGGCGGCGAGCAAAGGTCCGGCCGCCAGGGTCGATTTGAGCGACTGCTCGATCGCCTCGCGTTGCGCAGCGCTCGGCTCCGCCCCTTCGGGGATGACGTGCGCGGCCCATTCGATCCGCTCGCCGTCCCCTCGCGGGAGTGGCTCGATCGCGACTGCGACGCGCGCCATGAGGGCCTGCTGGCGCGGATCGGGCGTCGGCGGCGGTGCGAAGACCATATCCGCCATCGCGGGCCGGCGGATGGTCTCGCGCACGGCGACGGCCGGTCGGCCGCTGCGGATCCGTACGCCGAACTCGCGCTCGATGCGCTCGATCACGATCTGAAGGTGGAGTTCCCCCATTCCGCGCAGCAGTCGCTGGCCGGTCTCGGGGTCCTCCTCGACGCGCAGGGTCGGGTCCTCCTGCTGGACCTTGTCCAAGACCTCGAGCAGCTTCTCTTCATCCGTGCCGGCGGCGGGCTCGATCGCCAGCCCCAGCACCGGGGCGCGGGCCTCGATCCGTTCGAGACTGAGCAGATGGCCGGGGGCGCAGAGCGTATCGCCGGTCGAGACGTGACGCAGTCCGGCCAGGAGGACGATCTCGCCGGCTTCGGCGCGATCGATGCGGGTCTTCTTGCCGGCATCCACGTCGAAGAGACGTGCGACCTGCTCGCACCGAGCACCGCCGGTCGGGGACGGCACCTCTACCGCATCGCCCGGCGCCAAGGTCCCGCGATAAATTCGCGCGAAGACATGGCGGCGTCCGTCCCAGAGTTGGACCTTGAAGGCGAGGGCCGCCAGCGGACCCTCGGTGCCCATGGCGATCTCGACCTCGGTCCCGTCCGGTAGCACGGCATGTGCGGACGGTCGGTCCAGCGGAGCGGGAAGGAAATCAACCACCCCGTCGAGCAGCGGTTGAACCCCGAGATTCCGAAGCGCACTGCCGCCGTAGCAGGGGCAGAAACGGCCCGCCAGCGTGCCGCGACGGATCGCGGCGCGCAGGGCCGCGGGTGGGGGCTCCTCGCCGGCCAGGACGCCATCGGCCAAACCCTCGTCCATCTCCGCGGCGGCCAGATACAGGGACTCACGCAGATCCGCGATCGCGCCCCAGAGCGCGTCCGGGCACGGCTCGATGCCGAGCGCCTCCCCCTGCTCGCCGAGGAAACCAATTCGCCTTCGCTCGATCAAATCCACGACCGCGCCCTCGTCCGGGAGCGGAAAGGTCATGGCGACCGGCTCGATCTTCAGGCGTCGCCTGACCGCGTCGAGCGCCCGCCGGTAATCCGCCCCGGGACGATCCATCTTGTTGACGAAGAAGATGGCGGGCAGATTGAAGCGCATGCGCTGACGCCAGACGGTCTCGGTCTGAGGCTCCACACCCCGCACCCCGTCGAGCACCAGGATGCAGCCGTCGAGGACGCGCATGGCGCGCTCCACCTCGATCGTGAAGTCGACATGACCGGGGGTGTCGACCACCTGCAGCAGGTGCTCCCGCCAGGGTGCCTTGGTCACGGCGGCGGTGATGGTAATGCCATGCTGCTGCTCCTCGGCCATGTAGTCCATATGGGCGGCGCCGTCATGGACCTCGCCGATCTTATAGGAGGCGCCGGTGTAGAAGAGGATGCGCTCGGTCAGCGTGGTCTTGCCCGCATCGACGTGGGCCGCGACGCCGATGTTGCGAACGTGAGACAATCGCGACAATTTCTTCATCCGATTTCAACCGATACAGAAGCGAGAGAGTCTATGAGCGATTTTGATCTTGGCCGACGCAAACGCGTGTGGATCGCCACAGCGGTCTGCGCCTCCGTGTTGGGCGTCGGGGCCATCGACGGTGCCGGGGCCGAGACCTTCCGCATCGAGAACCCGAACGACTCGGTGGTGGGGGTCCCCTTCTACTTCAAGGCGCGTGCCCAGGATACCTTGCTGGACATCGCACGCCACAACGGGCTCGGGTTCGACGACATGCGTCAAGCCAACCCCAAAATCGATGTCTGGTTGCCCGGCGAGGGCACGCCCGTGATGGTTCCGTCCTTCTACGTGCTTCCGGATGCACCGCGGACCGGCATCGTGATCAATCGTGCCGAAAAGCGCCTCTATTACTTCCCGCCGAATGACCCCAACGAGGTGCGCATCTACGCCATCACCGTCGGCAAGGACGCGATGAGCACGCCGCTGGGCAGCTTTAAGGTGATCGAAAAGCGCGAGAAGCCGACCTGGACACCCGGCCCGATGACGCGCGCGAACCATGCCGCCCGCGGCCACATCCTGCCGCCGACGGTACCGCCGGGCCCCGACAATCCGCTGGGCGAGTATGCCATGCGTCTGAGCAATCCGGATTACCTGATCCACGGGACCAGTCAGCCCTGGGGCCTCGGGATGGAAGTCAGCGGCGGCTGTATCCGCATGTACCCCGAGGGAATCGAGGAACTATATGGTTTGACCGACATCTCCACGCAGGTGAACATCATCGATCAACCCTATAAGGTCGGATGGCGTGGAGACGAGCTTTACCTGGAGGTCCAGACCGGCGAGAAGAGCGTGCGGCGGAGCGCGGGGGACGCGATCCCTCAGTGGGTGAAGGACACCGAAGGTGTGACGATCGACTGGGAGGCGGTAGAGCGTGCGGTTAAAGAGGACACCGGCATCCCACAACTCGTGGGAAGCCGGCGCAGTCCCTCGGGAGGGTCTTACTTGCCCATGATCTTCTGATACATGCGGTCAAGACGTTCGGTGTTGGCGTTGCAGCAAGCCTGGGCACTGTTGGCAGTGTCCATGGCCTGCTGAGCCATGTCGCGAGCGGTCTGGTCGGTGGTGCAACCACCCAGCAAGGAAACGCCGAGAACGGCAACAGCGGACAGGGAAGCGAGCTTGACAATCTTGGTCATCGATTTATATCTCCAAAAGTTGGCCACTAGGCCCTATGTATATAACACATAATCACGGGTTTTTCCGAACCTCCGGCCCCGCCCCGCCCGAAGGTGCCGGGACGCTCGGGGCCGGGGCAGGTCACTGATCTCGCGCTTGTTGCTTTTGCCTCACTCCGAGGAGTGCAATGCGCCGGCGCCAGACGCGGGTCGCTGTACAGATTGAGGCAAATTTAGCCACGTATCAAGTCCGCAACGACGGGACGCGCCAGTTTTTTTCGGCGGCGGATCGACATCGCTCGCCGGAGCGCCAAATTGGGCGATCGGTCGATCGAGATGCGATGTTGCCGTAGGTCGGCACTGGAACACTCCACCCTCATGGGGCAGAATCGCGCTCGGTCGATCACGCGGACGTTCCGTCGGGCGACCGCCCTTGTCGACCCGAAGGAGATGTCGATGCGCCGTTACTACGGTTGTTCATCCCAAGAACCGGAGGCACGTTCCGCGCAGGCATCCTTCCGCTGCGACGGGTTCGTCCGGGACGGCGTCATCGCCGCACCTGCCGGGGACCCGGTTGCTCTGAAGACGCTTCCCGCCTTCCTGCGTGCGCTTCTGGTGACGGACGGGACCGTGACCAAGATCCTGGAAGCCTATTTTTGGGAGCCCGTCACGGTCGATACCCTCGAGCAACGTTTCGAGACGGCCGAGGAGGCCGTGCCCGCGATCCAGATCGTGCCCGGCGATCGCTGTCTAATCCGCGATGCGCGGTTGCGCGGCACGGATTCGGGGCGGAGTTTTGCCGAGGCGTTTTCGCTGATTCGCACCGAGTGGATTCCGAGCGGCTTTCGCCAGCGCCTGATCGACCGCGAGATCGGCATCGGCGTACTGATTCGCGACAGTGGTCTGGAGAGCTATCGCGAGGTTCTGGACGTCGGCATGGAGGTGAGCTCCGACGGCAGCCGCGCCGTGTGCCGAACCTATCGCATCATCATCGAGCGACGCCCGGTGATCTTGATTACCGAGTGTTTCCCGCTCGCGCTCTATGCCGGGGAGCGCGAGCTTGCCTAACCGGATCCGGCCTTCACGGCCCTCGGCCCTCACCCCGCATGGATCATGCCGACTCCCATCGATACCGTTCGGCTACACGAGACCCCGGAAGGCGTCGACCTTGCGCTGCGGGTCGCCGGACCGGCTCCGCGCGCCATTGCCTACCTCCTGGACGTCGTCGTCCGCTTCGCACTCCTGCTCGTCGTCCTGCCGTTGGCGGCCTTGACCGGTTTCGGTACCGGGCTGATCCTCCTTGCCGTCTTCGGGCTTGAGTGGCTCTATCCCGTGGTCTTCGAGGTCCGCAGCGGCGCCACGCCGGGAAAGCGGGTCATGGGCCTAATGGTGGTGCACGACGACGGAACGCCCGTACGGTTGCCAGCCTCCCTGATCCGCAACCTGCTTCGTGCCGTGGACTTTCTCCCGATGCTCTACGGCGCCGGACTCGTCAGCATGCTGGTGGACCGCGATTTCCGCCGCCTCGGCGATCTGGCCGCCGGCACCCTGGTGGTCTATGCCGATACGCCACCGCCGAAACCGACCATCCCGCAGATCGCGCCGCAAGCCCCGCCCGCGGGTCTGTCGGTCGAGGCGCAACAGGCGATCCTGGCCTTCGCCGAGCGTGGTCATGCCCTTTCGGAGGCACGCCGGGTCGAGCTTGCGGAGATCCTTGCGGACAAGCGCAGCCGGCAGGGCGAGGCCGCCGTCGCGCAGGTCAACGCCTGGGCTGCATGGCTCGCCCGCGGGGCGCCGGACGGGCGCAGATGAAACAAGACGCCTTCGAGGCCGCCGCGTCGCCGATCTGGAGCGATTACCGCGCCATGCTCGACGCACTCGAGAACCCGCGGCAGCGGCGAGCACATGTCCCGACCTTGACGTCTTTTCCGCAGCTGCACCGACGTCTGTGCAGCGACTATGCGCTGGCCCGCAGTCGGCGCTACAGCCCGGGGTTGATCGCCGAGCTCGAGGTGCTGGTGCGGCGGGGTCACCGCCAGCTCTATCGGCGACGATCGGCCCCGTTGCGCGCGATGCTCGACTTCATGGCCGGGCAGTTTCCCCGGACCCTGCGTCGCCATTCGGCGGTCTTTTGGTTCGCTGCGGCGCTGTTTTTTCTGCCGATGATCGGGATGGGGATCGCCGTTCATCAGGATGCGGATCTCGTCTACAGCCTGCTCGATGCCGATCAGGTCGCGGATCTCGAATCGCTCTACGACCCCGGTCAGCACACACCGGGACGCGGCAGCGAGCGGCAGGCGGATACGGACGTGGCCATGTTCGGCTTCTACGTCATGAACAACGTCGGGATCGGTTTCCGCACCTTTGCCGGCGGCCTGATCCTGGGTCTCGGCAGCCTGGTCATCCTGCTCGTGAACGGGTTGTACATCGGTGCCGTGGCCGGACACCTGACCCGTCTGGAACACGGAGCCACCTTCTGGCCCTTCGTCAGCGGTCATGGACCTTACGAGCTAACCGCGATCGCGATTTGCGGCGCGGCCGGATTGCTGCTCGGTCAGGCACTCCTGGCCCCCGGGAAGCGCACCCGACTCGCCGCACTCCGAGCGAATGCAAGCGATGCCGTGATCCTCGTCGGCGGTGCAGCGGTTCTGCTGGTGTTTGCCGCGGTGATCGAGGCATTCTGGTCGGCCGGCCCTGCTCCGGCGGGCCTGAAATACAGCGTCGGCGTCATAGGCTGGGGCCTGGTCGCAGTCTATCTCGCGCTGGCCGGACGAGCGGACGACGATGCGCCTTGACGCCATCGGCGCGCGTCTGCGTCCGCGTCGCCCCTGGGAGGGGGTGGATCTGGGATTTGCGCTGGGGCGACAGTGGTTCGTGTCGCTCTGGATCCTCTGGTGGATCACAGCGCTGCCGGTCGCCGTACTCCTGGCGGTTCTGACCGGCGGACGGCCGGACCTCTGGCTGGTCGCCGTCTGGTGGTGCAAGCCGCTGTTCGAGGCACCGCTACAGGGTTGGGCAGGCCGTGCCCTACTCGGCGAGCGCCCGGAACCCGCCGAGCGCATCGGCATCATCCGCGCCGCTTTGACGCGACACCTCCTACCCCTGTTCCTGTGGCGCCGACTCGGACTGCGCCGATCCTTCCTGATGCCGGTCACGCTTCTGGAGGGTCTGAGCGGTGTCCCGGCTCGGCACCGTCGCGCGGTCTTGAGCAACGGCATCGGCACGCCGACCTGGCTGACCCTGATCTGCTATCACTTCGAGGCCATCCTTTGGGGCGGAGTGCTGCTCGCGCTGGTCTTTATGGTCCCCGAGGAGCTGCCCCGTCTCGATCTGACCGCGGCCGTAACCCAGTCCGATTCCCCGGTCTATTGGATCAGCGCCGCGGTCTATCTGGTCGCCTTCTCGGTGATTGCGCCCTTCTACGTTTGCGCCGGCTTCGGCCTCTATCTGACACGTCGCACCGAGCTGGAGGCATGGGATCTGGAGCTTGCGTTTCGCCGCGCCCGCGACGAGCAGGATGCGGCCGCTCGCGGGGCCTTGAGTCTGACCTTGGCCGGTCTCTTGGCCGTCGGACTGGTCCTGTCCTCGCCGAGCCCCAGTGCCGAGGCGTTCGCAGCGCGCGATTCCGCGCTCGATGTCGCGCTCGATCGGGGCGAGGCACAGGTTCTCATCCGGGAGATCCTGGCGAACGAGGACTTCGGAGGCACGCGCGAGGTGACGCTCTGGCTGCCGATCGACCTCGGCCAGGCCGAGTCCGTCGCGGACTGGACTTGGCCGGGCGACCTCGGCGCGCCGGCGGTGCTGCTTGCCGAGATCCTCAAGTGGTCGCTGCTTGTTCTGGCGTTTGCAGCACTCGTTTGGCTGGCGCTCAAGGTCATTCAAGGGATGGCGCAGAACCGGCATCGACGACGCGGGCCAAGACCCGGCTCGCGAGGCCAGGGAGACGGACCACCGGTCCTGTTCGAGCCTCTCGGCGCCGAGCCGTTTCCCGACGACATCCCGGCGAGCGTCCGCCGCTTGATCGGCCGGGGGGAGCACCGTGCGGCCCTCGCGTTGTTGTACCGCGCGAGTCTCGCCGAGCTGGCTCGGCAGGGCGTCGCGATCCCGGTGGGTGCGACCGAGGGCGATTGTCTGGCATTGGCGGCGCAGACCCTGCCGGCCCCGCGCGTCAGTCTCATGACCCGCTTGACCGGGCACTGGAGCCGCGTTGCGTACGCGCATCGGCAGCCGTCCGGTGCCGAGCTCATCACGCTGCTCGACGACTGGTGTCGTGCACCGGATCTGACGCATCGGCCGACCCGAGATCCGGGAGTGTCTCATGACGCCTGAGCATCGCGTTCTCAGGCTGGTGGTCGTCGGGCTGATTGTGGTCGTCGCCGCCTTGATCGGCGTGTTCTTGAGTCAGCTCGAGCGGAGGACCCTGGAGATCGAGGTCGGCGCCTCGGAAGAGGCCAGGCGCAACCCCTTCCTCGCGGCGGAGCGCTTTTTGGCGCGTCTTGAGATCCCGGTGACGAGCGAAAGCGGGCGCGCGCGTCTGCGCAAGCTTCCGCCCCCGACCGACGCGCTGGTCGTGCGCCACCCGGGGTCTCTCGCGCCCGAGCGGCTTCGTGCACTCGACCAATGGATGACGGACGGCGGGCGCTTGGTGGTCACGGCGAGCGAGTCGGGTACGGGGGACGCGGAGGACGGCGACATCATCGCCGGGTACGGGGTCCGCAGGAGCACCGACGACGCGGATCGGCCTGCGGCCGAGGGTCAAACAGAGGTTCTCGCCGAGATCCCGTTCGAGGGCGCGGGGCGCCCGCTTCGGGCGGCCTTCTCGGCCGAACGTGCTCTGGTGACGGTCGCCGAGCCCGCAATGGCGGTCATCGCTGGCGATCGACTGCGCCTGGTTCGACTGACCGTGGGCGACGGATCACTCACGGTACTCGCCGAGGATCGCTTCATGACCAACGCAGCGATCGGCGAGCACGACCACGCACTCTTGATGGCGTACCTCGTCGCACCCGCTCCCGGCGGTACCGTTTGGCTGCTCTACGACCGCGAAGTGCCCTGGATCGGGGCGGTGGTCTGGTCCGCCTCACCCTATGCGGTGATCTCCGGCGCCTTGTGTCTGCTCGCCTGGGCCTGGTCGGCGGGCGCACGGCTCGGACCGCTCCAGCCCGTCCCGAGCCGTGACCGGCGCGATCTCCTCGAACATCTGGACGCGAGCGGCGGCTTTCTCTGGCGACACGGACAGGCCGACTATCTGATCAAGCCCACCCGCCGACGGGTCCTCGAGCTCTGGCGACGTCGCCGCCCGGACCTCGGCGCGCTCGACGATGCGGCGCTGGCCCATGCGATCGCGGTGGCTACGGACGAGGACACGGACGCCGTTGCCCGGGCGCTCCATGTTCATCCGGAAGGCGCCGACGCCTTCGTGCGGCAAAGCGCGCTGCTTCAGCGTCTGCGGCACAAGGCGTCGGTTCTGCAGCGAGGCGCTTCACGAGGCATTTAGGAGCAGCTCGACAACACGGCGAACAGGTGGCGTCTCCGCGGACGGGCTCGGCTTCGACATCGCCTGCAGTGTCAGGATCAGCATGGAAGCGTGCCCGAGTGAGCGATGTTCGCGATGCGGTTCGTTCCTCAAGGCGACACAGCCGGCCGCGCCCGAGGACCGGCGGATGGGTCCGCCTCGCGCGGAAAGGAGACGCGCAGCTCCGCCCCGGGCTCTCCATTCACGACCTCCACGGTGCCGCCCATCGCCTCGGCGAGCTGGCGCACCAGTGCGAGGCCGATGCCGGTTCCGGCGGTCTCGCGGGACAGTCCGCCGTCGACCCGATAGAAGAGGCGAAAGATCTTGCGCATTTGAGCCGGCGGCACACCCGGGCCATAGTCGCGGACCCAAAAGACCAGCGCGCTCCGATCGGCGAGCCGGCAGCCGATATCGACCCGCTTCAGCTCGGCGTTGGCCGAGAACTTCACGGCGTTGTCGACGAGGTTGATGAGGATCTGGCTGAAGGCGTCCTCGTCCACCGAGACGACGGCTGCTGCGGCCTGCGCGGTGCAATCGATGTCCAGCGTAAAGCCCGCGCGCTCGACCCGCGATGTCACCTTCGATCGGGTCAACTCCATCAGCTCGCCCGCCGAAACCGGTCGCATGCGAAGACGCAGGTCGTTGCGCGTCATGCGCGCGAGCTGCAGGACGTTGTCGATCAGACGCGACAGACGTTCGCTCTCCTCGTGGATATAGGCGTAATAGGACGTGCGCTTCTCCTCCGGCACCCAGCCTTCGCGCAGCAGCTCGCCGTACATGCGGATCGAGGTCAGCGGTGTCTTCAGCTCGTGGCTGACCGCGGAGACGAAGTCCTGCTGTTGGCGGACGAGCGCGATCTGGCGTAGACCGAGCCGATAGATGAGATAGATGCCCCCGCAAAGGATCGCGACGAGTGCCGCGCCGATCCAGTATAAGAGGTGGGCGCCCGGTGCGGCCGGCAGCCGACCCACACTGAACAGCAGCTCCATGCCCTGAAGCGGCGCGGACAAACGGGTGCGCAGCAACAAGGCGCCGCGCAGCTCGTCGGCGCTCGAAAGGTAGCCGCGCGAGGCTTGGCTTGGGTAGGCGGCCAAGACATCGCCGTCCCAAGCGACCACGAGATCCGTCGTCTGCGACAGCAGCGTGCCCCGGAAGGCGTCCTCGATACCGCCGCGCAGGAACGGGCTCTGCTCGATGAGCACGCCCTGGATGAGGCGCTGGCCGTCCTGCCGGACCGAACGAAAGAGCACGAAATGACCGCTGTCGAGCAGGCTCATCCGGAAGGGCTCGACCTCGGTTTCGAAGAGACTGACGGCGGGCGGGGCAGCGCTTGCCGTCGGCTCGGGCACACCGGTCGGCGCCGGCGCCGCGGAACCCGCCATGGCCGGAACGCGGCCGTCCTTGCGCGCGAGGCCCTGCTCCGGTCGGCTGTCGTCCTGCGGCTCGCGCAGGCGAAGACCCTCGGTGGTGAGCGGCGCGACCGGTGCCGCCTGCTGAAAGCGCTCATCGAGATTCAGGTCCTCGATTCGGCCGAGTGTGCTGCGTGCTTGCGTCTTCTCCCGCGTCGGCGAGGCAACGATCTCGGAGAGTCGGTCGAAGGCTGCCTGCGGCGGCGCCCGCGCATCCTCCGTCGTCGCGCGCTCCGGGGCACTGACGACCGGTCCCGGGCTGTCCTTGTCGCGACGACCCGCAGGCACCGCGTCGGCCTCGATCCGGGCCGACTGAACCAGTCGGTTGTCCGTGAGGATCCCGCGGATGTGCGCTTCCAGCGCTTCCCGCCCGGCGAGCTCGTCGGGCGCGATCCCGAGATCCCGCCCATCTTCGCTGCGCCGCGGGACCAGAGGTGTGGTCAAAGTTCCGCCCGCGTCCACCTGGAAATGGCCGACGAGCCCCGGAAGCGCACCGGAAACGGGGAACCGAGCGAGCGGCGAACGCTGCCGGAGGCTGCCGGTCCCGTCCTCCGTCGCGACGAGAAAACCGTAGTCCGTGACGACGCGCGTCTCTTCCTCACGCACCCTATCCCGGAGACCTCTGTCGATACGCGCAGCCAACTCCTCGGCCAGCAACTGGTGCTGCCGGAAGGCCGCCCATTTCAAGTGTCCTAAGGCTTGGTGAATGAGCAGACCGGCCGGGATCGCGAGCGCGACGAAGAAGAGGCCGAGCACGAGACGCAGCCGCCGCGGGTTCCAGCCGGCGAGGCCGGTCCTGCGCATGTCAGCCGCTCAGCAGGCGGTAGCCGGCACCGCGCACCGTGACCAGATAGCGCGGTTGTGCCGGGTCGGGTTCGAGCTTGCGCCGCAGCTTGGCGATGTGGATGTCCACCGTCCGGGTTTCGATGTCCAGGCCGCGCGCATAGCCCCAGACCTTGTTCAGCAGCTCCTCGCGCGAGACCGCTCGGTCCGGATTGGCGCCGAGATACTGCAGAACCTCCATCTCGCGTCGAGTGAAGGCGATGGTCTCCGTGCCGCGACGACCGGCGAGGTTGCGGACATCGATCTCGACCTCCTCGCCGAGCGCGATGCGGTCACGCTCGATACCGAGACGCGCGCGGCGCAGCACAGCCTCCACCCGGGCGACCAGCTGGGTCACCGAGAAGGGCTTGCCGACATAGTCGTCGGCGCCCAGGCGAAGACCCTGGACGATGTCCTCGTCGCCGGTCTTGGCCGTGAGCATGATGATCGGCTGCTCGCGGTCGGCGGCGCGGATGCGCTCGCAGATGTCGAAACCGTTCAGGCCCGGCAGCATGACGTCGAGCAGGATCAGGTCAAACCGGCCGGTCAGTGCCTTGCGCAATCCCGCGTGCCCGTCGGCGGCCGATTCGACCCTATAGCCGTGATAGACGAACAGATCCTCGAGACCGGTGCGGATGGCCGGCTCGTCCTCGACGATCAAGAGGCTGAACTTGTTATGCATATCAGACCACAGGGTAGCAAGGCGCCCCGCCGACGGCACGTAAAATCCATGTAAATCCGCCGCCCCAATCTTTACCCAAGCGCGCCTATGGCCGGGCCGGCCGCCTTCCTAGACTGCAGTTGCCGAGCAACTCAGCCCCGAAGGAGGCCATCATGACACTCGTCACCCGCATGTCCCGGCTGTTGCGAGCCGATGTCAACGCAGTCCTTGACCGCATCGAGGAGCCCGCCGCGCTGCTGCGCCAAGCAGTCCTTGACATGGAAGAGGCGCTCGCCCGCGAAGAGCAGCAGGCCCGGCGTCTGGAGGCCGAGCAGCAGGAGCAGACGCACCGTCTGACGGACCTCGACCGCACCCTGCGCGAGATCGACGAGCAGCTCGACCTCTGCTTCCGGTCGGACCGAGAAGACCTCGCCCGTGCGCTGATTCGGCGTCGGCTCGAGACCGAGCAGTTTCAAAGGCTGGCGACAAACCGTCGGGAGGGCCTCTCGCGCACCCTGACCGAGCTGCGGAACCGGATCGTCGAGAATCGACAGCGACTTGCGGAGGTCCGGCACAGGGCCGAGCTGGTCACGGATGAGACCGGTGAGGATGCCGATGCAGACTGGACCACGGCCTCGGTCGCGGTGGGGGACGCCGATGTCGAGGTGGCCTTCCTGCGCGAGCAGAGTCGGAGGGCAGGGTCATGACCCGCCCCACCTTTCTCGAAGGTGTCGGAGTCGCCCTCGCAGCGAGCCTCTCGGGCGCGTCCGCGTACACGGCACTCTCCGCGGTGGCGGGCGGCGGCATGCTGCGCCCGGTCATCGCCGGCCTTGCGCTCGGCTACCTGGTCTATCTACTGGCCCGTACGCCCGTGCGCGTCGGGCGCTTCACGGCCTTCCTGGCGTGGTGCCTCGCAGCGGTCGGACTCTGGCTCGCTGCCCCGCCGCTCGCGCTCTATCTCCTGCTCCACGTCGGAATGCTCTGGCTGATTCGCGCGCTCTTCTTCCATGCGAGCCTTGTGCCGGCGCTTGCAGACCTCGCGCTCGGGCTCCTCTCCCTCGCCGCGGGTATCTGGGCGCTGCTGCAGACCGGAAGTCTGCTGCTCGGACTCTGGTGCTTTTTCCTTGTGCAGGCCGGATTTGTCGCGATCCCGCCCGGTCCGGCCGCGCGACGGCGCGGGCGCGCGCCGTCGCACGAAGACGCCTTCGAGCGCGCCTACCGCATCGCCGAGGCGGCTTTGCGCAAGCACGCCTCATCCAACTGATCGATCCGGAGACATGACCATGAAGACCAAGCTCATTGCACTCGCACTCTTCGCGGCCACCGCAGGCACGGTGGCGCTCTACCCGACCGACCGAGGCGCGGTCGCCGTCGACACACCGCCCGAGGATCCGACACCCGTCCTCCTGCCGCCCCTCGATCTCCCGTCTGTCGATCGCCTGGCCAACGAACGCCCTCTCGTGGAGCTGGTGTTCGTCCTGGACACGACCGGCAGCATGGGCGGCCTCATCCAGACCGCCAAGGACAAGATCTGGTCCATCGCCTCGACCATGGCCTCCGCGCAGCCCGCGCCTGAGATCCGCATCGGCCTGGTGGCCTATCGGGATCGCGGCGACGCCTACGTCACGCAGATCGTCGGCCTGTCGCGAGACATCGATTCGATCCAGGCGACACTCATGGACTTCGAGGCGGGCGGCGGCGGAGACGGTCCGGAGAGCGTCAACCAGGCGCTCCACGAGGCGATCCATCGGATCTCCTGGAGCCGCGATCCCGATGCCTACAAGGTGGTGTTCCTGGTCGGCGATGCCCCGCCGCACCTCGACTATCGGGACGACGTGCAATACGCTGAATCCATCGCTGTCGCTCGACAGAAGGGCATTGCCGTCAACGCGGTTCAATGCGGCGAGGACATAGGTACCACCGTGCATTGGCAGCGGATCGCCCAGCTTGGCGGCGGCACCTATTTTCGTGTCGACCAAGCGGGCGGCGCCGTCGCCATCGCTACGCCCTTCGACCACAAGCTCGCCGAGCTTTCGGCGCAGCTCGACGACACGCGGCTCTACTACGGCACGGCCGACGAGAAGGCGGCGCAGGCCCGCAAAGAGGCCGCGACGGACAAGCTCCACGCGGGGTCTTCCGTCGAGTCCAGAGCACGTCGCGCCGCATTCAACGCAACGGATGCGGGCAAGTCCAACCTGCTCGGCGACAAGGAGCTGGTGGAGGATGTCGCAAGCGGTCGGGTGGATCTGTCGGCGATCGCCCCGGCGGCGCTCCCGGCGCCTCTGCAGGCGATGGCGCCCGAGGAGCAGCAGACCCTGATCGACGAAACGGCCGAGCGGCGCAAGGCACTGTCCGAGGAGATCCAGTCGCTTGCGGTACAGCGCGACACCTATCTGAAACAGCAGATCGCCGAGCAAGGCGGCGCGAAGGACTCGCTGGATCATCGACTCTACGATGCGATCCGTGAACAGGCCGGCGCGAAGGGGCTTCGCTACGACGCGGACGGCCCGGCTTACTAGGCGAGGACAGCGAGAGAAGGATCCCCGGCCGCTGCGCGACGATCCCGGCCCTCGGCGCTCGGGCGCCGCGCGGGGAGTGCTCCGGGGTCGTAGCGGCAGTCAACCGCCGGCCGAAGCCGAGCCACACGCAATGGATCGAATGCGGACAAGCAGGTATCCTCCCGCTGCATTCGAATGAGTCCGCATCCGCTGGTCGGGTATTCGGAACACTCACGGAGTCCGGCGCTGGCGCGCTCGAATCGACGCGTACCGCCGGGCTCAGACCCCAAAGCACATGCACGGACTTGCAGATAGACACGAAGCCGCGCCCAAGTGCGAGCGGCCCGATCACTAGATCGGCCACCGAAACCTTCAGCTCGTGACATCCGCTCAGCGGTGTCACGCATGCCCGAAGGCGCTCTGCAGCAGGTGCCAAAATGGCCGGAGTGATGAAGATGGCCTGTGCGTGCATTTCACTCAACAACCAAGAGGCACGAGTATGGAGCTGTTGGACGGTATCATCCGGATCGATTCATTCCTGGCCGTGACGATCGGCATCGTCGTGCTGTTCGTCGGCAAGCTGCTGAACACCAAGGTCGGTTTTCTGCGCGAGTTCAGCATCCCCGAGCCGGTGACCGGCGGACTGCTCTTCTCGGCCCTCTTCGGGCTGCTCTATTTCGCCTCCGGCCACGCGATCGAGTTCGAGCTGCGCGCGCGCGACATCTTGCTCGTCTATTTCTTCACCACCATCGGCATCAATGCGAGCGCACGAGATCTGCTCGCCGGAGGCCGCCCGCTCTTGATCCTGTTGGCCATCACGATCGCCTTCATGCTCGCGCAGAACCTCACCGGGATCGGTGTCGCCTCGCTCTTCGATCTGCCGGCGGCGGTCGGCGTGGTCGGGGGCAGCGTGTCCTTAATCGGCGGGCACGGGACGACCATTGCTTGGGCGCCCTCGATCGCCGAGAACTTCGGGATCTCCAACGCCATGGAGATCGGTATCGCCAGCGCAACCTTCGGGTTGATCCTCGCCAGCATCATGGGCGGCCCGATCGCGAAGTTCCTGATCACGCGGCACAAGCTCACGCCCGCGCCCCAGGTGGTCGAAGAGGTTCAGGATGTCGGATTGACCGAGAATCAGCGCAAGCAAGGCGTCGATCACATGGACTTTCTGGGCGCCGTCCTCGCCATCCACATCTGCATCATCATCGGGTACGCGCTGAATAGGGCGATTGCGGAGGCCGGCCTCATGCTGCCGCTCTTCGTGACCTGCCTCTTCGCGGGCATCCTCATCACCAATCTGGTGCCCAAAAACTTCTCAAAATGGAGCGGGGTGACCTGGCCGACACGTACCCCCGCGATCGCGCTGATCGCCGACATCTCGCTCGGTGCCTTCCTCGCCATGTCGCTGATGAGCATGCAGCTCTGGACCCTCATCGATCTGGCCGGCCCCATCTTCACCATCCTGGCGGCTCAATTCGTCCTGGCGGTGACCGTCACCATCTTTGTACTGTTCCCGTTGATGGGTAAAAACTACGACGCGGCGGTCGTCTCGGCCGGATTCGGCGGCGTCACGCTCGGCTCGACGCCGACGGCGATGGCCAACATGGCGGCGGTGACCCAGCGTTTCGGCCCGTCGCACCGGGCCTTCATCATCGTCCCGCTGGTCTCGGCCTTCTTCATCGACCTGACCAATGCGATGGTGATTCCGTTCTTCCTGCGCACTTTTTAAGTACTTCCCTGCGGAGGAGCGACCACTCCGTACGGGCGACGGGGCGACAAGGGGCGACGTAGGGGCGACGTAGGGGCGACGTAGGGGCGACGTAGGGGCGACTTTAGTCGCCCTTTAGCGACAAGGGGCGCCTTTTAGCGACAAGGGGCGCCTTTTAGCGACGTAGGGGCGACTTTAGTCGCCCTTTAGTCTCCCAGTCGCCCCTAAACTGCTTTCCGGGAATCAGCACCCCGACTGCGCAGGCCCGGAACACCTGAGGCGAATTCCGGAAGCCGTTATGCCGGAGGCAGAGGTTGTGCCGAGCCGTGCGAGGCACAACCAACCATCGGCGCAAGTTGTGCCTCCTATCGTCAGCACAACCTACGGGTTTGATAGCCGATACCCCGCCCCGTCAGGGCACCGGCCGCGCCATCTGATCCACATCCAGGCCCATCTGACCGACCTTTTGATTCAGACCTCTGAACCTGAGCGCCATGTCGGAGACGCTCGCGTTGATGGTCCCGACGCGCCGATCCATCTCGTCCAGGCTCTCGGTCATCTCACCGACGTCCGTGTTCATGTGCTCGACCTTCACCGCGAGGGCCTCCATTTGCTCGCGCAGCACGGGCATGAGACGAACCTGCTGCTCCATGCGGGTCATGTCGTCGCGAATCTCGGACATGCGCCCCGAGACCGTGGCGAAATGGCCGTACATCTCGTTCATGTTCGCGATGATAGACCGGGTCTCCATTGTCAGCTGATTGACGAAATAGAGATTGGCGAGGGCCAGAATGCCGATGAGCACGAAGAAGACGCGGGGCGCGACCGCCTTGCGACCGGCCTTCTTCTGGTCGCGGATGCGTCGGGTCAGGTCCGCTTCCGTGCCCTTGAGGATCTCGTTGATCCGATCGGTCTGTGCGTTGTCGAGCATATCCGTGATCCGAGCGGGCTCAGCGAAACGGGTTCATCTGGTTGAAGAAGCGCATCGGCTTGGACATGTGATTGACGTCCTGCATCATCCGCATGAGGCTGTCGTCCATGACGGCAAAGGAGAGACTCATGTCGTTCACCTGCAGGGTCATATGGCCGAGGTTTGTATTCATGGTCGCCACGCGTCCCGTCATGGTCCCGATATTACCGCTCATCTGCCCGACACTGCCGTGGATGTTGTCGACCTGAGCGATGATCCCGGGCAGGCTGGCGACATCCTCGGTCATCCGGGCCATGCTGCGGCGAATACTGTACATGTCGTCCGACATGACCCCGAAGTGGATGTTCATGGTCGCTACGGCATTACGCAGCTCGGGTGCCTGGACCGACAGGATGATGACGAGCAGGGAGATCGTCAGGACGACGGCGAAGAGATCGAACAAGGCCAACCTCGACAGCACCGAGATCCGTCGATCGAGAAACTCTTGCCGCTCGCCGAGCAGGCGGATGACCCGTTGCAGGCGGTCAATCGCCTCGTCGATGCGGTCTTCATCGGCCATAAGGAAAAGGTCCTCGTCAAGCTCGGGTCTTGATCGGGTCGTTCGGATCACCGGGACCGACCGGAGCGCCGTTCATGTCGTCGAGCGGAGCGGCGCCTTCGGACCGGAGTCGCTCGCAGTGCGCGATCAAGAGCACGCACACCCGATCGTCGGGGGCATAGACCAGAGCCCCGCTGAAGGCCGCAATCGCCTCGTCCCAAGCGCCTGCACGGTACTGTGAAAAACCCCGCTCGCACAAGCGGATGAATTCTGGCTCCTCGGTGGCGAGGGTCCCGGCGGCGAGCGCTCTGACGACCTCCGTCGGCAAACGGCTCTCCACGAGCACCATGGTATCGCGCATGCTGCAGATCGCCTGGTCCATCTCGCGGATCTCGCGAAACGCCGACTTGACCGGGACGACCTCGCCGGGGCGGAAAAGGCGCAGCAACTGAGTGTTGCGGGTGAGCTGCTCGACGGACTCCGCGAAGGTCGCCGCCATCGGATAGACCACGAAGAGTGCGAGCATGACGATGATCGCCGAGACCACGATAGATTCCTGCAGGGCGCGCTGCGCCTCGCTCAGGAGATCCGCCTCGTCCAGGACGATGACCAGCCGCCACGGCAGGCCGAGCTCCTCGCCGAAAGAGATCACGTGCGTGAGATAGGTCCGGCCGTCCGTGACGGACCGATAGGCATGGTCGGATGGGGCCGAGGCGCCAAAGGCTCCGATGGAGGTCAGGGCGTTCCTGACCCAGGGCAGCGCAATCTCGCTCGTCGTCGGCAGGTCGTTTGTATCCTGGTCAGTGGTGAGTGGCGAGTGGTTAGTGGCTGGAAACAAATCCGTTGACGGTGACTTAGCGACCTGGAAGCCGAAAAACCGGCGCGTATTGGGTATATCGGCCGGGCCGACTCCCGAGCCAGTGTCCGAGCCAACGCCAATCTCCAAGCGATGCGGATAAGCGACGAGGCGATCGCGGTCGTCGAGCAGGAAGGCCGCGCTGTTGGGTCCGATGTCCTGGCGCGAGAGAAACGCCGAGAGGCTGTCGAGCGTCGCGTCCGCACCCAGCACGCCCAGGATGCGGTCCTCGTCGTCCAAGAGCGGGTAGGTGACCGTGATTCCCAAGCGGCCAGAGCCGCTGAATCGATAGGCGTCGGTCCATTGCAAGCGCCGCTCCGGGCGAGTATTGCCGTACCAAGGGCGCTCGCGCGGGTCGAATGCCGGCTCCCGCTCGAGGTGCGCGAGGGGGCGGTAGTCGCGATCGCGGACGATGATGCGCTCCGTCGGCGGCGTGACCCCGCGATCGATCACCCGGGTCGAGGGCTCCGGCTCCGTCCTGGCCTGCACGAAGTTGCCGGCCTGATCGGCGATATAGATGCCGGTCAGCTCCGGGGTGAAGACCACCTGTTGCCAGAAAAGGTCGGAGAAGAGGGCCTGGCCGGGGATGACCCGCGTGCCGGCCGCGACCGCGGCATTCGACAGGAGATGGGCCTCCGCCGTCCGCACGATCCCGCTCGCGCGTGCGACCACCTTCTCCCCGATCTCCTCGACGATCCGGCTCGACAGCTGATACACCACCGACTCGGCACGCTCCGACATCTTGTAGACGATGGCCATCACAGTGACCATCATTGGGACCAAGAAGAGGAGGAGGATGGCGAACCGGAACGAGGCCAGCCGCCTCGGAACGAGACGGGCCAAGCGAGATGGTCGGCGGAACTTCATCGGTTAAACCGCGTCCAGAGTGAAATGCGTCACTTTCATTTTATTTTGGGCTTAGGGATATTTCCGACCTTAGTGGAGACGCGGTTTAAGCTTAGTCTCTTTTTACAACTTAAACCGCGCCGGCTCCGACAGTTGTCGGAGCCGGCGCGGCCAAGCCAATCCAACACACGACGCCTATCGCACCGGGCGCGGTTTAATAGAGCGGCAGCAGCCAAGGCACCAGGAGCACGCTCATGATCATCACCAACAGTGTCAGGGGCAAGCCGATGCGAATGAAATCTGCAAAGGTATAGTTGCCCGCGGTCGCGACCAGGGTGTTGATGGGCGAGATGGGCGTCATGAAGGCGCTCGATGCCGCGAGCGCGATGATCATGGCAAAGGGATAGGGCGACGCCCCCAAGGCTCCGGCGACGGCGAGTGCAACCGGGATCATCAGGACCGCATTGGCCGTGTTCACGATGAAGAGGCCCAGCAGCACCGTAATCGCGAACAAGACACCGAGCACGACATGCGGACCGGCGCCCCCGATCCAGGCCACCAAGGCGTTCGCCGCGATGTCGACCCCGCCGGTGCGGTCCAAGGCGAGGGCAAAGGGCATCATGCCCACGATCATGACCAGGCTCCTCAACTGGATCGAGCGGTACGCCTTGTCCAAATCGATGCAGCGAAACAGCCCCATCATGAGACAGCCGATCAGCGCGGCCTGGACGTTCGGGACAAGGCCGGTCGCCATCAGGGTCACGACGACGACGAGCGTCAGAACCGCGTAAGGCGCGCGCTTGGCCGCCGGCAGGTATTCGTCGAACTCCTTGGGCAGATTGAGCACGATGACGTCGCGCGTATCCTCCTGCAGGCGGCGGATCGTCTTCCAGGGTCCGACGAGCAACAGCGTATCGCCGATCTTGAGGGTCTCCGCGCGCAGACCGTGCGGTTCATGCGCCTCCGGACCGCGCCGCATCCCCACCACGGTCAGCTCGGAGCGGACCATCCGCTCCGCCTCCGCGATGGTCTTGCCGGCAAAGCGCGACTCGTCCGCGATCATGATCTCCACCATGCCGATATCCTGCGACCGATCGACGAAATAGCGTCCAGTCCGCGGCAGGAGTTCGACCCCGTAGCGCTCGCAGAACTCGGTCACATCGATGCGCTTCTCCTCCAGATCGACGTCGACCAAGAGGATGTCGTGTGCCTGCAGCAAGGTCTGCGGCGTGCGCGGGAGCAATTGACGCGCACGCCCGAGACCCCGCTCGATCAGGACGATCCGCACACCGATCTTTGCGGGCAGGTTCAGCTCGTCCAGCGTCTTGCCGAGCAAGGGCGAGTCGGGGCGCACGCGCACCCGATACTCGCGATCGGCGAGCCGGTAGCGCTCGACCCACTGCATCAGTTTCGGGCGCATCCGTGCAGTCGGCGCCTCGGGCGTCTTCGGACGCAGCCAACGCTGCGTGATCAACATGTAGAGGGTCGCCATCAGCAGGATCGGCAACCCGAAGGGCGTAAAGGAGAAGAAGTTGAACCCTTCCGCGCCGGTGCGGACGAGCTCGTAGTTGATCACCAGATTGGGCGAGGTGGCGACCAAGGTCATCATGCCGCTGATGAGTGCCGCATAGGCCATCGGCATCATCAACTGGCTCGCCGGGATGCGGCGCCGGCTCGCGATCCGCAGCACCACCGGGATGAAGATGGCGACGACTCCGGTCGAGCTCATGACCGAGCCGAGAAGGCCCACCGCGAGCATCAGCAGCACCAGCAGGCGCCAAGCGCTGTGGCCGCCTCGGTTGACCAGCCAGTCGCCGATGCCGCGCGCCACCCCGGTCCGGGCCAGCGCCTCGCCGATCACGAACATGGCCGCGATCAGAACGATGTTGGGATTGCTGAACCCGGCGAGCGCCTCCTGCATCGAGATCACGCCGGTAAAGGGCAAGGCCACCATCATGATGAGGGCCACGGCATCCACCCGCGGCTTGTTGAGCGCGAACATCAGGATCGCGGCGCCCAGCATGAGAAGGACGATGAGGAGGTCTTGCGACATGCCGTTTCCATTTGGGCGCCGCGAGCCGTGACCGGGCCCGGCGCGGTGGTGCTCGGTCCCGGAGCCCTGCGCTCCGACCCGAAAAACGTCTATCCTATCGGAATCAGCCCTGAATCTCGCTTTTACTGCGGCACAAAGGGGCGATATACGCAGCCTGAACCGATCGACACCGGAGACCCAAACCCATGTTGGCCATGCAAGCCCGGTATCAGCAATCCGACCATCAACCGACCCATGACGACATCATCCGCTTCTCCGGCGTGAGCTGGGATGACTACGAGCGTCTGCTCGTGATGCGCGGCGATCATTCCGCCCCGCGGATTGCCTACCTGGAAGGAGAGGTCGAGATCATGAGCCCGTCGCAGACCCACGAGAGCATCAAGTCCCTGATCGGCTGCCTGGTCGAGACCTACTGCCTGGAGCGCGACATCGTCTTCTCGACCTATGGTTCCTGGACACTCATTGACAAGGCGCGCAACCGCGGTGCCGAGCCGGACGAGTGCTATGTGTTCGGGACCGAGGCGGCGGAGCGTCCCCATCTCGCCATCGAGGTCGTCTGGACCCACGGCCGTATCGACAAGCTCGAGATCTACCGCCAACTCGGTGTCGCCGAGGTCTGGTACTGGCGCCGTGGCCTCATCCAACCCTACTGTCTGCGCGGCGAGCGTTACGAGCCGGTGAACGAGAGCCAACTCCTGCCCGGATTGGAGCTGGCGCTCCTGATGCGCTTCATCGACGAGCCGACCACCTCACAGGCGATCCGCGGCTATCGCGATGCCTTGCGGGGCGATGAAAGGGGGTGATGCCGGGTCCGGGATCAGGACAACAGCGGATCGATCCAGTCCCAGCGCTTATCTTTGACAATCACAAATCGGCAGCGACCCTCCGGGAGAGTGACACGCCTGGAAGTAGTCTCCAGGGTTTTGAGCCGCTGCGATTGGTAGGCATTCGAAGTGAAGATGGTCATCGCCTATCGCGTTCGTTCGAGTCGTGCGACGCGTCCCGTCTGTCATCCCGAGCGGCGTCGTCCAACTCGGTTTCCCCCTCGGGCTTCATATGCTCGATGACGCCGTTGCGACTGATCACGATCCTTGTGCCTGTTCTTGCCGCAATTTCGCGCGCGCGCCGGGCAGCGCGTTGTAAAGCGACCTCGGAGAGACGCAGGTCGGCATCGCGTGCGTATTCGATGGGTTGATGATTCATTGTTTCTCGCTCCACCCAATCAGCGCAGGTCGCGCGCCGGAGTTGTCGTATAGTGCCCAACCGTCGACTTTCTGGGAATACAGGCGCTCGAAGTTCTCACGCCCGAGTGCGAAACGTCTTCGGATCACGGCCTCCGGAACGTCATGACCACCTTGCTTGACGCGCTCCGCCACGCGAGCGATCGATTCCTCTGGGCTGGCGAGCTGCAGAAATATGAGCTTGACGCGGTACCCCGCGGCCTGCCATCGATCGATGGCCCGCAAATAGCCACGGCCCGACAGTGTGGTTTCAAAGGCAAAGCTCACCCGTGTGGAAAAATGCCGCTGTAACTCCGCGAGCATGAGGCGCCCTGCTTGTACGGCCGCCGTCTCCGGCGAAAACGGCGCGAGGCCGGCGGCAATCAGGTCCGCGTTGACAAAGACCGGGCAGCCTGCCTCGTTCGGGAGGAATTCTCGGGCAAAGGTGGTCTTGCCGGCGCCGTTCGGTCCGGCAATGACGATCACGCGCGGGTTGGTCTCCATGGTCGCGATCCATCTTCGTTGATGTCCGGTAAACATGGTGGACAGGGCTTCCGGCCGACGCGGATCGCCGGACCGCTCCGGCGGATGTCGCCCTGCAACAGAGCTCAAAGCTTACCAAACCAAATCCGAAAATCTCCTAAACCGCGTCCTCACAAACGCAGCAAAGATCCACAAACCTCAACCCGAACATCGGCACCCCCATATCCCAACGGACGAGGTTTAGCCCTAGAAACGCCCGATCAACGACACCCCCAGCATCACCGCCGGATCCTGATCCTCCTCGTACAGCCGTCGACCCTTCTCGTCCTCGACCCTTAGGGTGGTCCCGGTCGCCGCGCCGGCGTAGAGATTGAATCTCAGGCTCTCGGTCAGGTCGCGCCCGAGCTGGACGAAGACGGGGATGAACCTGTGCTCGCCGACGCCGTCGGGGAAAGGTCCGTCGGAGTCGAGTCGAAAGCGATAGGAGCGGTAGGCCGCACCCACACCTGCGGTCCAGCCCGAATCGAGCGCATAGGACAGCTCCAACCCCGCCGGACCGGCCGGGCCGGCGGGGAAGGGGTTGGTGAGGCGCAAGCGATCATTGATCCGCCAGTCGATGATCAGGAAGGGGAAGGCGCTCGTCTCCTCGATCTTATCGAAGACGCCCACGCCCAGTCCGAGGGTCAGATCGGGCCGCACGGCACGCGATACTGAGGCCGTGGCTCCGTATTCGAGCGTGTCCGAGAAGTTGGCGCCGGATTCGCCGGAGGACTCGATCGTCGGGTTTAGACCCAACCGCCATCCGCCCTCGGTCGTGAAACCGTAGGGTACGGAGACGCCCGCTCGGTAGAGCCTGTCCCACGGCTGCTCGCCACCGAATCCGAGTGGTTTGTCGAAGTGCCAATCCTCGTAGTCGAGGCGTAGCCGCACGCCTAAAGACGACTGCTCGTCAAGTCTCCAACTTGTGCCGAGCGACATGAGCAGCGCGGCATAGGCGGCGTCGCCGCCGGAGTCCAGATCGCTATCGAATTGAACGACCGGGGCAACCGAGAAGCTGACGCCGGGCGGCGCTTGCGCCATGGAGACCGCGGCAATCCCGGTCGACAGCAGGGCGGCACAGGTGACACGGGCGAGGCAAGGCGCAGACATCGGAGATACTCCTGAATGGATAATCGCTGGACGGAGGATGAAAACGCCGTGACCATAGCATTCCGAGATCGAGCCGTACCAGAATTTGAGCCGGCTTGTGTTGTTGTCCCTTTTCGAGGTCGACATCTTCCGATTCGAGACACGACCACGAGAACTCCGCGCGGGGCGGCGGCGGATCGATCGCCCTGTCGAACGGCCTCGTTATCCGGATCGGATGCCGACCGTGATGACGCCTACGACGTTTCAGAGGATTTCCGAATCATGTGGTTTCAGCAGCTCAAGGGGCTCGGTGCAACGGCGCTGATGGCGGCGACCCTGACGCCGGGCGGTCCGGTCCGCGCCGATACCCCGTCGCCGAGCATCGCCGATTGCGCGGCGATCCAGGCCGATCAGGCGCGGCTCGCCTGTTACGACCGAGCCAGCGGGCGTCTTCCATCCCGTTACCCCTATTTCCGAGATTCTCTCACGGAGACACGGAGACACGGAGGCACGGAGGCACGGAGAAGAGGCACTCGACACCAGCGCCTGATCGACCCGTGACCAAGGCCGGACGTCGGTCGGCCGGTCCATGGCGCGACGAAGTGATGCCAGGTCGCTATTGATGAAACCATTGTTAATCAATATTTTTCATTTTTGTCTCCGTGTCTCCGTGTCTCCGTGAGAGCAATTGTCTTTTTGAGATGTGGGTAAAGACATGGCCCTGGGTGCGCATCGACGAAGGCGACTCGGACGACGACAACCCGGACATCACGGATTACTTCGGCTACGGCGACATCACGGCCTTCTACAAGTGGCGCGATCACAGCTTCACCCTCATGGGGCGCGGCAATCCGAGCACCGACAAGGGTGCCGCCCAGTTGACCTGGATGTCGCCGCAAGTGCTCGGACCCTTGCGTGTCTACGTCCGCGCCTTCACCGGCTACGGCGACAGCCTGATTGACTACAACTGGAAGCAGAATACGATCGGGATCGGTATGGCCCTGAACGATATCCTCTGAGTGGGCCTATCGCGCGCCCCGAGGCGTGCGACCATCCGCCTCCGCTCGGAGGACCAAGGCGATTTCCGAGAAAGAATCTACCGTCGTGTAGGGGCGAATAAAAAATCGCCCCTACGGTCCCAACAGGCCTTCCGGGCATGCACAGTCCGCATGACTTTTCCCGTCGATTGCCTTAAGCCTCGTGATCGGGCGGAGCGGTCGCCGCATCGGCGGCGTCCCGCATGATGCTGTCCAGACCCCAGAGCACATGCTCCAGCGGATAGGTCGAGCGCACACCCAGGTCGTCCCAGTGGTCGGTGATCCAGGCGTCGGCGGTGCGCCAGCCGATGTCGTGCAGGTACTCAAGGAATGCCCATTCGGCGTTCATCTTGGAGGACACACCCAGATCAATCAGCTCCTGCTCGGCATGGATGCGATGAATGGCCAGATCGCGCAGGCGCTCGTCCTGGTGCTCCGGGGCGCTGCCCAGCAGTTTGAGCATCAGGATTGCCCGCAGATCCTTCATCAGGCTTGAGTTGAAGTCGATTTCATTGATGCGATTGAGGATGTCGCGCGCGGTGCGGGGCAGGGTCTCGCGCACCAGCGGGTTGATCTGCACGATGACGAGATCGCGCGCGGCGGTTTCCTCGATCAGCGGATAGAGGACCGGGTTGCCCATGAAGCCGCCATCCCAGTAGGCTTCGCCGTCGATCTCCACTGCCTGGAACATCAGCGGCAGGCAGGCCGAGGCCATGACCGAATCGACCGTGATGTTCGGCTTTTTGAAGACGTGCGGACGGCCGGTGCGGACATTGGTGGCGCTGATGTAGATCTTCAGCGGATCGCAGCGGTTGACGCGATCAAAATCGACATTGGCCGCCAACAGATCTCGCAAGGGGTTGATGTTGAGCGGGTTCATCTCGTAGGGCGAGACCAGCCGGCTCAACAGGTCCATGGTGAGGAAGCCCGGCGAGAAGTCGAGCGTCCAGCGGCCGAGCATCTGGTCGAGCCAGGTGCGCTGAATTGGGCTGTTCCGTCCGGCGTCGCTCACCGCGCGCCAAAAACGCGAGAGTGCCTCGCGCGCCGACTCGCGTCCGCCGGCAGCCAGGCCATCGGCCACAACCACGGCGTTCATCGCTCCGGCCGAGGTGCCGCTGATGCCTTCGATCTCGAGTCGCTCCTCGGCAAGCAAGCGGTCGAGCACGCCCCAGGTGAAGGCGCCATGTGCGCCGCCGCCCTGGAGACCGAGGTCGATTTTTTTCGCTGGGGGTTGTGTCACGGTGAGAGTCGAGACTTGATTGATTATGAAGTGATGATACGCGTCGGACGCGCCGAAAGACAGCTAACGGTGGCGCGGGATGACGATCATTCGCAGCCCTTCAATTATCAAGATTGAATTGACCGATACTCGGCTCGTGACGATCTGATTACTGTAAACGCATTGATGGCCAATGCCATGAAGATAAGGTGTATTCGGGCCGTCTCGTCTTCCGTAATCACCATCGCCTCATCTGGCGACCGATTCGCGAAGAATGATAGACTCGCGACGAACATCCGATCAGCTTTTCGAGGGCGCTCTCGCCATGGGTCTCATTGGTATTCTGCTGGGGCTCGCGCTCCTCATCGGCTTCGCCTATCGCGGATGGAGCGTCCTGCTCTTGGCCCCCGTTGCCGCCCTGGTTGCCGCCCTGTTCGCGGGCGAGCCGCTGCTGGCGCACTGGACGCAGACCTTCATGACGGGCACGGTCGGATTCGTCGCCCAGTTTTTTCCAATCTTCCTGCTCGGGGCGCTGTTCGGCAAGCTGATGGAGGACAGCGGCTCGGTCCAGTCCGTGGCGCGTTTCATGGGTGAGCGTCTCGGCGCACGCCGGGCCATCCTGGCGGTGGTGCTCGCCGGCGCGTTGGTGACCTATGGCGGGGTGAGCCTGTTCGTTGCCTTTTTCGTGCTGGTGCCCATGGCCCAGACGCTGTTCCGGGATGCGAACATCCCGCGCCGCCTGATCCCCGCAGCCATTGCACTCGGGACCTCGACCTTCACCATGACCGCGCTCCCCGGCACGCCCGCGGTTCAGAACGCCATCCCCATGCCTTTTTTCGGCACCACACCCTTCGCGGCGCCCGGTCTCGGCCTGATCGCCGCGGCGATCATGCTGCTGTTCGGGCTTTGGTGGCTGGGGCGGGGCGAGGCGTCGGCGCGCCGCAGCGGCGTCGGATACGAGGGGGCAGCGGTCGCGATCCCGGATCAGCCCGTGACCGTCGCGGTTGGGGATCCGCTGGTGCGTGAGCGCGCCACCGTTGCCGGTACCTTCGATCCGCCCGAGGTTCAGCAGGGTCAGGTCAGCCCGGATCTGCCCCCGGCCTTCGTCGCCTTTCTGCCTTTGCTGGTGGTCGTCATGGTCAATCTGGCGATGAGCTTCCTGGTCCTGCCCAATCTTGATCTGAGTTATCTCGCCGAAGACCGCTGGGGTCCGACTTCGCCGTCAGCCGTCGGTGGGATCTGGTCCGTGATCGTCGCCCTGTTGGCCGCGATCCTCACCCTGCTTGCACTCAATTGGAAGCGTCTGCCGCGGCTGCGCGACACCGTGGATGCCGGTCTCAACGCCTCGGTCCTGCCGGTGATCAGCGTCGCCTGTCTGGTCGGATTCGGGACCGTGGTTGCCGCCATGCCGGCCTTCGAGCTGGTGCGCGACTGGGTGCTCGGGATCGAGGGCGGTCCGTTGGTGTCTCTCGCGGTCTCCACGAACGTCCTGGCCGCGCTCACCGGCTCGGCGTCCGGCGGACTGACCATTGCACTGGAGGCGCTGGGGCCGACCTACGTGCAGCTCGCCGCCGAGCTTGGGATCGATCCGGCCCTCATGCACCGGGTGGCGGTGATCGGAGCCGGCACCCTGGACAGCCTGCCGCACAACGGCGCCGTGGTAACCTTGCTTGCCGTCTGCGGCGCGACCCACAAGGAGAGCTATCTCGACATCGTCATGGTGGCCATCGTCGGCGCCATCATTGCGCTGGCGGCGGTGATCGTGCTGGGAACGCTGTTCGGATCCTTCTGAGACCTAAGGCGATTCCCTGGTCTTGGTATCCCGTCCGAGCATGCCGGGAAGGCCTGTCGGAACTGTCGGGGCGAATGAATTCGCCCCTACACGGCGGTCGATCCTTTCCCGGAAATCGCCTAAGAACGACCGAGAGGAGAACGACATGAAACTGATTCCCTTCACCATCCCTCGTTTCCGGTGTCGGGGCACTCGGCGGCGTGCTGGTGGACGAGCATCAGCGCGGAAGTTTCCAGTAATACGGTTCGGAGACTGAAGGCGTGACGACTTGCCGAGCAGTCCGCTGGAACCGATCCGATGGCTAGATCCGATGCGGGGGTGTTTCTCGTGGCTCGCGTGGCCTTTGCGCGCGGCTGCGGATTCATGGGCTTCTGGCTGCTGCTTTCCGGACCCAGTCTGAGCCAGACCGCCGCCACTGGGTTTGCGGCCGGCATCGCCGCCGATCTCGGCATCGGGCTCTTGGCTTCCGCGATGGCCACCCTGGCCAGTCTGCGCCTCCTGCCGCCATCAGCGGAGCGGTTCCGCGCCGGGGCGCTCACCCGCTTCGCCGGGCATTTCATGTGGCAGTCCGTCCTCGCGGGGATCGACGTCGCCCGCCGGGCCTTCGATCCACGCCTCCCCCTGAAACCCGGCTACGTGGCCTTTCCAACGCGTCTCCCGCCGGGAACCGGGCGCGCGGCCTTTGGGGCCGTCACCGGTTCGATTCCGGGAACACTTCCGGTGGGGACGGATCTCGATGGCAACCTCATCTATCACTGTCTCGATCTGGATCAGCCGGTGATCGCGTCGCTGGAACGCGACGAAGCCTTGCTGAGACGGGTTTGGGTGAGCCGGGGCGCCGTCGATGAGTGAGTTTCTGCTCGGCGCGGCCGTCTTCATTCTGGGTACCGTCGCATTGGGGCTGATTCGGCTCCTGCGCGGTCCCGGCAACACGGATCGCATGCTGGCGGCCGAGCTCCTCGGCAGCGGCGGCGTCGCTGCCCTGCTGCTGCTGGGCGTCGCCAGCGGGGTGGGGGCGGTGGCCGAGGTCGCCCTGCTGCTGGCCTTACTCGCCGCCTTCTCCTCGGTCGCCTTCGTCACCGGCGCGACGCGCCGCGACCGCCATGGGGCCGCAGCGGATGGCTCGACCGACACGGCCGAACCAGCCCTCCAGACGCCGGATCGGGACAACGCCGGATGAACCTGGCTCTGGCGTTGGATCTGTTCACCATTGTCGCCGTCTCGCTGGGGGCGATCTTCTTTCTGGCCGGCACGGTCGGGCTGTTGCGCTTTCCCGATACGCTGACCCGGCTGCATGCGCTCACCAAGGCGGACAACCTGGGGCTGGGGCTGGTGGTCCTGGGTCTGCTGCCCCAGGTCAACTCACCGCTGGCCGCGCTTGGTCTGCTCGCGGTCTGGCTGTTTGCCCTCCTCTCGGGCGCCACGGTTGGTCAGCTCCTGGCGGGCGCGGTGCGGCCACCCGACTGGGACCGGCCCGATCTGGTCCGCGCGCCGCAGCGGGATGATGGAGCAGGGTCTCGACATGATTAGCACCCTGGCGGTCGATGCGGCGCTGGCGCTCCTGGTTCTGGGTCTGGCTGTCTGGGTCACGGTCGCCCGCGCGGCCTACGGTGCCGTGGTTGGCTTCGTCGCCTATGGACTCCTGTTGGCGATCGTCTGGGTGCGACTGGCGGCCGTGGACGTCGCCATGACCGAGGCTGCCCTCGGAACCGGTCTCACCGGACTCCTGCTGCTCGGCGCGGCGGCGCGTCTAGCCCCGTTCGAGGCAGCGGAACGGGCGCGCCGCCCCGCCCTTTGGTTGCGGGTTCTGATCGGCCTGCTATGCGCCGCCGTCGCCGCCGCGCTCGCCGCCGTGGTGCTGACACTGCCGGAGCCCGGCCCGACTCTGGCCCCGCTGGTGGCGGAGAACCTCCCCCCCACCGGCATGCTCAATCCGGTGACCGGCGTGCTGCTGGCCCATCGCGCCATCGACACCCTGCTGGAGTCCGTGGTCCTGGTGCTCGCCCTGATCGGCGTCTGGTCCTTGGCGACCGATTCCGCCTGGGGCGAACAACCGGGGTTCCTGCCCCGCCCGCGTCCGGGTCCGGCGTTGACCCTGCTGGCTCAGCTCCTGCCGCCCTTCGGGATCCTGGTCGGCATCCACCTCGTGTGGAACGGGGCCGACCATCCGGGCGGCAAGTTCCAGGGCGCCACGGTGCTGGCGGCGATGTGGGTGCTGATCATGATGGCCGGCCTGCGTGAGCCTCCGACCCTGAGCAATCGCCCAATGCGTGTCCTGGTTGTGATCGGCAGCCTCGTGTTCATTGGCATCGGCGTGGCCGGCGTCTGGCTCGCGGACGCCTTCCTGGGCTATCCGGAGGGATACGCCAAACCGCTGATCCTGATCATCGAAGCGGTCCTGACCCTCTCTGTCGCGGTGATTCTGGGGCTGCTGCTCGCCGGACCGCCGGCGGCTGAATCGCGCGCCGGGAGGCGATCGTGACTGGCCCGACCCTGTATGGACTCTGCGCCGCCGCGCTGATCGGACTGGGGCTTTACGGTCTCATCTGCCAACCGGGCGTCCTGCGCAAGATCCTTGCCTTCAATCTCATCGGCAGCGGCGTTTTCCTGCTGTTCGGGGTGATCGCCAGACGGGGCGGGGGCGTGCTCGCGCTGGCCGGCAGCGGCAGCGACGGCGACCCGGTCCCCCAGGCCCTGATCATCACCGGTCTGGTCGTCGCCTTCGCGGCCACCGCCATCGCCGTCGCACTGCTGGTGCGGCTCGCCGAGACGAGTTGCCGCGGGACCCTGGAGGGCGATGAGCCGCGCGCACCGGCGCTCACCCAGGCACCGGTGCTCGCCAAGGATCAGACCGCCTCAAGCGAGCGAGCGCCCTAATGGAGATCCATTCCATCCTGTCCACCCTGATCACTGATCTGACTGATCTGGGTGGCACGCTCCTGCTCTTCCCGCTGCTGTTTCCGGTAATCGGTCTGCTGCTGGCGCCCATCCTTGGTGGACGCTTCCTGGGCCGTGTCGTCCTGGCGTTGATGCTGCCGGGACTCGCGGTCGCCGTCGCCATCGCCGCCGTCTTGCTGACGGGCGGCGAAGCCCTGCACTACCAGCTCGGGGGCTGGGCGCCTCCGCTGGGCGTGGCGCTCAAGGCGGACGGACTCTCGGCCGTGATGCTGGTCACCACGGCGGTTGTGATCCTAGCGGTTGGGATCTACGGTCAGCGGGCCTTCCGACCTCCCGCAGGCGCATCCGAGACACGGACATCGCTGGTGTTCTGGCTGCTCCTGCTGGGGATCTGGAGTGGGATGAACACGGTCTTTCTGGCACAGGATCTCTTCACGCTGTTCGTCGCGCTGGAGATCCTGACCTTTTCCGCGGTGCCCCTGGTCGCCCTGGACGGACGGGCCGAAACCCTGGCGGCGGCCCTGCGCTATCTGCTCTTCGCGCTCCTGGGCTCGGTGCTATACCTGTTGGGTGCGGTGCTGTTCTACGGCACCTACGGCGCCCTGGACATCGCCCTGCTGGCGCACCGGATGGCGGATGCGGACCAACTGCCGCCCGCCGTCATCGGGGCCGCCGCCCTGATGACTGTCGGACTGCTGGCCAAGACTGCCCTCTTTCCGCTTCATCTCTGGCTCCCCCCGGCGCATGCCGGTGCGCCACCCGCCGCCAGCGCCATCCTGTCCGCGCTGGTCGTCAAGGCATCCTTCTTTCTGATCCTGCGCATCTGGTTCGATCTGATGCCCGGACTCCTATCGTTACCGGGGGCCCAGATTCTCGGCGTCCTGGGTGCGGGTGCCATCCTGTTCGGCAACCTAGTCGCCCTGCGGCAGGTCCGGCTCAAGCTGCTCATCGCCTATTCGACCGTGGCCCAGATCGGCTATCTGTTCCTGATCTTTCCGCTGGCCGCGAGCCACGAGTCCGTCGCCTTGACCGGCGGCATGCTCCAGGTGGTCTCGCATGCCTGCGCCAAGGCCGCCATGTTCATGGCCGCCGGCCTCATCGCCGGGGCGCTCGGTCACGACCGGATCCAGGGCCTCGGTGGCATCGGTCGCGTCCTGCCGATCACCGTCCTGGCCTTTGGGCTGGCCGGACTGTCGCTGGTTGGGTTGCAACCGAGCGGCGGCTATTTGACCAAGACGCTCTTGACCTCCGCAGCCGACGGGAGCGGATTCTGGTGGTGGGGGCTGGTGATGCAGGCGGGCGGGCTGCTCACCGCCGCCTATCTGTTCTGGGTGCTCGGCCATGCGTTGGCCCGTCCGGCGCAGCCACTGACGCCAGACAAACGCCCCGGGTTGGCGCAAGAGGGTGTCGTGCTGGGGTTGGCACTCTGCGCGCTGTTGCTTGGACTGCTGCCGTCCGCGCCGTTCGATCTGGTGGGGATTGGCCGACTGGGCATCGACGGGGGTGGGGCCGTCGCGGCGGCGATGTCCGGCGCCTTCGACTGGCGCAAGCTGTCGGGGGATCTCGTGCCGGTCCTGGCGATTGGCGCGGCGACGCTCAGTCTGGCGGCTTGGGCACGCCGTCAGTCCTGAATACCCTTCGTTCTCGGATGCGTTTGAGGATCATGCTTTGCGCTTGTTCGCGCCCGCACGATCCTTGATCATCAGTCCATGTTCGGCAATGCCGTCCGGGATCGCCGTTCACCATTCAACCGGAGATGTTCTTGTGGAAAACTTGATCTCGTCCCCGCGCGGCGACAAGCCGCGCTTGGCCTTCGGGACCGGCGCCTCCTTGCCCCGTGCACTCGTGTTCCCGGCGATCCTCGCGCTGCTCACCGCATGCCAGCCTGTCGAAGAGTCGCAATCCATCCCCGAGCCCATCCGCCCGGTCAGGGTCATCACGGCCGAGGAGCTGCCGGGCGGCGAGACCGTGACCCTGACCGGCAACGTCCAGGCGCAGGATGACGTGGCCCTGGCCTTTCGGGTCGGCGGACAATTGATCGAGCGCACCGTCAGCGTGGGCGATCAGGTTCGCGCGGGGCAGATCGTCGCCCGTCTCGACGCGGTCAACGAGCGCAACGCGATCGACGCGGCGCGGGCGAATCTGGCCGCAGCCATGGCGCGCCTGGTCGAGACGCGCAATACGGTGGAGCGGTACGAACCGCTCCTGCCACGAGGCTTCGTCGCCCGCGCCCAGTTCGACCGCGCCGTCGAGGCACGCGACGCCGCCCAAGCCCAAGTGGAGGCGGCCGAGGCCCAGGTCAGGACGGCCGAGAACCAGCTTGGATTCACGACCCTGATCGCCGACGGGCCGGGTATCGTCACCGCCCGCGGGGCGGAGCCGGGCGAGGTGGTTGCGGCCGGGCGCATGATCGTGCAGCTCGCCCGCGAGGGTGGACGCGATGCGGTCTTCGACGTGCCGGCGCGGGTGATCGAGGCGGCCTCCGCCGAGGATGAGGTGACCGTTGCGCTGAGCTCCGATCCTAAGGTCAGCACCACCGGCCGGGTCCGCGAGGTCTCGCCCCAGGCGGATCCAGTGACGCGGACCTTCAAGGTTCGGGTGGGTCTCGCCAGTCCGCCGGAGGCGATGCGGCTCGGCTCCACCGTGACCGGCAGCATCCAGCTCGGCGGGGTTACGGGGATCGCTGTCCCGACCTCGGCGTTGAGCAGGTCCCAGGGCGCGCCGGCGGTGTGGACGGTTGACCCGGAGACGCGCACCGTGGCCCTGCGCAATGTCGACGTGGCACGCTTTGAGCTCGATCGGGTGCTGATCGCCCAGGGTCTGGACTCGGGCGAGCTGGTGGTGACGGCGGGCGTTCAGACCCTGCGCCCCGGCCAGGCCGTGCGTCTGCTCGGTGAGCCGGCTGCAGCCGCGAGTCCGGAGCCGATCGGAGACGCGATCGGAGACCAGCCATGAGCCGGTTCAATCTCTCCGACTGGGCCATTCGCCACCGCTCGGTCACCATTTTCATCATGCTCGCCGTGCTCGTTGCCGGGGTGAGCTCCTTTTACAAGCTCGGACGGGCGGAGGATCCGCCCTTTACCTTCCGGACCATGGTCGTGAAGGCGATCTGGCCCGGCGCCACTCTTGACGAGACCATCGCGCAGGTCACCGAGCGCCTCGAACGCACCCTGCAGGAGGTTCCGAATCTGGACAACCTGCGCAGTTTCACCCGCGCCGGAACCACCACCATTTTTGTCGATCTGGAGGGCAGCACACAGGGCCGGGCGGTCTCCGACACCTGGTACGAGGTGCGCAAGAAGGTGGGCGATATGCGACACACCCTGCCTCAGGGGATCGTCGGACCCTTCTTCAATGACGAATTCGGCGACACCTTCGGGATCATCTACGCCTTCACCGCCGATGGCTTCACCCATCGTGAATTGCGCGACACGGTGGAGGACGTGCGCTCCCAGCTCCTCACGGTTCCCGACGTCTCCAAGATCGACATCCTCGGCGCCCAGGACGAGGTCATCTATATCGACTTTTCGGTTGAGCGACTCGCCGGTTTGGGGTTTGACCCCGCGACCTTGATCGGCGCATTGCGCGCCCAGAATCTCGTCAGCCCGGCGGGCGTTCTCAGTACCAGCGATGAGTCGATCGCGTTGCGGGTCTCTGGCGCCTTCGGGACCGAGCAGGATATCGCCGACGTCACCTTCGCCGTCGGCGACCGCATGCTGCGTTTGCGCGACATCGCCGATGTGCGCCGCGGCTTTTCCGATCCACCCCAACCCATGTTCCGCATCAATGGAGAACCCGCCATCGCCCTGGCGATCGCCATGCGCGACGGCGGCGATACCCTGGCGCTGGGGCGCAACATTGCCCGGGCCATCGCCGACATCAAGGCTGATCTGCCGCTCGGCATCGAGCCTCGACTGGTGGCGGATCAGCCCCTGACGGTGGATCTGGCCATCAACGAGTTCACCACCTCGCTCTGGCAGGCGATCGCGATCGTGCTCGTCATCAGCTTCATCGCACTGGGCGCGCGGGCCGGCACGGTCGTGGCCATCACCATCCCGCTCACGCTCGCCGTGGTCTTTCCGATGATGGACATCGTCGACATCGACCTGCAACGGGTCTCGCTCGGCGCGCTCATCATCGCCCTGGCCCTGATGGTCGACGACGCCATGACGACCATCGACGCCATGAGCCGGCGTCTGGCGGTCGGTGACGACAAGCTGAGCGCGGCGACCTATGCCTACACCCATCTCTCCTTCGCGATGTTGATCGGCACCCTGGTCACGATCGCCGGCTTCGTGCCCATCGGCTTCGCCCAGAGTTCCGCGGGCGAGTACACCTTTTCGATCTTCGCGGTGGTCGGGATCGCGCTGATCGCCTCCTGGATTGTCGCCATGATGTTCGCCCCCTTGATCGGCATGACGCTGTTGCGCCCGCCCAAGGCCGGGGCGAGCGATAAGCCGAACCGCACGGTCGCCATCTATCGGAGCTTTCTGACGGCGGCGATGCGTGCGCGCTGGTTCACTATCGGCCTGACGCTGGTGATTTTCGTTGTCGCCATCGTGGGGTTGAGCCAGGTGCCGCGCCAGTTCTTCCCCTCCTCCGATCGCCCCGAACTCCTGGTCGACCTTCAGTTGCCGCAAAATGCCTCGATCCATGCGACCGAGCGTCTGGTCGACGAGTTCGAGCAGATCCTGCGCGATGACCCCGAGTTCGCACCCGAGATCGAACGCTGGAGCACCTACATTGGCCAGGGCGCGATACGCTTCTATCTGCCGCTGAACGTGCAGTTGGCCAACCCCTTCTTCGCCCAGGCCGTGATCGTGACTCAGGATATCGAGGCGCGCGAACGTCTCCAGCCGCGACTCGAACAACTGCTGGCGGAGCGCTTTCCGGAGGTAGTTGGACGGGTGTCGCCGCTGGAGCTGGGACCGCCGGTCGGCTGGCCCCTGCAATACCGCGTGATGGGTCCGAGTCCGACGGAGCTGCGCGACATCGCGATGCAGCTCGCGGATGTCGTGGCGGGCCACCCGGGTGCGCGTCGCGTCAATTTCGACTGGATGGAGCCGGGGCGCGAGCTGCATATCCGTATCGATCAGGATCAGGCGCGGCAATTGGGACTGAGCTCTCAGGCGGTCGCCACCGCGCTTAACGCCAATATCTCGGGTACCGGCATTACCCAGGTCCGCGACGATATCTATCTGATCAACGTGGTGGCGCGCGAACGTGGGGGACAGAGTCTGTCGGTCGAGACACTGCGTAGTCTGCCGGTGTCGCTGCCCAACGGTCGCACCATCCCGCTCAGCCAGTTCGCAACCTTCGAGTACGGTCAGGACTACCCGCTGGTGTGGCGGCGTGACCGGGTTCCAACGCTGACGGTTCAGGCGGATGTCACGCCGGGGATGCTGCCGGAGACCGTGGTGGCTGATCTGGCCGAGCCGATCGCGGCGCTGAACGCGACCCTGCCCAAGGGCTATCGCATCGAGCTGGGGGGCGCGGTCGAGGAGAGCGCCGAGTCGCAAGCCTCGGTCTTCGCTGTGGTGCCGGTGATGATCCTGCTCATGCTGTCCCTGTTGATCTTCCAGCTCAAGAGCTTTGCGCGGCTCTTCATGGTCCTGAGCCTGGTGCCGCTGGGCCTGATCGGCGTGGTCGGCGCCCTGCTGGCCTCCGGCAAACCGCTCGGCTTCGTCGCCATCCTCGGCATCCTCGCCCTGGTCGGCATGATCGCCAAGAACGCGGTCATCCTGATCGACCAGATCGAGGCCGAGCGCAACGCCGGCAAGAGCGTCTGGGATGCGGTGGTCGAGGCCAGCCTGTCGCGTTTCCGGCCGATCATGCTGACGGCGCTCTCGACCATTTTTGGGATGATCCCGATTGCGCCCACGGTCTTCTGGGGCTCGATGGCCTTTGCCATCATGGGCGGCCTCGCCGTCGCCTCGCTGCTCACGCTGGTCTTTCTGCCGACCCTCTATGTAACCTGGTTCAAAGGTGTCGCACCGAGCCGCGACCCGCCCGACCCGGAACCGCAAGCAAGCGCTGCCTAGCGCAAAGGATGCCGTCATGTCGCGCATGCGACGTGACGGCCACATCCATTATGACCGCCGTCGACGACGAGCCCGATCGAGGGCAGAATCTCGCAATGCCCACCCGATCAAGCCTTTTCGACTCGACGATTCGCCCGGAAGTCGCTCCCTTTACACCCGGCGAGCAGCAGTTGTTGGCGACCTTCGTCGCAAACAGTCTGCACCGGCTCGGCAGCGCGGCCATCGAGCGTATCCTGGTGTTCGGCAGCCGCGCTCGGGGCGAGGGTGGCGAGGACTCGGACCTGGATCTCGCGGTCTTCGTCTCGCGCGATGCGCACCGATCGATCGCGCGAGGCCTGACCGACATCGCCGAGTCCGCTCAAGAGGGCTCGGAGGATCTTCCTCACCTGCGGCCCATCGTCATCCGCGACGGCGACGGGACGAGCCGCCGACTGCTGGACGACATCATGCGAGAGGGGATCGAGCTATGGGCGAAGACGAGCGCTTAAGTGCAGTAACCGACGAGCTGGGGCTGCTGCTCGACGAGTTGCGCAGCTTCCGCGCGAATCGTCAGGTCGGCGTCCATCGTAAATGCATCTCCAACCTTTATTACGCCGCGTTTCACGCAGTCCGCGCCCTTTTGTTCAGCCATGGGTTGGAGACGAAGACGCATGAAGGCACGCAGCGGCTCTTTGCGGCCCACTTCGTCCGATCCGGAGCCTTCGATCGGCAGCACCTGAAGACGCTCGGACAGCTCGAGGCCGACCGACTGCGTGCGGACTACCAAGGCTTCCACCAATTCGATGCCGAGGACGTTGCTCGCGCGCATGCGCTTGTCATGGCGCTTGTTCTCGCCGCGATGGACGATCTCGAGGTTCGTGTACCTTCCATTGAATCGATTGCGCCGTCGATTCGCGTCGAGATCGCCGGCGACGGTTGATCGAAAAAGACCGCCGAGTCCGATCGGATGCTTGTTCGAGCAGACATTGCGGGGTATGTTCAGTCCCCAGTCACGATCCGCGTGCAAACTCGTTCAGTCGTTGTTTCGGTCCGGACCCGGAGTCCAATCATGTCTCTTCAGCCCAAACATCACCTTGATTTCGCAGACTGGCTCGCCGCCGAACGTGCATCGGATCAGGGACGTACCGAATATTTGAATGGCGAGGTCTTCGCCATGGCGGGCGGATCCGAGGCGCACAACCTAATCTGCGGAAACGTCCTTCGGGAGCTGGGGAATCATTTCAAGGGCCGCCCCTGCTACGTTTACACCAGCGACATGAAGGTCCGCGTCGAGTCCGCCAAACTAGGCGCCTATCCGGACGTAATGGCGGTTTGCGGAGAACGACAATTTTTGGATGACCGCCGCGATATCATCACGAACCCCGCACTCATCGTCGAGGTCCTCTCCGACAGCACAGAGGCTTATGATCGGGGAGATAAGTTCGCCTATTACAGGTCCATCCCCAGCCTGCGAGCCTATCTGTTGCTTTCCCAGCACCGGGTGAGCGCCGAGCTCTTCCTGCGCCAGCAGAGCGGTGACTGGCTGCTTTCCGTCTATACCAACCCCGGTGAATGCATCCCGTTGACAGAACTCGCCACCGAGCTGTCGATGGCCGAGGTTTATGACAAAGTCGAGCTCACTGCCGACTATTAGCGTCGCCCCCGAAGCGTCGATACTTCAGCAGCCGCGGCTTCGGCTCATTAATGGTATCGACACTGAACAATGATCAGCAAGTGGCTTTGCAGCCCGACACCACCGGCGTCGGTAGAGACGCTTCCAAGCCGAGCCGTGGCTCGGCGTTCGCAACGATGCTCCAACTTTGCCGCTAGCCTTAGGGGTACTTCCCCTTCGTGAGAATATCAAAAAACGGACCGGACTGAGGGTTCAGCCACGACCGCGCTGATCTCGTCTTCATCCGATCGATCTTAGGCGAATTCAGGGAACCCTTATTCCAAGGGCGTAGGTTGTGCCGAGCTGTGCGAGGCACAACCAACCGTCGGCGCAAGTTGTGCTTCCTATCGTCAGCACAACCTACTGGTAGGGAGTTTTGCGGAAATCGCCTTAAGGCGAGTCCCTCGCAGTCAGGTGAGCCCGAGTGCCTTGAACGCCGCCTGGCGCATGTCGCCGAAGAACACCGGATCGACGTGCTCGAGCACGTCCGGGTTCACGTCCAGGAACTGCCGCTTGTTTTCGATCGGGATCAGCGCGCGTTTGCCGCCGTTGTCCATGGCGACCTGGAGCGGCTCGGTGAGGGAGCGCACGGGCTTGATGTTGCCCTGGATGCTCATGTCTCCGAGCACCAGCAGTGCAGGCTGGGGCGGCGCCTTTCGCAACGCGGAATAGGCCGCGACAAAGAAGGCGACGCCGATCTCCGCCTCGACCTTGTTGCCGAGCAGATCGATGACCTCGACGTGGAAGTCGGAGGTATCCAGCTCGCGCGGCACGCCGAAGGCGCTCTTGCTTGCACAGAGAAAGCTGAAGGCGCGGTTGACGGACTCCTTCATGGATCCGCTCACGCCACCGGCGAATTTCAGTTTCCCGGTTCCGGACGAGAGCGTGATCTCGACGCGGTAGAGACCAACCGTGCCGTCTCCGCTGACCGAAGCGGTGTAGAGCGTCCCCGGCGGCAGCGGATCGGCCGAAATGAGATCTCGACCGCCTTGCTCCGCCACCCCGACGAATTTCTCTTCGCCCGTGTCGTTCACCAGATAGCTGAAGGAGGTTTGGTAGTACTCGAAGGAGCCCATCTTCTTGAGCTGCTCCTTCACCCGGCGACGGCCTTCCAGGGCCAGCTCCAGGAGCTCGCCGAGATCCTCGCGAGACACCTGCCCATGCGGGTGGAGGATCTTCACCAGCCCCGATACAGTTCGCCGCACCGCCTTGCGATCGCGGGCGTTCAGGTGTGATCCCAGCGCGAAATAGTGGTCGATGATCTCGGTGAAATTGTGCTTGCGCAGCTCCCGCAGGGCCTCGGCCAGATAGTCGACCACGAAGCCATAATGGTCGGTAAAGTGCTCGTTGCGCATCTTGGGCACTTCCCAACCAGGAAGATAAAAGTGCAGCCGGTCGATAAAGGCCATGTCGTCGCGGATCACGTCCGGCATGGGCGCGAACAGGTGACCGGTCTGCACCATGACGTCGATCGGCTGCTGGGTGTTGCCGAACATGGCGATGCTGGCATAGCCCGCCATCGCCTCCTGGCCGCGCTGGAACTGGCCGGACTCGCAGAAGGTCTTCAGCGTCGTGATGACCTCCTTGGGCATCTTCTGCAGATCGGCGACCTCGTCGAAGCCGACCACATCCCAGATCATCAGCATGCCTTTCTGCTTGCCGTTCATGTGGCCGAAGAGGTTGGCCACGGTCGTCGGGCCGGTGAGCAGGGCGGCGTAGGGCGAGAGTTCCTGCACCGCATAGCTCTTGCCGGTGCCGCGCGGACCGAGCTCCACCAGGTTGTAGTTACGCTCGCAGAGCGGGATCAGGCGGATCAGGAACAGAAGCTTGAGCCGCCGCTCCATCGCCGTCGGCTCGTAACCCATGCTGCGCAGGATGAAGTCGAGCCACTCGTCGGTGGTGAACTCCGCGCGCAGCCGACGGTACTCATCCAGATCGAAACTGGCGAGCTGGATCGGCGTGAGCTTGTCGATCCAGAAGGGGTTCTTACCCTTGGTCTCCTCGTCGTATTCGAAGCGCATGTCCACCTGCGCCCAGATGCCGCCGGTCAGAAGCCGATCGAAGTCGCGCACATAGTGGTCGGGGATATGGACGTGGTTGTGCCCGAAATTCGTCACGTCGGCCCAGTACTGGGAGTCCACCAGACGGACCTTCACCTTGTCGATGAAGGTGTGACGGCCGTTCTCTTTGACCTTGCTCTGGGCCTTCGTGCTCTCGTCCGGGCGGATGTAGTTGTCGGCCAGGGTGTCGTTGACCACCTGCAGACCCATCTGGATCGCCATCTCGTCCGATGATGCGCAGTACTTCCCGAGCAGGTACTCCAGGACGAAGACCGGGACGTTGGCGCCGACTTTAACCTTGCGGACCAGATCCTTGCGAACCACCTTGCCGGCGAAGATGCGGTTGGTCTTGTCGTCGAGGGCGTCGCGGGCGGGTGGGGAGTTGGTCATAGGGTTCGGGGT
>NZ_JBBWVD010000035.1:0-62205 GCF_041903745.1 Thiocapsa sp. C2-2m | reverse complement strand
CCACCACCCACCACCCACCACCCAATAACCAATAACCAATAACCAATAACCCCATGCCTCCCAACCCCGTCACTCAAGCACTGCAGCAGTCCCTAGCCCAACGCCTTGGCCCGCATCTACGCGGCATCTGGCTGTTCGGCTCGCGTGCGCGGGGCGATGCGCGCGAGACGTCGGACTACGATGTCCTGATCCTCGTAGACGAGAATACACAAGCCATTCGCGATAGCATCCTCGACGTACAGGTCGACATCCTTGACCATCACGACGCCCTGGTAGCAACCATCGTGAGGACGGAAGACGAGTGGCAGCGAAGTCAAGGCTACCCGCTTGCGAAAAACATCGCCCGAGAAGCCGTCCGCCTATGAACCTCGAAAGCGAGGCGCTGCTTGCCGCCGCCCAGAACAAGCTGGAAGCCGCCGCAGTGCTGCAGGCTTCGGGTCTACACGGCGATGCGGTATCCCGTGCCTATTACGCAGCCTTTCACGCCGTAAGCGCACTCCATCTTGCAGCCGGAAACAGCTTCTCAAGCCATGCCCAGCTGATTGGACGATTCAACAAAAACTATGTCCGCACAAGCCTGTTTGCTCCAGTATTCACCCGCACCCTGACCAGACTCTTCGAAGACCGTCAGCTCGGAGATTACGACGCAGCAGCCACAATTTCAGCAGAGCGAGCTGCCCAAGACATTGTTGACGCACAAGCCCTAGTCGATGCCATCCGCATCCATCTAAGCAACGCCACCCAAGCCAACAACAAACCAAACAAAAACACATAACAAACACCCAATAACCGATAACCAAATGCTCCCCTACGGCCGCCAAGACATCACCGAATCCGACATCGCCGCGGTTGAGGCCGTCCTGCGTTCCGACTACCTGACCCAAGGCCCAGCGATCCCGCGCTTCGAGCAAGCCATAGCGGACTACTGCGGCGCGGCCCACGGCATCGCCGTCAATAGCGCCACCAGCGCCCTGCACACCGCCTGCCTGGCCCTCGATCTCGGACCCGGCGACCGGCTTTGGACCTCCCCCAACACCTTCGTTGCTTCGGCCAACTGCGCTCGCTACTGCGGAGCCGACGTCGACTTCGTCGACATCGACCCACGCACCTACAATCTCAGTGTCGAGGCGTTGGCAGCCAAACTCGAACAGGCGGAGACGGCTGGAACCCTGCCGAAGATCGTTGTCCCGGTGCACTTCGCCGGCCAGCCGTGCGACATGCAGGCCATTGGCGTCCTTGCCCATCGCTACGGCTTTCGAGTCATTGAGGACGCCTCCCACGCGATCGGTGCACGCTACCAGGGTGAGCCGGTCGGCAATTGCCGATTTAGCGACATCACCGTCTTCAGCTTCCACCCGGTCAAGATCATCACCACGGGGGAGGGCGGTCTGGCCACAACCAACGACCTAGCACTGGCCGAGCGCATGGCCCGCCTGCGTACCCACGGCATCACCCGTGCCCCGGCCCTCATGCAAGGCAAGCCCGCCGGCCCCTGGGACTACCAACAGATCGAGCTCGGCTACAACTACCGCATGACCGACATCCAAGCCGCGCTTGGGCTCAGTCAACTCCAGCGCCTGGAAGACTACATTGAGCAGCGCCATGTCCTAGCGAGCCGGTACGACCGTCTGCTGGCGAAAATGCCAATTAGCATTCCCTATCGCGACTCGTGCCACCGTTCCGCGCTGCACCTGTATCCGATCCAGGTTGGCGCCAACCGGCGTGGCATCTTTGAGGACCTACGCGAGGCCGGGATTGGTGTGAACGTGCATTACATCCCCGTCCATACCCAGCCCGACTACCTGCGCCTCGGGTTCCGGCTGGGCGACTTCCCCATATCCGAGGGCTACTATAGCCAGGCGATCAGTCTGCCGCTCTTTCCGACCATGACCGAAGTGCAGCAAGACGCTGTCATTGAAACCTTGTCTATCGCAGTGTTTCGACGCAACCTGATGCCAACACTCGGTTGAGCTAAAGCGCAAACGAGCCAAGAGCAACCAATGCCAGCCATCGCCATCATCCAGGCCCGCCTATCCTCCAGCCGTCTCCCCGGCAAGGTACTCAAACCACTCGCGGGGCAGCCGATGATCTGGCATATCGTTCAACGTGCCAGGGCCTGTCAGCGGGTGGATCAGGTCGTGGTTGCCACCTCTGTCGAGCCCAGCGATGACGCGCTCGCGGACTTTCGTGCCCAGGACGACATACCCTGCCATCGCGGCAGCCTGCACAACGTGCTCAGCCGCTACCTGGAGGTTCTCGACGCGCATCGGCATCCCTACTGCGTGCGCATCACCGGCGACTGCCCACTGATCGCCCCGGATTTCATCGATCGACAGATCCAGGGCCTCGAGGCTCATGGCGGCGATCAGACCTGGCTGTCGGCGCCGGCCCCCGCGCTCGGCGGGCAAGGCGTCCACTCGACCCGCTCGCTTAAGGTCGTCGCTGAGCGCTCCACCCACCCGGACGACTTGGAGCACGTCGGCTCGCGCTACCTGGCCGAGCACCCCGAGCAATTTCGCATCATCGGCCTGCACCCGCCCAAGGCGCTCACGGACGCCAACAGGCGCGTGACGGTGGATGAAGCCGCCGACTACGAGATGATGCAGCACCTCTACACCGCGCTCTGGCAGGGCGAGCCCATCGCGCTCGACGACGCGCTCGACTGGATGGCGCGCCATCCCGAGCTGGCCGCCCACAACCAAGCCGTGCCACAATCGGCCATCAACCAAGAGCTCGCAGCCAAGCGGGAGGCTTGGGCGCGGCACGTGGACCTGTTCTGCGACTGGGATGATCCGAGCCACAGATGCCGAAGGGTATCCCCTACTGAAGCGGAGCTTTTCTGATGCCGACGATCAGCATGTTCTACGGGATCATCGTCAGCCTATATGCGCTCGATACCGATCGACATCACAGCCCGCATATTCATGTCCGTTACAATGAGCATAAGGCCGTTTTGCATATTCCGGATGGGTAGCTTCTAGACGGTTCGCTTCCCGGAAAGCAGATGAAACTCCTGCAAGCCTGGGTTGCAATCCACCAGGATGAGCTGATGGCCGATTGGCAACTCGCCAGCGAAGGGCAAACCCCCTTCAAAATTGACCCATTACGTTGAGACCCGAGCCATGACCCCAGATGTCGTCAAGGTCAAAACATTCATCGACTTCAGACTAGAAGTACAGTTCGCTGACGGCGAGGTAAAGCGGTTTGATATGAGTTCACTGCTCGATTATCCCGCGTTTTCGGTTTTGCGCGAAGGTAACCTCTTCATGTCGGCCAAGGTCGAGAACGGCACAGTCACTTGGACTGACGAGATCGATATTTCGCCGGATACCTTGTACCTTCGGGGTGAGGCCCTGCCACAAGACAGTGACCCTTGATACCTGGATTCCACCCCGCGGCCTGATCACACTGACCAGAGGCAACAGACAGGCGTCTTGCCGTCGCCAGATTCCTCGATGACGTCATCGCGAACGCCGACACGGAGCGCCTGATGCCCGTCTACCACGACCGGCTGTTCGACAAGTACCGGACCGACGTCGTGAGCCTGGCGGTGCTAGCCGATGCCACGGCCAGCTTTCGCCCAGATGCCTATCGACGCGAGCGCTGGGGCTGTGCGTTAGACTTTCGCTACCCGACCCACAAGCTGCTCGATCTGCTCGCCCGCTGGGACGCGCTCGAAGCCGACCCCAAGCCCTTCGCCGTGGTCGTCATGGCGCACCTGAAGGCGCAGGAGAGCAAGGAGGTCGCGATCCGCAAGCGTTGGAAGCTGCACCTGGTGCGGCTGCTCTACCCACGCGGCCACGCGCATGAGGATACCCTGGAACTGTTTCGCGTGATCGATTGGCTGCTCCAGTTACCACCGGGATTGGAGCATGAATTCAAGTGCGAATTGATCGCCTTCGAGGAGCAAGCCAACATGCCTTACATCACCAGTATCGAACGCCTCGGCCGCCAAGAGGGCCAAGCGCATATGCTCATCAGCCTGCTCAGCCTGAAGCTTGGCCCCCTCAGTGACGTCGAGCGCCCGCGCATCCAGACCGCCGACGCCGAGACCCTGCTCGAATGGTCCAAGCGCCTCCTCAACGCCCAAGCCCTTGACGACATCTTTGAGGCCTGACGACCGCGCCGACGCCCAACACTGACCAATACCACAGACGCAAGAACAGCGCCGTCCCCAAACCAACACCCAATAACCAACAACCAACGAACCTCGCCATCATCCTCACCCGCACTGCCAGCAACGGCATCCGCAACGACTGACGGAAGCGCCGTCCAGTCATCGTTGACATGAATATTTGGAGGTACGCCTAGATGGACTTCGCGAAAGAGCTTGAGGTCGCTCGTCGGGACCTTGTCGAGCAAGACCCGCTCTATCAGCCAACGGCCTTCTGGGCCCGTGCATCCGCTGAAATCACAAAAAGCCTGCTTGCCGAGGGTGTCGAGCGCTTTCGTGCTAATCCACGCTGTCTTGGCTTCTTTGTGCCCAACTATGGCGCTCCCACCAGCGGCATCAGTGCCGAAGAGCAGGCAAGGTTGCTCGAGGGATTCCGTAACCGCAATCCTGCGGCCGTCAAAGCGACGCTTGCCCTGGAGCAGATGCTGAGTGGGCGTACTGCAGCTCTGGCCGACCTTCGCGTGCTGCAAGCCGCGGATGACCCAAGCCGACTACCCCATCTCCATACCTTCACTGAATCCAGGGGGGGGGGGCCGTTGGAGCAGCACTCTATCGGTGAGCGGCGCTACTCTCGCTCTGCTCTCAACTACCTGCTCGGACTCGTGATGCTGAAACGGTACATAGCCAGAGAAGTCCCGAGCGAGCCGGTGCCCCGGACGGTGCTCGAGATCGGCGGCGGCTTTGGCACACTCGGCGAGATTCTGAGCCAAGCCGGCCTAACGGACTGGCGCTACATCGACATCGATATCCCGCCAACGGCGACGGTGGCGGAATGGTACCTTCGCCAAGCCGTGGGCGATGACCGGGTGCTCGGCTACTCCCAAACCAGAGATGCCGACACACTCGAGATCGGCAACCTGCCGCCGATCTCGGTATTGATGTCCTGGCAACTGCCTAGGCTCCAGGGCACCATCGATCTCTTCGTCAACTTCATCTCCTTCCAGGAAATGGAGCCCCCGGTGGCATCCAACTATCTGCGCTTGGTCTCCAACCTTGCCCCGAGTTGGGTTCTGCTGCGCAACCTGAAAGAGGGCAAACAGCGTCGCCAGCACCCGGACTCGGTTGGTGTCGATGAGCCAATCCTCGGCGATGACTATGCGGCGATGCTGCCGGAATACGCTTTGGTTGAGCGCGGCGCCATGCCCTTTGGCTATCTCACCGTGGATGGATTTCATTCCGAGCTGCTGCTTTTCAGGCGACGGTAGTGAGCGACATGACCTGCAACAACCTCTGCGTCATCCCCGCCCGCGGCGGCAGCAAGCGCATCCCGCGCAAGAACATCCGCGACTTCAGCGGCAAGCCGATGATCGCCTGGTCGATCGCGGCCGCCCAGGAATCGGGCCTGTTCGAGCACATCATCGTCTCCACCGACGATGACGAGGTTGCGGCCATCGCTGAATCCTTGGGTGCCGAGGTCCCCTTCCGTCGTCCGGCGGCGCTCGCCGACGACCACACCGCGACCCGACCCGTGATCATTCATGCCATCCGCGAGGCGGAACGCGACTTCGGACACCCCGACCACGTCTGTGTGATCTATCCGACCGCGCCCTTCATTCAGGTCGCCGATATCCAGCGCGGTCTGGCGCGGCTGATCGCCGCACATGCCGATTTCGCGTTCAGCGCTACCAGCTTCGCCTATCCGATCCAGCGCGCTTTGAGGCTGACCCCGACCGGTGGCGTCGCCATGATCCAGCCGGAGCATTGCCAGACCCGCTCGCAGGATCTGGAGCCAGCCTTTCACGATGCCGGCCAGTTCTACTGGGGCCGGACGGAGGTTTTTCTTGAAGATCGTGCGACCTTTTCGGACGGATCGGTCCCGATCATCCTGCCGAACTGGCGCGTCGTCGATGTCGACAACGAGGAGGACTGGCAGCGTGCGGAACTCCTGTTTAGGGCGTTGAAGACCCAGCCTAACCCATGACGGTCCTCTTTCGCTGCAATGCAAGTGCTACCATCGGTTTCGGCCACCTGACGCGCTGCCGCGCGCTCGCGCAGGCCTTGAGGGAGCAAGACCAGCGCTGCGTCATGGTCGGTCCAGATAGGGCTTATGCCAAGCCAACAGATCACGAGCTTTTCGAGGACTGGATTCCCGTTCCCGACTGGCCATCCGCCTTGGCGGATGCCAACAAAGTCATCGAGCTGGCTGAGGTTCACCGGGCCGATTGGCTGGTCTTGGATGACTACCGGATCGACGAGTCCTATCAGCTCAGCGTGCGCGCGGCTGGGCGGCGATGGTTGCAGTTTGACGGTACCGCGCATAAGCCGCTTTGGGCGGATCTCGTTCTGGTACCGAATATTGCGCTCGGCGAGAGTGACTATGTTCCAGTGCTTCGCAACCCGAAGACTAAGCTCTTATGCGGCCCCCGGTACGCGTTGTTGCGGTCGGAATTCCCGCCTGCCATCCTGCGGCCGAGCGAGCGACCAATCGAGCAGGTCTTGGTGACTTTCGGTGGTGGAGATGATCGCGGCGCCATCGAGTTTGTGCTCGCGAGCCTGCTCCCAAGTACACCCCCAAGCCTCCAATTCAGCGTCTTGTCGGGCGCTCACAATCCGCGCAATCAAGCGCTTACCAACTGGATTGCCCAACATGCCGATGGACGGGTCCAATTACTCATCAACCCCGATGAGTTGGCCCAGGTATTTGCGAGCTGCGATCTTGCCATTATGGCCGGAGGAACCAGTACCTTTGAGGCTGCCTGCTGTGGATTGCCGATGATCTTGGTCTCCATTGCCGACAATCAGACCAGAAACAGTGAAACCTGGGAGCAGTTCGGGGCGGCAATCTACCTCGGCGCATTTCCAGGTATAACAATGAATCTTTTGACGAAGACTTTCTTAGACCTTTTGCGCGATGGTGATCGGTGCCGAAGCATGGCCGAATCCGGTAAAACCAAGATCGACGGTCGAGGTGCCCAACGCATTGTCCAGGCCCTATTGACATCATGAAGAGTACGTTCCCAAAACCCGTTGCCCATCGCATGCCCATCGACCAGCTGTGCGAGCGAGTCGGGCACGGTGACATCGTCAGCGGTGATCCTTCAACCATGGTCGAATACGTCGCCTCGCCGGATACGGCGGCCCCGGGCAGTCTTATCTATTGCGATCGCAAAGGGGTGATGCTTGAGCAGACCGTGAAGGACAGTCGAGCCTCGGTCATCGTGATTCAGGAATCCGGCTACTCGTCCCCAGACAAGTGCATCGTGCGAGCGCCAGATGCACTTCACTGGTTCATTAAGTCACTTCACCACTTAATGGATCTCAGCGTTTCTCCGCAAATTAGCGCTATAGCACAAATCGCTGCTGACGCCATCATCGGCCGCAATGTCTCAATCGGGCCAGGTACCTTGATTGAAGAACACTGTAGCATTGGTGATGGCACCCGAATTGGGGCCAATTGTTACATCGGTCCAGGGACTCAGATTGGCGAAAACTGTTTCATCCAGAACAACAACACCATCGGCAGCGTTGGGCTGGGCTATCACTTTCCGGCATCAGGCGAGCGTGTGTTCTATCCGCATCTTGGGGCAGTCATCATCGAGCCTGATGTCATTGTGGGCTCTGGTTGCGTCATCGTGCGGGGGCAAATGAGCGATACTCGGATCGGTCGAGCCAGCAGATTGGCCAACCTCATCAATGTCGCCCACAATGTTGCCATCGGCGCGAATACTGCGATCTCGTCCAACGTTTGTATCGCTGGGGGTGCGAAGATCGGCACAGGATGTAATATTGCCGCAGGCGTCGTCATCAACGCCAAGATTCAAATAGGCGACGACAGCATGATCGGTCTTGGTAGCGTGGTCACCAAGTCTGTACCGCAGGGAAAGGCCTTTTTTGGCAACCCCGCCCGTCCATTGCCTACGATGAGAAAGTTCTAGCATGCCGAGGTGCTAAGGTATCCTGACTTTACGCTGCCACCGGCGGAGGAGGTTCACGGATGGTGACAAGACATACCGGCTCTAGCTTCCATCGGCGTGGTTGGCTTGCGACAGATGCCGGTGAGCTTACAGATAAGTTTGCGACATTGGATGCTGTCAGCCGCATACGCGCTGCTTACCGTCTCTTCGAGGGTAAGGTCTTATTGACGACCTCAGGCGGTGAGACCTCTGCCGTCATGCTCGATTTGACCGCATCCGTGATCGGTATGGAGTACCCTGTGGTCTTCGTCGATCACGGCTACCATACAGATGCTACCTACCAAATGATCGATGGATTCAGACGTAAAGGGCATGATGTCCACGTGTTCCGCAGTCGTCTCAGCCCGAGCGAGGTTGATCGGCAGTATCCCGGTTGGCGGGAACCCGGTTCGCCGCTGTTCGAACAGGTGACCCGTCTGATCAAGCACCAACCGCTGAACCAGGCCTTCACGACGTTTCGGCCCAAGGCTTGGCTGCGTGGCATCATGCGGTATGAAACGTCGGACCGTGCGCGCGCAAACTTCGTGCAGCGGCGCAACGGGCTGTTTCAGATTCACCCCATCCTCGATTGGAGTCCAAGTGACGTCAACTATTACATTGCAGAACGCCAGTTGCCTGTCAATACAGGACATTGGGATATAACAAAAGGGCGAGAACAACGGGCCGAGTGTCGAATCGGGGAGTTTTGCGGCACGGCGCCCGAGCGCGATTTACAAGTCGATGCTGCAGTCAGGGCGCAGGCAGCGTTAGCCTCTTTGGCACTGAACCAAACAGTAGCGGTTGATGCGCGCGAGGAGAAACGATGATCGACTTCCAGCTTAAATTCAAAGGCACGCGCAATTATCTTCAAGGCGGCGATATTTACAACGCGATCGCCGAGGCGCTGTCGGCGCGCTTCGGTGGGCATCTCGTGCGCCTCGCCTTCAAACACTTCGCTCGCAATCAATGTCAACTGCTGTTCCAGCACCCTGCGGAGACCGGCAAGGTGATGGGCAACGGCACTTGGCAAGCGGCAAGTGGTGAGATGCAGCGCTTCTGGCTGTGTGAGACCGACCGTCCAGTCACCGAGTCCTACCCCTTTGACGAAGACGCCATCACCGCTCCTGCGCAGCTTGAGGGTGAAGCCATCGTGGGGCATCGCTCCAACGACTACTCGGTCATCGAGAACGTGATCGCACTGACCAAGCGTCTCAACTATTCATTGTCGCCAGATGTCGACGGAAAATGGTTATTCGGTCAACTCGACCTCACTGCGGGTCTGCCTGACACCTGGCAAACGATCCGCATCGATCGTATGGTATGCGTCGGGGACAGTTTCAGCCGCAACCGCATCCTCATCGATGGGACTGACTACGGGGAAATCCGCTTCATCGGGGGGCAGCCATGATTGGCATCCGCGCCATAGCCAGCTATTTGCCTGAAACCCGCCTCGACAACCTACGTCAAGCCGAGAAGTTCGGAGAAACACCGGCCTTCATCAACGATAAGATTGGTGCGATAGCACTGCCCGTCAAGGATGCGGGGCAGGAAGCCTCGGATCTCGCGGTCAAGGCCGTTGAACGGCTGTGCAGTCAGCATGGACTTGCAAAGGTCGCTATCGATGCGCTCGTGGTGGTGACGCAAAATCCGGATGGGGCCGGCCTGCCGCATACGGCGGCGATCCTGCAGCGAAAGCTCGACTTGCCGACGACGGTCGCGGCCTTTGATATTTCGCTCGGCTGCTCTGGCTTCGTCTACGGACTCAGCATCGTCCGCGGTCTCATGGACCAGGCGGGCTTGAAGAATGGCGTACTGGTCACCGCCGACCCTTACTCGCGCGTCATCGACCGCGAAGATCGCATCACCTCGCTCCTCTTTGGCGATGCGGCGACCGCGACTTGGCTTTGCGAGGACAGTCCTTGGACCTTTGGTCGTCCACTGCTCGAGACAGATGGCAAAGGGGCCGATACGCTCTTTGTCGATCAAGGGCGGCTGCGCATGAATGGTCGTGAAGTGTTCAATTTTGCTGCAGTACGCGTTCCGCAACAGATTAGCCGCTGGTTGAGCGATAACGATCTGGAGCCAAACGACATCGACCTGTATTGCCTACACCAGGGCAGCGCGTCCATTGTCGATGCCATCTCCCGGCGCTTTCCACAGGTCCGCGACCGCTTTCTGAAAGACATCCGCGAGACGGGTAATACCGTCTCCTCATCGATCCCACTCCTGCTCGAAAAATATGTGCTCGGAAGTGCCGCAGACCGAGTGCTCATCTGCGGGTTCGGCGTGGGACTCTCCTGGGCAACAAATTTGATCCAAAAGGTGACTCAAGATGATTGATCAATCACAGCTCCTCGCACTTCTGCAAAAATCTGGTAGCGATGTCGAGCCGGCCCTGGAAGACTTCGATAAGGCTTTCAATGAGATTGGACTCGACAGTCTCGACGTCTACAACTTTCTTAGTGAAATTGAAGTCGAGCTCGGAAAAAAGGTCAGCGACGAGGACTTTCAAAGGTTCAACTCGCTGAATGACGTTTTGGCGTTCCTCAACGGCTGAGACGAAGACAGCGTCCATGAACCTTAGCACGCAGTCCATCGGCACAGGCCACCGCCCGTTTGTGATTGCCGAGATGTCCGGTAACCATAACCAGTCGCTGGATCGTGCTTTCGCCATCGTCGACGCAGCCGCCGAGGCTGGCGCGCATGCAATTAAGCTGCAAACCTACACCGCGGACTCCATGACCTTGGATCTGTCAAAGGGGGAGTTCATGATCAGCGATCCTGCATCCTTATGGGCAGGCCAATCCGCGCATACCCTGTACGGTCAGGCCTACACCCCCTGGGAATGGCACGCCCCGATCATGGCACGCGCAAAGTCAATGGGCCTGATCTGTTTCAGCTCGCCCTTCGACGAATCCGCGGTGGACTTTCTCGAAACGCTGGATGTCCCCGCCTACAAGATCGCCTCCTTCGAGTGCGTCGATCTGCCCCTGATCCGCAAGGCGGCCTCGACCGGCAAGCCACTCATCATCTCGACCGGCATGGCCACCATCCCGGAGATCGGGGAGGCGGTGGAGACAGCGCGGAGCGCGGGCTGCAAGGATCTGGTCCTGCTCAAGTGCACCAGCACCTATCCAGCCTCGCCCGAGAACAGCCATGTGCGCACCATCGCCCACATGCGCGCGCTGTTCGGCTGCGAGGTGGGGCTGTCGGACCACACCTTTGGCATCGGCGCGGCCATCGCCGCCGTGGCCTTCGGCGCGACCCTCATCGAAAAGCACTTCACGCTCTCGCGCGAGGAGGGTGGTGTTGACGCCGCCTTCTCCCTGGAGCCGCATGAGCTGGCCGCCCTTGTCACCGAGACAGAACGCGCCTGGCAGGCGATCGGCGAGATCCGCTATGGGCCGACCGAGGCCGAGGAGAAGGCCCGGCTCAGGCGGCGCTCGCTCTACATCGCGCAGGATCTCCAGTCGGGCGATGTCCTGACACCGCGAAACCTGCGACGCATCCGCCCGGGACTGGGACTAGCGCCGAAGTTCTACGACATGCTGATCGGGCAACGCGTCACCAGGGCAATCAAGGCTGGGACGCCGATGTCGTGGGCGCTTGTGCTGAGCGGAGGGCCGGAAAGAGATGGGAGCCTAGTAATCGAGGTCAAGACCGGTGGCGGAATCACCTTCGGAGGATCCACTTGACCCGTTTGCGTTAATCGATTAATGGACCGACATATGGACCTGAGTAAACCGTTCACAAATTACCAAACAATATCTTGCGAAAGAGATGCCGATCTGAAGCATTGTGAAGTTACCTATCGTTCGCACATAAAAAAAGCAATTGGTGCCTGAAATCGCATGCAACTCACAACCGAGCAATTAGGCCTGCTCATGCGGGGCATGCGTTCCGCGTTCGCTCGGGGCGAAAACGCTATGTCATATGCTCGAGAACTGTTAAGCAAGATGGGTATGGACGAAAGGGAGAATCTCCTGCAGGCGACTTTAATCGCATATGACCTCCAAAGTGGGGCCTATGTAAAGGCAGCGAAGAAAGATCCTGAAAGTAAACGCATCTGGTGTACGCAGATTGCGGGGCTAATTGAACCCTTACTCCCGCAGGGTGGGCGAGTATTGGAAGTTGGTGTCGGCGAAGCGACCACACTGGCCGGGGTGCTGAAAATATTAACCGACAAGTGCAGCGAAGCTCTAGGCTTTGACATCAGTTGGTCAAGAGTATCCGTCGCAAACTCATAGATGAGAGTGCAGGGCCAACAGGCCGACCTGTTTGTCGCAGATCTCCTGCGTATTCCTTTCGCGGCCAACAGTGTCGATGTAATTTAGAGCTCGCATTCACTTGAGCCAAAATGGTGGACGTGAATCACAAGCAATAGCGGAATGTTTACGTGTTGCTCGCCACGGTGTCGTTCTAGTCGAACCGCTCTACGAACTTGCTTCGCCAGATGCCCAATCTCGGATGCGCCATCATGGCTACGTTCGTGGATTGAGGCAGGCCGTGGAGAGTCTAGGCGCAGAAATAGTTGATTATCGTCTATTGGATTACACAGCGAGGTACAATAATCCGAGTGGTGTTCTCTCGTTACGAAAGAGTAAAAACGATATTCCCGCAGCGATACTTAAGCAAGCAATTGACAAAAGCATGATCTGGATCTGTCCTCTTACCGGGGCAGAATTGCAGCGATATGACAATTTCTTCTACGCCGCTGATATCGGGATTGCATACCCCGTTTTTCAAGACATTCCACTGATGCATGTCGATCATATGATCATTGCAAGCCAGTTAAGGGTAGGATAGCGGATGCGGTACTGTAGAAAATGTCTCGAGCCGGATACCAGGCCGAATAGTGTTTTTGACTCTGAGGGAGTATGCGTTCCCTGTTCATTTAGGGAGACTGAGGCCGAAGAAAATTATGAACAACGCCTTCTCGAGTTAAAAAGTTTGATAAAAAAGATAATGAGAAAAAAGAAAAAGCACCAAAAATGGGATTGCATAGTAGGGGTGAGTGGAGGTAAAGACAGTACAAGGCAAGCTTTGTGGGTGAGAGAAAAGCTGGAAATGAATCCGCTACTGGTATCTGTCGTCTATCCACAAAAGCAAATGACATATAATGGTGCTGACAATTTATCGAATCTCGCCAATCTAGGATTCGATGTTCTGACAATTTCGCCAGCGCCGCAGTTATCTCAAAGACTTGTACGGGAAGCTTTTCTTAAGTTCTGCAATTGGTGTAAAGCTACGGAGATGGCATTGTTTGCCGGGGTCCCAAGGGTTGCAGTAGAAAAGGGAATCCCTTTAGTCTTTTGGGGCGAAAATCCAGGACTCCAAGTCGGAGATGCTGCAGTGGTAGGGGAGTCGATCTGGGATGGCACCAAGCTGGTTAATTCTAATACGTTGGCGGGAGGGGATCTTTCATGGTTCGCTGACGTCGCTGGGGGACGTCAGCGATTGAACATGTACATGTTTCCAACGAGAGAGGAATTGAACGCAGCAGGCGTATACACGATATTTCTAGGACCAGCGTGGAAAGATTGGGGGGCCATAACTAACTCTAAGGTCGCGTTGTCGCATGGCTTGAGGTTTCGAAATGCAGATCCGAGTGATACAGGAGACCTCTTGGGCACGCGGATGGTTGACGAGGATTGGACAATTGTTAACTTTCTTTTGAAGTTCTATAAGCTCGGTTTCGCCCGGGGCACAGACCATGCCAATGGATTGATTAGGGCAGGAGTGATTTCCAGGGAAGAAGGTATTCAGTTTGCCGAATTGTACGATGAAGCGTGTGCTTCCCGATACATTGAGTCATTTTGCTCGTACATTGGAATCACTGAAGAGGAATTCTGGATTACCGTCAAAAAATTCGCTCATAAAGAGCTCTTTGATTGCTCGGGCGCTAGGCCAAAAAAATTGTTCAATCCCGGTGTTGGTGTCGGTCATGACTAGAATTAGCGTTGTGGACTATGGCAGTGGCAACACCGGAAGCTTATTGGCAGTTTTTCATTCACTTGGAATAGTCAGCCGGATATGCGACCCATGTGCCAGCAAAAGACTGCTTGATAGCGATCTTGTCGTTCTCCCAGGAGTGGGTTCTGCCGGACGTGCGATGAGCGAGATCAACAACTCGGGCCTGCGTCAGATGCTCGATCAATGTCATCAATCGGGAAAACCAATAGTCGGAATATGCCTGGGTGCACAGTTGTTTTTTTCAGAACTAGAAGAATGCACCTGCAACGGGCTGGGCTGGATTAGTGGAGCGGTGAAGTCATTTCCGCAATTCCCATTTTACAATACAGGATGGTGCGAATTAGATGTCGAGAGACTAAAGAGAGTGGGACTCGGGAGAAGTATAAGAAAACAGGCAACCTTTTATTTCAATCATAAATATCTTCTGCCAACCGCAAGCGTCTATTCCAAGGCAACTCTTTCGAGTGAAATAAAGATACCAGCTATCCTCGCTGATAAGAACCTTGTTGCTCTGCAGTTTCATCCTGAAAAGAGCCAATCTTACGGCAGAATCCTACTCAGGAACGTGATTGAGGACTATTATGGTTTATAAGAGAATAGTTGGAGTGCTGACTGTTAAGAAAGGATCCTTGGTTAAGTCGTATGGCTATAACAGTTGGCGGCCTGCCGGCTCCCTATCAACTGGTCTGCGCAACCTTGATTCATGGGGTCTCGATGAAATAATCGTCCTGGATATTTCCCGGGCCGGAGGTATTGACCCGAACGTATTGGGTCAGATTCAAAGCTCACAGATTCTGACTCCGATAGCGTATGGTGGTGGGATACGGCATGTCTCGGATGTGTTGCAACTATTGAAACATGGCTGCGACCGGTTTGTTATCGAGAGCTTATACTGGAATAACGAAAGACTTTTGCTTGAGATCGCAGAACATGTCGGTGAGCAGGCTTTGATCGCGTCGGTTCCGGTGTTCATCAATTACGACGGTGCGGCTGCTGTTAGGGCATGTTACGAGAATGATTACAGAGGCTCTTATTCGGAAGAAGGTCTCGATCACGTCCTGACTAAACTTCAGCAAGCACCGGTATCCGAACTTTTCGTTACGGACATCAAGGGTGAGGGGCACCATGGGAGATTCTCACTCTCTTGTGAGATCTTGGATAGTTTTTCCTCGTATTCTAAAGGGGTCATTTGGTTTGGTGGACTAAGTGCTGAAAGGGCAGGTGCGCTTCTACAGCATAATGTGACGGTTGGAGTTGCATTTGGGAATATTGCGCATGAGAAAGAGCTGGCGTTGTTCGATGTTAGGAATCAAATTTCGAAAGCAGCAACCGAAAGACCGGTGAGGAGGGTATATTTATGAGCTCAAGGAGCGCTGCATGCGAGCCAAGGGAGTGCATTCAGTGTTTGTATGACGGGCATCACCCTTTCGGATTGCAGTTTAACGAGGAAGGACTCTGTACGGGATGCTCTACCCACTCTGAAAAGTTTTCTCTTGATTGGGAGCAGAGGTTCTCTTTACTGGAGAAAAGGATTTCCGCGATCAAAGGCAAGAATAAGTTCTACGACTGCATCATTCCAATCAGGGGTACGCCCGAGTATTTTTATGTCGTAGATGTAGTAAAGAACAGACTAGGTCTGAATCCTCTGGCTGTCTCATACAATTCACAGTTCAACAGCCTTCTCGGAATCAAGAATTTCGCCAGGATAAAGGAAGTTTTCGATATTGATACAGTGTCGTTTAACACCAATCCGCTTGTCTACCGCAAGTTGGTTCGGGAGTCACTTGTCAGATTCGGGCACCTTAGGTGGCCGTATCTGGCTGGAGAAACCGCGTTTGCCGTTCGCGTTGCCATCGAGAAAGAAGTTCCTCTGATTATCTGGCCTCTACACCAGCCAACAGAGCAAGTGGGTATGCACTCGTATTTAGATGAGCCAGAAATGTCAAAGAGATCATGGATAGAGCACGATTTAATTCAGTATGATCCAAGCAAGCTTGCTGAAGAGAGCGAGACATTGATTCGGGCGGGAGATGTATATGACATTGTTTACCCGGAGAATCGTCTCATTGCGAAAGGGAAAATCGTAGGGATTTATCTGTCGAACTATTTGCCTTGGGACTCGAGGCGCTTTAGCGAGGAGATGGTAAGGACTCGGGGGGCTCTTTCTGCCAAGAATGCAAGAACATTCGACACATACGATCGAATCGATGATTTAACTTACATGGGCGCGCATGACCTGCTGAAGTTCGCAAACCTTGGTTATTCCCGCGTCACTGATAATCTGAACAGAGAGATCAGGTTTGGGAGGATAGACAAGTCAAGCGCGAAAGGAATTGAGACTTTCTATCAGGCTCAGTATGAGGAAAGTTATTTGACGCCATTCTTGGAATGGGTGGGTATGACCCCGGAGGCGTTTAGCTGGTTTATCAAGTTTTCAAAGTTTGGCATGTGTGATCAAAATGCGAGCGCTCCGCTAGATGCAAAACAGAGATCGTTTATTGACTCTTTCATATCGAATCATGCACCTGTGTTCGAGAGACAATGTTTTACGCTTTACGGTAAAGGCCTGGCGGTGGGCGACGAATTGTGAAGGTTATTGTGGGTCTGAGGTGATTCCTCTGTCCGCTCGACGAAGTGGTACAGAGTTGTATTTCTCCCCCCCATGACCTGCTACCTGCGTCGTCAGACGGTTTTCATACGAGGGGCGATGTCGTGCGGGTGGCTGAGGAACGACGGCAGCCCAGCGATCAGGCGAATGGCATCGTTCGAGGGGCGTGGACCCCTCGGACTTCGCCGCTTTGCCGGCGGTGCAGATCGTGGTGCCCCTGCTGGATGAAGAACAACGGGATATCGGCTCGGTCTCTAGCTTCTGCCGGGTCCTGCGTCGCCACGGGGTGGTTCGCACCGCGTCCTCGCCAAGGCCCCGAGCGCACGGGCGCGACCGACGAGTTCTATGCCAGCGAACCAAGCCCGGTCTGGTCCTGGGACTGAACCGGGCGGCCGGGACCGGTGAAAGGCACCTTCTTCTACTCGGTCATGATCATCGACCTCTTCAGGTTCAAGATCGTTGGATGGGAGGCGGTCCATAACGAGTCGGCACATCATGCCGGCCCGGTCATCGAGCGGGCGGTGCTTGCCGGGGGCTTAGTCTGTCGCCCGCTGGTCCTGCACGCCGGCAACGGCAGTCCCTTCCGGGGCGCAACCCTGCTCGAGAAGCTCCACGCGCTCAACATCACCCCGTCCCATAGCCGGCCGTGGGGCAGCAAGGACAATACCTTCGCGGGGGCGCTGTTTCGCCCCTGAAACTACGTGCCGGACTACCCCGTCGACGGCTTCGCGGACCCCCACGCCCCCCGAGCGTGGGTGCATGACGTCGCGCGTTGGTGCAACACCGAGCACTGCAACAGCGCGATCTGCTTCGTCACGCCCGATCAACGCCATCACGAGGAGGACCCGAGCATCCCAGCGCAACGCCACTCCGTCCATCAGGCGGCTCGCGACAAAAACCCGGCCCGCTGGAGCGGCAAGACCCGCAACTGGGAATCCATCGAGGTCGTGTCGCTCAGCCCGGAGCGAAAACCCGAGCGCACGCCAGCAAAAAAGGCGGCGTGAGGGAGTGGGAAATGCGACAGCATGGTTGACAACCACCGCATGCCATCGCGATCTCTTCGCTTTTGTCGTCTTCGCGACCCCAGCATGAACCCTCTGCGGCTATGGCAGGCGCGGTGCCAGTTAGCTAACCGCGCCTCCCATCGGACCTCCGGGTGGCTCTCCAGAAACCCGGAGCCTGTGCCCCGGATCGGGGATCCCGGACGGCTCAAACGCACGGCTGACGGCGAGAATGGGGTGCAGGCCCATGGCCGATTGCGCATCATCACACAGAGGACCCAGACCCGCCATCCCGTGACAAGGGACGTTCAGCACCGTGGTGTCCTGCCCACAGAGCACCACCGGATGAGACGTTCCGTCGGATCATCGGCTCGCCGTGTGGGTCCAGCAGGGGCAAGGGGTCGACGGCGATGTTGCCAAACGACCGGTGACCCCTGCGTTTGACTCGAGCCACGGCAAAACCCCAGCAGGGTTGCCGTGAACCACTCCGCCGATCAGTCCCCAGATGGATGAGCGGTGAGTTCGGCCGCGAAGCCAGCCCATGATGCCGTCGTACAAGTAAGACACCCACCAGATTACCGCTTGTCTTAATAGCGGAGTGTATTCCGCTGTCCCCAGGAGTCCCAGTACCGACCCAGGTTCGTTCCGACCGGGAGTCTCCACAGCGGACCCAACACCATCTAGCTTGCTTGCGCCATCACAGTGGCTCAGCAACTATCGGTTATCACTGGTGCCCCTTCGTTTGTCAAAAGGGCTACAGTGCACGCATCAGTCACATATCATTGCGAGGCTACGCCCGCTATGCCGTCCAGTATTGCCAAAGGTGAGTGTTCGCAGGACGTTTTGGATCACCTCGTCAAGGATCGACCCGAGCCGACGAGCGAAATATTTCGTCCAAACGCATGGTATGGGTCAGCAAGGATCCTCAAGAACTTCGCTAAATGGCCGCTTCCCCTACCCGTCGTGGTCCCTCATGGGGTATACCTAGACGATTTTCTCTGGGATGCCGAGATCACAAATGGACTACCCGCTATCTACTGTTTCGAGGCGCATCGAACGGAAATTTATCGCGCGCGTAGTGATAAAGAGATTGTTGCGGGTTGTTCCCCATGGATGTACCTTTTGCGTTGTAGAGAATCCAATGTGCGCATGAAAGTCGGAACAGTTGCTTTTCCGCCTCACTCGACTCAACACTTAGAGTCACGTTTATCTGATGAAGCGCGTTATATGGCAACGCTACAATCACTGCCGAGCTGGATGAGGCCTGTTCGCGTTTGTTTGTATTGGCGTGACATACAGTTAGGACGGCACGAAGCCTATCGAAGCGCGGGATTTGAAGTTGTGACAGCGGGTCACATGTTTGACGGGCTCTTTTTTGACAGGTTGTATGAAATCATGGACGGCTCGGAATATCTGCACACCACTGTTGTCGGCTCCCACATCTTCTACGGTGCTGCGAAAGGTTTGAAGATCGTCTTGGACAGTAGCTTTGAGCACGAAGTGGTTGCTGACGAAAGCATACTACGGCGAGATTGTCCTCCATTAGATCCTTCTCGACGGCTTATGAATTTAATCGAAAAAGCACGCTCCATCTATGGGGCGGGTGACGACGTAGAGCATCAAAAAGCCTTCGCGATCGAAATACTTGGGGGTAATAATTGGCAATCTCCTCGGGAAATGCGCCGTCTATTCTTTAGGCTCTATCTGCAAAGCCGAGCTCTGAGAGCGGCCGTGATCAGGCTAGCGCTGCATTCGCTTGGGGCGTCCATGCGTCGCCGTGCTTGCGCCCCGCTTTTTCCCCCTGAACGCTAGGCTGTTTTGTCGTCATGCCCAAGCAAGACTTGTTGGTCCGTACAGCATAAAGCCCTGCTTCTCGATGTAGCTACAGCTTTTCGGAGAGTCGGGCCCACTTCGTATTGGCTCTAATCCACCTCATTGCACACATCTCACGGGTCCTGAAGGGCATGGGCGTACTTGAGTCCGACGACGACGTCCATCACCCGCTGCAGGCCGAGCCAGAGCGTCTTCACACCGGGCTCGCCATCGCCCTTGCGCCCGAGGAGTCCGCCCATGCGGGCCATCAGGCGAATGACCTCGTTGAGTCGCGCGGCTCCCGTGGGCAACAGCGTCTTGGTCAGGATGTCGGCCGCCTTGATCTCATAGGCATTGAGCAGCAGTTCGGCGTCCAGATCGGGCAGGGTCCGCCCCAGACGCATCAACTGCATGATGCGCCAGGCGATGACCAGGTGCAGCATCAAGGCCCGCACGATGCGCTCGATACGCCCCAGTTGCAGCGCTTCGACGCGGCAACCCTCCTTGAGCGTGAAGAACAGCCCCTCGATGTCCCAACGCGCGCGGGACCAGTCGATCCGCTCGGCGGCGTCCTCCAAGCTCGACACCGAACGGCTGGTCAGCAGCCGCCAGACGATCGGCTTGACACCCGGCGGGGCATCGATCTCCTGGGCGATGAGGCAGGTCGCGCTGACCTTGCCGCCACCGCGGCGCCCGTCGGGGAAGCGCACGGACTGAGCGTAGAGCACCTGGCGCACCGTGCGGGCCTTGCGCCCACGGCCAGCGGGCAAGGTGAAGGTGACCTCGCCCAGGGGTTCGCTGGCCTGAACGCTGGACCACAGCCGCTGGCCCTTGGGCAGCACCCGGTTGTGGCGGGCGCGCACCAAATAGTCAGCGGGATGGCCGAGATCCCGTGCTATGACCATCAGTTCGCGCATGTCGGCTTCGCGGTCGCCGACATAGACCAAGCGGGTGTCTGGCAGACGCGCGGCCAGCTCAGCGACCCGTTCGTTCCCCTCGACCCAGCGCGTGCTCTCGAGGATGCCGGGGCGTATGCCGTCCGCATCCTTGAACGCGCTTGCCCACATCCAGGCATCGAGGATCCCCAGCAGCTCGCGGGCCGGGCTGACCGCCAATGTCGGATGCAGGGACATCCCCCGCTGCGCCTCATCGCTTAGCGGCCCCAGGCCCGCGATCGCCCGACCATTAAAGTTCAGCTCCGTGGTGTCCTGCAGACAGAGCAGCACCGGATGGGCCGTCATGCGCTGGATCGTCGACGCGCGGTGCGGCTCCACCAGGGCCAGCGGCGCCACGGCGTCGTTGCCCAACAACAAACCGGCCCCCTGGGTGTCCCCCCAGCCCTGGCACGCCCCCGGCAGGCTCGCCGTGGGCCGCTCAGCCAGTCGCTCCACCAGATGGATGACCCGCCGGTTGCGCCGCGCGTCGCACAGATCCAGGGCCTCAAACTCCGCCTCTGCCCAGCCCATGATGACCGCTCCCGAATCAGGAAGGCAGCATCTTTTCAAGGTGATTAGCGTCGTACCTCAGCTGGTGATTTTCGAGCCGGCAGGCTCACGGATTGAGCCACCACCGGGGGCACACTGCCACCATCTCCACCCGCAGCGAGGCGACGGCGATGCCACAGAACCCGATTCAATTTCAGCCGGGGATGTCCCTGGACGACTTTTTCGCCCGCTACGGCACCGAGACCCAGTGCGCCGCGGCCTTGGAGGCGTCGCGCTGGCCGCAGGGCTTCGCCTGTCCGCAGTGCGGGGCCACGACACACGGCCGATTCCACGCCGATGGCCGGGAGTATTGGCAGTGCGCGCAGTGCCGGGCGCAGACCTCGCTGACCTGCGGGACCCTGTTCGAGAGCACCAAACTGCCATTGACGACGTGGTTTCAAGCCTTTTACCTGGTGACCCAGAACAAAAACGATCTCCCGGCACTGTCGCTGAAGCGCCACCTCGGTGTCTGCGACCGCACCGCGTGGCGGCTCAAGCAGAAACTCCTCGAAGTGATGGCCGAGCGCGCGTCCGATCGTCTGCTCACCGGCATGGTCGTGGCCGACGACGCCGTGGTCGGGGGCACGCGCAGTGGCGGCAAGCGCGGACGCGGCGCCGAAGGCAAGGCGGTGTTCATCGCCGTGGTGGAGCTGGACGAGGACGGCCATCCGCAGCACGTGCGCTTCGATCCACTGCCCGATCTGAAGGGTGACACGTTGCGCCTTTGGGTGCGCACGGCGCTGGATCCGACCGCGCACCTGGTCACCGATGCCTACGCGAGCCTCGCCTGCGCCGGTGCGGAGGTCGCCTCCTACGCGCCGATCGTGGTCAGCCCACGTCAATCCAGCGAGATCGATGCCTTCCGCTGGGTCAACACCGTGATCTCCAACCTCAAGACCGCGATCCGAGGGACATACCACCACATCAAGGTCCACAAGTATTTGGCGCGCTATCTCGCCGCGGCGCAGTATCGCCTCGACCGCCGCTTCGATCTGCCGTTGCTGGTCGGGCGACTCCTGCATGCCAGCGTGCGCACCCCGCCCAGCCCCGAGACCTTGCTGCGCCTTGGCGCCGTGCGCACAGCGTGAAATGCTTCAGCTGAGGGACGACGCTAATCACCTCGAAGATAAGGCACAGTTGCGCCGCCGCTCGCTGCACATCGCCGAGGATCTGGCGCCCGGCGACCTACTGACCCCGCAGAACCTTCGGCGCATTCGACCCGGCCACGTTCTGGAGCCGAAATATTTCGACACCCTGCTCGGGAATCAGGTCAGACCGGCAGTGATTGCCGAAACCCCGATGGGGGGTCCCGAGATGTTGGAGGTTGGGCTGCTCGCCTGAGACGAGATCGCGAGTGAACGTCGATCTGCTGTGTTCGTCATTATCTGCTACGCCACTGCAGTGAGCGGCACAGATCTGCCGTCCGCCCTTACCTGCGACTTGTTCCGGTGACCACCTCGAATCTGTGGGGCGTTCGAGAACCTGCTTGGCCCGCTCTTCTCCTGGGCGCCTCACGGTTGTTATGAGCGCGTTCTCACGCATCTCCTCTGCCGGGCTCGCGACGGCATTGATTTGGTCGCACCCCTAGATTCCGCTTTGGGACCTGCGACCGCTTGCAGATACAGTTTCTTCTTCAATACGTTTCGACAGAGGCGAAGCTGCCATCGCGGCGCTTCCAGCCGATCCCTTTTTCAACGATCAAGCCAAAAGGAGGCGTCGATGTCTCGTGAATCAGAGCATCTTCGAAACCTGATTACCGGAATGCGTGATGCCTTTCAGCGTGGTGATAACGCAATGGCCTTCGCACGCGCGCAGTTCTCGGATGAAGCTTCGTCAGCGCTTTACGCGGGGAACCTATTGGCCGCAACTTTGATCGCTTACGATCTGCAGGCAGGTTCCTATACGGCAGCCGCGCGCGCTCATCCGAAAGCCAAGGCCCAATGGTGTGAGCAAATCGGCGCGTTGATTGCTCTAGTGCTGCCTGACGGAGGCTCTGTACTGGAAGTCGGCGTCGGTGAAGCGACCACCTTGGCGGGTGTTATCACTGGGCTTGGATCAAGGCTATCGGCTGCGTATGGTTTCGACGTAAGTTGGTCTCGGATCGCCGAGGGACGTCGTTGGCTCGCGGAAGCCCGACAAGACGCAGACCTGTTCGTCGCCGATCTCTTTCATATTCCGCTGGCCGACGACAGCATCGACGTCGTTTACAGCTCGCATTCGCTTGAACCGAACCGCGGACGCGAGTGCGAGGCGATCGCTGAGTGTTTGCGTGTGGCCCGAACAGCGGTCGTATTGGTTGAACCCCTGTATGAGTTGGCAAGTCCGGAAGCCCAAGCTCGGATGGATAGCCACGGCTATGTCCGTGGACTACGAGAAGCGGCGATCACGCTCGGAGCGACAGTTATCGCCGAAAGACTACTGAAGCAGTGCGCGAATCCATTGAACCCAAGCGGCGTGCTGTTGCTTCATAAAGGCGACGCCGTGGAGCGCGCCGACACGGTCGATCTTTGGAAATGTCCAGTAACGGGCGCCCCGCTGATACGCGACGCCGATCTGTTTTTCGCTCCTGACGTGGGTATCGCCTATCCCGTTCTGCGTGGTATTCCCATGCTTCGGCCCGAGCATGCGATCGTTGCGTCCAGCATTGGCAGGGACTGATAGAGCTGAGTGTTGGAGATCGGCGTGTTGAGCATCGGTTGTCGAAGTTGTCGGATCTGCGCGGGTAAAGGACGCCGTTGGGCTGAAAAGTCGCCGCCGGTCCGCACAGCGGGCCCTACAGGGTTCCGTGCGAAGCGTGGTTCTTTGCCCCGCATTCCGACCGCAGGGTCTGCTGTGCGGACCGTAACTGCTGGGAACGGCGACGTCCTTGGCCGTACCACACTCACCGAACTCCCTTGTAACCACTCACCCCGCACGGTAACCTCTCGCGCCCGGTGTTCGCTTTTTGAACGCCCATGACATAGATCGAATCACTGCCTCGCCTGACCCGCAACGCGACAGGGTCGGGCGGTAGCATGCCGCGGCGGGCCGCACTGACCCACGCGCGGAAAGCCCTTGCTCGATCACTCCTCACCCGCAGGACTCACCCAGCCGCATGTCTTCCGACGTCAAGCGCGATCCCCTTCGAGACATCCCGCATTATCTGCGGGTGTTCCAGACCTATCTCGGTCGGCGGATGTATCTCATCCTTGCGCTCGGGCTCGGTGCTGCCTTGGCGGAGGGCTTCGGGATCCTAATGCTGCTGCCTTTGCTTCAAAGCATGGACGGCCCTGGCGCCGAGGCGCCGTCGGGAGTGGCCAAGGTGCTTGTCGAGATGCTCGAGGCGCTCGGGTTCGGTAATTCCACCGTGGCGGTCCTCGGCTTCATCGGCGTTGCCTTTCTGATCAAAGGGGTCTTGCTGTTTGCTTCTGGCGCTTACCGTGCCTATCTGGAAGCCCAGTTGATGCGCGAAATCAAGGGCCGGCTCTTCGACGACTACGCGCGTATGAGCTATCTCTATTACACCAGCCGTGATACAGGATACTTCGTCAATATCATCAACACCCAGGCAAACCTCTTCTATAACGCTTTCAATGCCTTGGTCGGACTGGGGGGGACCCTGATTACAACGGTGATCTATCTGGGCCTGGCTTTCGTCGTGGCCTGGCGCTTCGGCGTGATGGCGTTGGTTCTCGGTGTGATCCTGCTGCTGTTGTTTCGCTCCCTCAATCTGTATCTCCGTACCCTCTCGCGGAAAACCTCGGCGGAGCAGGGGCATCTCTCGAAGCTACTGATCCAGAGCTTGCAGGCATTCAAGTATCTCACGGCGACCGCACAGACCGCCCGTCTGCGCAGCGGTGTTATGGCGGCGATTCACCGGCTCACCGGCTATCAGGCACGTAACGGCATCGCTTACAGTTTCACCAGCGCCATCCGCGAGCCGATCTCGGTGATCTTCATTATCCTCATCGTCATCGTCCAGCTCATCGTGCTGAATCAGCCGCTGGCGCCCATCATGGTGTCCATCATCCTGTTTCACCGCGGCTTGGCGTCGATACTCGCGGTTCAAGGCAGTTGGCAGGGGATGCTAGCGAACGTCGGCGCCGTGGAGATGGTGCGAGACGAGTTCAGCGCCTTGGCGCGGCATCGCGAGCACAGCGGCGAACGGGAGCTTGAGCCTCTGAAACAGGGCATCAGACTCAGCAAGGTGCATTTTGCTTACAGCGCCGCACTCGGCGATGTCATCAATGACGTCTCGCTCGACATTCCGGCGCGCACCTCCGTCGCCTTGGTCGGAGAGTCCGGGGCGGGTAAATCGACGCTGGTCGACATCTTCACCCTCATGCTTAAGCCCACTCGCGGACAGCTGTGGATCGACGGTGTGCCGGGCGAGGCGATCCGTCTCGACTCCTGGCGCCGCCAGATCGGCTACGTCTCCCAAGAGACCGTGGTCTTCGACGACACCATCGCCAACAACATCTGTCTGTGGGACGGCGATATCACACGGGATCCAGACTTGCTCGCCCGGGTGCGCGAGACGGCGCGACAGGCCCATATCGATACCTTCATCGAATCGCTACCCGATGCCTATCAGACCCTGGTCGGCGATCGCGGCGTGCGCCTGTCCGGCGGGCAGCGCCAACGTCTTTTCATCGCCCGCGAGTTGTTCAAACAGCCGAGTCTTCTGATCCTCGACGAGGCCACCAGTGCGCTTGACTCCGAGTCCGAGCAGGCCATACAGAAGAGCATTGATGCGCTGAAGGGCCGGATCACCGTGGTGATCATTGCCCATCGCTTGTCGACCATTCGCAATGTCGATCATGTCTTTGTCTTCGATCGCGGTCGGCTTATCGAGCAGGGCCCCTATCAGGCGCTGCGCGATGCCGAGGCGTCACGGTTCGGGAAGATGGTGGCCATGCAGGCGCTTTAGAATCACTTTTAAGGCACGTTGGTATGGGAGGTATTCTGATGAAGGAATGTGTTGTACATACAATCGCATCGGACGTTGGTGTAGGGAAAGGGCCTCGACGTTCTTGCGCGAGCGCTGCCGCGCTATTCGTCGGACTTATGATCAAGGCTAAAAAATTGCTTATGACATATCTCGCTGAAGTTTGAACCTTTCTCCGTGGCGTGCCGACAGATGTAGTAGCATTTTGAGCGGGTTTGCGTAGATTGCAGCAAACCCCATAGAAATTCCTCTCACTTCCACTCCAAGAGCCAGGCGGCAGGGGATTCTCAGAATCCTGATACTTCAGATCTTTCAATACGGGTGTGTGGTTATCTGCACGCGATCAATCGTCGGCTATTTTCCATGCCGATAATCGTCAGGCCGAAACGAAAACCCTCCGCTATAGGCTGCGGAAGGCTATGGGGCCTCCAATCGGGGGCTATCAAAAGAACCCGTTACACCCTCACCCGATGCACAGCATCGACGCAGGGAGAGTTAATTTAGATTATGAGTCGCGATATTGCGTCGAGCGAATATTCCGAGGACACCCTTGATGATCTAGCCAAAGATCGAAGCGAGCCTCTGGGTGAAGTATTTCCTCCCAATTCATGGTATGGATCGGCGAGGATTCTAAAGCGTTTTGCTAAATGGCCGTTTCCTCTTCCATTCGTTGTTCCCCGCGGACCATATTTAAGCCCTAGCTTTATTCGGGATCCTGAGATTGGAACGGAGTTGCCCTACTGTATACTGTTTCCCAACATACAGGACAGCGATTTATGAAACGAATAGCAACAAAGAAGTGATTGCCGGCTGTTCTCCTTGGATGTACTTGTTGCCTAATGAGGAATCTGGCTTTCGGCTAAGGAATGGTACGGTCGCTTTCCCGCCACACTCATCGCATCATGTGGAGTCGCGGCTATCTGATGAAAAACTTTACTTGGAAAAGCTGCGAGCTCTGCCGAGCTGCATGCAACCGATTCGAATTTGTATGTATTGGCGAGATATACAGTTGGGACGGCACAACGCATATCTAACGTCTGGATTTCCGGTTGTAACAGCCGGTCATATTTTCGACGAGCTTTTCTTTGATCGATTGTTTAGAATCATGGACGGAGCAGAATATCTCCACACACCAGTCGTAGGATCTCACATATTCTACGGTGCTGCGAACGGGTTGAAGATTATATTGGACCGTAGTTTGGAGACTTCAATTGTCGCTGATCGGGTTATCCTTGCGCGCGATACGAGTAAACCAGAGGTGAATTTTCTGGAAGAAGTTTTTTCAGTTTACGAGACGCTCGATGATGTAGCCCGCCAGAAAGCCGTCGCGGTCGAAATGCTTGGGGGAAGGAACCGACAGTCTCCTAGGCAATTGAGGGGCCTTTTCCTGAGGCTTTATTTTAAGGACGGACGGATGGCCAGATCTCTGATCAAGATGACCTGGAAATACATTCGAGCGCAAATTGGCGCACATTTCCGATGTTGGGGTCTGCGGATCAATCGCTCGAATAATGACGCTTGATTTCCAATTGTCGATGCTAAAGTTTATAGAATCCTTTTTTATTAATAAAATACTTCTGATGCTGGGCGATTACGAGTAACCCTTAATCGGTTATATAATCGTGCTTTAGTAACTTTCGTTTTAGAAATTGTAAGATCTCGCAGATCTTTAGTTTCGGAGAATGTTGAGATGGGCCGAATCCGCGTGGATCTGCAGGTGTTACTGTAATCATGACTGTCCAAGAGAATCCGTACCGCTCCGTGGCAGCCGTCGAGCGGAGGCAGTCGATTCATCATCACCTAGCCCAGCCGTACGTCAATCTCGCGTGCGGGTCGACCTTTGTCGAAGGTGATCCCTGGATCAATCTCGACTACGCGCCGTCAAGTGTTATGGTTCAGAGCGCGGATCTCCTTGCGCCATTGCCCTTCGCGAATGACTCGGTCGCGGTCATCTATTCTTCGCACTTCCTTGAGCATGTGCCTCGCTCACGGGTGCCGGGTCTGCTTGCGGAGTGTTTCCGGGTGTTGCGTCCCGGAGGCGTGCTGCGTTTAGTCATGCCTGACCTGGAAGAGATGTGCCGTGAATATCTGGCGCGACGTGATGCCGGCGATCATGAGAAAGCGGACCTTGTTGTCGTCGAGATGATCGATCAGTGTGTGCGTCTGACCGGTGGAGGTGAGCTGGGCGCGCTTTATCGGACCTACAGCGGGGATCCCGGTCGCTATGCAACCATGATGGACTACCTGAACTGGCGCAACGGTGAGAATCTCCGGCCAGTCTCGACGGGGCAGGCCGCAGACAGGGGCCAGGCAGTGACTGCTCCCCGTCCGACTCGATCGAGGCCGTTCCTGGAGCGGATCACAACACTGCCGAGTCGTGTCCGCAAGCGAGCGCAGAATGCCTGGTTTGCCTGGTTGCTGCAGCGTCTGCCCGCGGCATTTCGAGAGCAAAACGTCAGTTTGGCCAGTGTCGGGGAGCGGCATCATTGGCTTTGGGATCGACACCAGCTCACAGAGGCGTTGCGTGCGGCTGGGTTCGAACACATCGAGCGTTGCACATGCGACACCGGGCGTATTGATGGCTTCCCGTTCTTTCCGCTTGATGTCGACGACGATGGGCGGGCTCGTAAGGGTGCTGAATCCATGTATGTCGAGGCAAGCAAGCCATGTTGAGTCCATTGAACAGCCAATCCGAGCTTGAGCGTTGTCCCTCAATGCACATCCTCCACGTCAACCATTCTGACCTCCTCGGCGGCGCCGCCCGTGCGGCGCATCGCATCCACCGCAGTCTGATCGGAGCCGGGGTCGACTCGCGGATGCGGGTCATCCACCAAACCGCCAGTGACGATCGCGTGCAGGGCGGGCCGCCAGCGGGGATCGGGCCGATCGCGAGACGGGTACGTGCGCGTCTGGCAGGGCTGCCCATGCGGGGCTTCACGACTGCGAATCCCATTCTTCATTCGCCCGCTTGGCCGGACACCGGCTTGGGCCGTGAATTGAACGCGGGCAACGCGGACCTGCTGAACCTCCATTGGCTGGGGACCGGCACGCTTTCCGTCGAGGAGGTGGGTCGGCTGAACAAGCCGGTGGTCTGGACCCTGCACGACATGTGGGCCTTCTGCGGGGCAGAGCATTATGCCGATGAGCCGGCAGACACCCGTTTCCGCGTCGGCTATCGTGCGGACAACTGCCCCCTGGGCGAGCGCGGCAAGGATCTGAATCGCGCGACCTGGAACCGCAAGCGTAAACACTGGGCGCGGCCGATGCAGATTGTCTGCCCGAGCCGTTGGCTCGCATCCTTGGCGCGCGAGAGCGCCCTGTTCCGGGACTGGCCGGTTGACGTGATCCCGTATCCGATCGACCAAGCTGTCTGGCGGCCCATCCCCAAACCGGTCGCAAGGGGCGCCCTTGGTTTGGATCCGGACGCCCGCCTCGTCTTGGTCGGCGCCCCCGGCGGTCTGAGCGATCCGCGCAAAGGCGGCGATCTTGCCCTTGCCGCGCTCGCACGTCTGGCTGACGGTCCGAACGCACCGGACGCCCTGCTGGTCTTCGGCCAGTCGGCCCCGGCCGATCAACCCGCGCTGCCGCTGCCGACGCGATTCCTCGGGCGCCTGCAGGACGACCTCAGCCTGGTGCTGGCCTACAGCGCGGCCGATGTCTTCGTCGTGCCCTCGCGTCAGGACAATCTACCCAACACGGTGATCGAGTCCCTGGCCTGCGGTACCCCGGTCGTCGGGTTCGACATCGGCGGTCTACCCGATATGATCGACCACCGCCGGAACGGGTGGTTGGCACCGCCTTTCGACATCGATTCCCTTGCCAACGGTATCGCCTGGGTGCTGGGGGATGAGGCCCGCTGCGGGCACCTCGGCACCGCGGCGCGGGAGACCGCGGAAACGCGCTTCAGCGAAGCGGTCGTGGCCAAACAGTATGTCGCGCTGTACGCGGAGTTGCTTGCCGGCAGCCGACCTATTTCATCGTGATGGCCTGGGCCCCAAGGCTCTCCGTCGTGGTGCTGTCATGCGTAAGTGGTTGCGATTTGACGCGAGCTATCCAGGCGCTGGTCCCAAATGCAGCGGCTTTGACGCCGTAAACTGCAAGGTGTTGTCTCTCGGCACCCTTTCAATCCTTTGCTGTTCTGAAAGACTCGAAATCGGTGATTCAAGGTTGATTGCTTTCAAGATATGAAATTTACCATCATCACGGTTTGCCGGAACAGCGAAAAGACGATTCGTCGAACCATTGAATCCGTCTTGTCGCAGTCTTTTATGGATTATGAATATCTGATCGTCGACGGGGCATCCACCGATCACACGCTGGACATCATCAAAGAGTATAGCTCCGCTTTCGACGGACGCTTGCACTGGTGGTCTGCCCCCGACAAAGGTATTTATGATGCAATGAATAAAGGTTTGGAGATGGCGCGAGGGGATTATATCGGCATCTTGAATAGCGACGATTTCTATGAACCAGGCGCGTTCGGGTGCGTCAATGCCAGTCTGGAACAGCAGCCGGTTGCAGACGTCGTTTACGGTATCACGCGCTATTTGAGTGCGGATGGCGATGAAATGTTTTTGGCCAGAGGTGGTCATCGCTTCATTGTAGAGCAAGCCCCGAATCATGAAAGTGCATTCATATCGAGGCATGCCTATGAGAAGTGTGGTTTCTATGACTTGAATTATAGTTTGACTGCCGACTACGACCATATGTTACGGATGAAAAAATCCGGCATGACTTTTCGTGCTCTGGATGAAATTGTATTGAATTTCGTCATAGGTGGTAGCAGTTCTGTTTATCGCGCAAGATGGCAGGAAGAGCTGTTACGGATCAGATTCCGGCACGGTTATATCAGCCGTTTATCCTATTGGAAGGCTACGTTAAGATACCGAATCAAGACCCTTTTAGTTTAGCAATCCGAAATCGCCGAGCGGTGTGAATAGATGAAGATCAGCGTTGGCATACCTTGTAGGACTCCTGACCATTATGTCCTGGAGGCCATTGCAAGTGCATCAACCCAGACTGTCGCGCCCGACGAAATTTTGGTCTATGCCCATGGAAGTTTTGATCCGACCACTGAAATCCAGGATCTTTTTCCTGAAGTCAAAGTTTTCTATGACAAAGATCCCCGTATGATCGGCGATTCTTGGAATAAGATATACGAGCTTTCATGTTCTGAATGGGTCATGATGCTGCATGCGGATGATCTTCTTCAACCTAATGCGATAGAATTGCTCTATGATTATTTGGTCGGTGGGCAATATGATTTGGTCGTTGGCCTCACCGCAGTCTTTTCCGGGACAAGTGACGAGATTTTGGTTTCCCGGAGAACGATCGAAACGGCTATGCGGGATTTTCGGAAGGCTGTTATGATGGGTTATTTGCCAAATTTGAGCGGCATGGCCGCAAGACGCGATGTCGTCTTGCGTGATCCATTTCGCACGGATTTGCGGATCATATTGGATGTTGAATTTTTCGTCCGCTGGGCCAACAGGTATCGCTGCGTTCTGATGCCGAAGCTCGTTTCGAGATATCGAGTTCACGCTTGCAACACCCATCATAGTTCAACCGATGCTCAAGAGCTGGATCTTGTTACGCTAAGAAGGCTTCTTTGCGCCGGTTCAGTGCCAGAAGATATTAAGCTTCCGATGGCCAGAATCTATAATAAAATCGTATTTAAGTACTCGGAAAACGCAATTAGAAATAACGACAAGCGCAGTCTTGAAAGATACTACAAGCTGATCTTTTTGGGTGCAGGAATGTCTGTCCGTACCAGAGTGATCGTGACGTTACTTCGTTGGCGGGGCGGTTTTTTCTTGGTAAGAGGTTTGCTCGTGCTTCGTAATTATCATCAACGTAACTTGAATCGCCTTCGTCTATTTTTTCAGGTCAAATGAGTTCGTTTTGCGTAGCAATCCTTTTGGAATACCTCGAAGCAGGTGTAGATCAATTAGTCGTATTTATTATGCCCTTTTATATGTTTCACGGGCAAACACGTTTTAGAGCAAGCGGGAACAGCAAGCGCTGGGCAAGCGTTACCATCCTTAGAGACCGTGTCAGCATCGGTATCGTTATGAATCGTTTCCTCGTAGCTCAGGTCGGGCCGCGCCGACGTTATGCTGTTGCCGCCGGTCTTGAACGGGCGGGGATGCTTGATGGGCTTTACACTGATCTGTGTGCAGACCTGAATCCCGGTCGGGCGATCTGTAGCCTTGGCGGCGCGTTGAAAACGCAAGCAATCCACCGGCTGCGCGGACGCCGGGTTCCACCATCGGTCGTGGGCACGACGCGGTCGTTCGGCTGGCCCGCCGTGCGTTATGAGCTGGATAAACGGCTAGCGGGGGCCGATCCCCACCGGCAGGCGCGGGCGCTCTCAAGCTTTGGGGGCCGCCTGGGGCGGGCTATGGCGCGAGCTGGCTTTGGTAAGGCCACTCATCTTTATACTCTGCTCGGCGATGTCACACCCCTGCTTGAGGCTGCCCGGTCGCGTCGTTTGGTGACTGTCACCGAGATCTACGTGATTCTGACCGCGGAGTTGATCGTGGCGCGGGAACGCCGACGCTATCCCGGCTTCGAGACCGATCCTCCGGCCGACCTCCTGGCCGAAGCATTCGAGTGGCTGCGTCGGGTCATCGCGTTGAGCGACTGGCTAGTCGTCCCATCCGAGGCCGTAAAAGATGACCTGGTGCAAAACTTCGGGGTGGAGTCAGAGCGCTGTCTGCTCGTACCCTACGCCGCTGACGATCGTTGGTTCGAGGTCCGCAACCAGGGGGTGCCGGGACGCCTCCTGTTTGTCGGTACCGCCGGTCTGCGCAAGGGCATCCACACGCTGGGGCAGGCGGCGCAGATTCTGGGTCAAGACCCGTTCCATTACCGTATCGCTGGCGGAGTGGATGAGGCTGTGCGTGAGCATCCGCTGACCCGGCCGTTGACCTTTCTGGGCCGGATTCCGCGGCTGGATGTGGTGCGGGAGTACGAAGGCGCCGATGTCTTCGTACTCCCAAGCCTTGCCGAAGGTTCGGCCGAGGTGACCTACGAGGCTCTGGCAGCCGGCATTCCGGTGGTGACCACGGCCGAGGCAGGGTCAGTGGTGCGGGATGGCATCGAGGGGTTCATTGTCCCAGCTTCCGACCCGGATGCCCTTGCGATGCGGGTGCGGCAGATCGTGGACAACCGCGATCTACGCGAACGCATGGGGGCGGCAGCGCGCGCGCGCGCAAGCGAGTTTACCTGGATCAGGTATAGTGAACGGCTGGCCGAGGCGCTGAGCAAGTTGCCGGCGACGGCCAGCCAGGTTTCGGACTGAATGCAGGGAACGGGCCGATGAAAATGAATGCAAGCGCTGTGCAGATGGTGTTTCTCCCATGAGGCCGACGATTACGATCACCATGCCGGTCTATAACGGCGAGCGCTTTCTGGAACGGGCGATTGCGAGTGCGCTCGCTCAAGCCGATCCACCCGATGAAATTCTGGTAATCGACGACCATTCGCAGGATTCCAGCTCTACCATCGTCAAAGATTATCTAAGCTCCTCGTTTCGGTATCTGCGGAACGATGTCAATGTCGGGATCGCGAAGAACTGGAATCGCTGTCTGCAGCAGGCGACCGGCGATTTCGTCATGTTCCTGCATCAGGATGATGAGTTGTTCCCCGATGCGGTCCGATTGACCCGTCAGGTTTTGTCCGACCACCCGCAGGTCGATCACGTCTTTGGCCAGGTCTGGCATTATGACGGAGCCCGTGCTTTTCCGGGTCCAGGCGAACAGTTCGGCTTGCTCAGTGCAAAGGAGTATTTTCTGCGAAGTTGCGGCAGTTTCTATGAGTGGGACAGCGGCTCGACCACCCGTCGTGACTTGGCATTGCAGATCGGCGGCTACGACGAGACGACCCGCCATGTGACGGATGTCGATTTTTGGATCCGCCTGGGATTACAACTTGGAGCGGCCTACGCCATCGATGCCCCCATTGCCACCTTCCGAGTTCATCAAGGCAATCTTCACAAGCGGTTGAATACGGAGGACGTGGCGGATTGGGAGTACCTGACCTTGCTTCGGAAGATCGCGCAGACGTTCGAGATCCCGGCGCACCTTCGCCCGTCGGCCATGCGTGCGCTGTTCCCCGTCTTGTCGAGGAGCGTCACCGCCGCCTTGCGACAGGGTCGCCTTGACCATGCCCGGGCGCTGGCGACTCAAACGCAGGCTCTTGTTCAGGAGCTCGATGGCTCACTGATTTCCGCCGCGAGCGCCCCGTCGAGGCTGCTGCTGAGACTAACCCGCGAGTCCGCTCTGGGTGCCGGTCTCGCGTGGTTGTTGGTTCGCATCTGGGAGTTGGGACGTAACGCGGGATTGGGCTTGACCCGACCCGCCCCATCCGAATACACCCTGGAGCAATTGATCGAGCGGGTCCAGCGGTGCGGGTAGCCCTGGTCACGCCTTACGACACCGGCCTGCGTGCCGGCGGTGGGGCGGTCATCATTCGCTATCTGATCGCCGCACTGGAGGCCAATGGTCTGGACGTGGCTCTCTGGTTGTGCCGGGATACCCCGTCGCCCATCGGCATCACCCCGCTCACAGGCGAGTCGGGACGGCATGATTGGGAGATTCGCGGCCTGCCGCCGCAAATGGCCTTCAGTCTGGCACGTCATGCCCCGCAATCCTTCGCCGCCCTGGTCGGCCAAGCCCGAGCCATGCAGGTCCTGCGTCCGGTCGATGCGGTGATCGTTTTCAACGCCGTGACCCCCGGGCTCTGGGCGATGGAGCTCGCGGCGGCGCTGGGTGTGCCCTATTACCTGATGCTGCTGGACTACAGTTTTCTCTGCCCGGTGTTCAGCAGGCTGCACACCAGCGGCGTCTTTTGCGAGGGTTCGATCTCGGAGGCGCATTGTCTGAGTTGCGCCGTTGCACGGCTGCCGTCTGCCAAGCGCCAGGTTTTCCGTGCGCTGCGTGCGCTGCCTTACCCGGTTACTCTGGCGCTTGGGCGCCTGCTCCCCGCCTTGTTTCCGGCCAGCGGGCGGCATCATGTCGCTGGCGCAGGGGTACGAGAGACGCGACGGGTGGACCTCGAGCGGTACTTCAGCGCTGCGGCTGGGGTCATCTATCAAAGCCGCACGATGCAAGCCCAGGTCCATGCCGCTGGTCTACAGAACGCGGCGGAAACGATCGCGTGCTATGGTGTGCCGGAGCCGGAATGCCATGGGAAAAAGGTATGTGCCGATGACACAACCGTCGAGTTCGTTTATCTCTCCCGACCGACTTCCGAGTGGGGACTGGATCTCCTGTTGGCGGTTTGGGCGGAGCACTGTACTGGTTATGCCGACCGGCGGCTCACGGTGCTCAGTCCAGGTATCGACGCCTGGCTCGAGCAGCATCCGCAATGGCGCGGACTCCCGAATGTGGTCTTCTCCGGGGAGACGATCCAGGGCCAGGTGGCGGCGTTTCACAGTCGGTTCCATGTGTTGATCCTGCCGGCGCAATGGCCAGGTATCGTTGCTCTTACGGCGCTGGAGGCCCTCGCGCACGGAACCGCCGTGATCGAGCCCCACCTCGGCGGTCTCGCCGATTTTGTGGGTCCGTTTGCGATGGGCAGAGGCGTAATGCCTTACCGGTATCGTGACGGACGATCGCTGGCACTCTGTATCGATAGGCTGTGTGCCGATCGCGCGGCATTAGCTGCACTAATGAGTTATGCGCAACCTATTTGTACCCTGGCCGATTGGGGGAAGGCTTGCCGTGACCTCATGTTCGGTCCCAATCCTGCGAACCGATCCACGGCTTGAGAGGCTGCACAACAACGTATGAATCCACTTGAAACGCTTGCAGCCCGGCTGCGTGATCATACGAAGCTTCGCGATTTTCCGCTTTGGGGGCATCTGCGACGTTTGTATCCATTTGGCCTTCGGGTCGCCACGTTCAATCGCGGTCTATCGCGAACCCTCTATCCAGGGGTGGTGGCAAGGGTAAGTTATGCATCCAGGCAGACCATGGAGGCGAATTTCAACGTGACCCTTAAATGGGACGTGCCCTGCCTGGACCTGATCCACCGCTGGATCGAAGCGAACCGGGATATCTGTTTCTTCGACGTCGGGGCGAATCATGGGCAGTTCGCTCTGGTTGTCAGCCGTTGGCTGGATACTGACTCAACGCGGATCGTTGCCTTCGAGCCGCATCCCGGAAACCGCCAGGTGCTGGCAGAGAACCTCGCCCGCAACGGATGCAAAAATGTCGAGGTGGTGAATTGTGCGCTGGCCGCCGAGGCAGGCACGATGACGTTGTACGGGGCGTCGGTTTCCGCGTCACTGCAGCCCGACCTTCTGAGAGAAGGGACCCAAGTCAACGTCGATACCCTGGATGGATTCTGCGCGCGCACAGGTTTGGAACCGATGGTTGTCAAGATCGATGTCGAGGGTTTCGAGCTCGAGGTTCTGCGCGGTGCTGTCGAGACGCTGAGCCGTTATCGGGACAGCATTAAGATTATCTGCGAAATGCACACGTTCATGTGGGAAGAACCGGATTACGATCTGCGGTTGATCGAGTTGGTTGAATCCTGTGGCCTCTTGGTTTTCGGAATGGATGGAAGGAGAGTCAACCGAATCAACGACTACGGTCACTACGTCCTGGCAAGACACTTCGCCTAAGATGAGTCAAGTTCGACTTCCGCGGGTCATTCATGTCAACCAGCGCGATGATGCCGCGACGGGCGGTGCCTTGCGGGTGGCGTTCGAGTTGGTACGTCGCCTACCTGGACAGGGCATCGATGCCCGCATGCTCTTTCTGTATGGCTCTGAAGGGATGTGTGGCTCAATGCTGCCGATGCGCTGCGACTATCTGCAGATCAACAATTCACGCCGGATTCATCAGTTTGGTCGGCTTCGGTCTTATCTGGACCGGCAACGGCCGGATATCGTGCATTTCCATGATGATCTGCTGTGGCCGCAGTTGCTGTACCCAGGGCAGCGACCCTGGAGGACCGTCATCCATGCCCATGGCGGCGGAACCGCGGCACCGCAGCCGTGGAAGACCCAAGCGCTCTACGCGATCCAGCGCAGGCAGGCAGACCGTGTGGTGTGTATTACGGAGGAGGCCAAGTCCTCGCAGATGCGCAATGTTGGTTTTCTCCCGGACCGTCTGCAGGTGATCTACAACGGGGTGGACCGGGGGGTGTTTCGGCCGCCGACTGAGGAGATCCGGGCGCGCGCACGGCAACGTTTCGGTCTCAAGCAGGACGCCATCGTCGTCGGTTTCGTTGGACGCCTGCATGATGCCATGAAGGGTTGCCTGGACTTCGTCGAGCTTCTGGCGCGTCTCCCCGAGCGTTATGTGGGCCTGGTCGCCGGTCGCGGGCCCGACGAGGAGACCATGCGGAGACAAGGGCGTCGATTGGGTATCGACCACCGGCTTGTATTCGCTGGCTTGGTCGAGGATGTGGCGGCCACCTATCAGGCGCTGGATGTCTTTTGCTTCCTCTCGCGGCATGAACCCTTTGGCCTGACGATCGCGGAGGCGATGGCCTCCGGGGTCCCGGTCGTCGGATTCGCCTGTCCCGGCGGCTCTGGCGAGCTGCTGACCAACGAGACCGGGCACGTCATTCTGAACCGCGATCTCAATGCCATGGCCAGCGAGGTGCAGCGAGCGGCCCGCCGGTCAAACCCTTGGCCGGAACGGATCAGCACGGCTGCCGCATGCCTAGAACAGCAACATGACTGGGACCGTGCCGCCGTCCAACTCACTGCAACCTATCGCGGTCTTGCAGGCGCTCATCACACTTGAGCCCGATCATCGATGCAAGACCTGTCTTTTTACCTCTTTGTTGGGACCTGTGCCGCGCTACTGCTTTGGGGGCTCAGAACGCCAAGTCGGATCTATCAGTATCCTTTCCTGATGGGCGGTATGTTCACCGCGTTTCTGGTTCCACAGGCCATTGGACTTCTGAATAACCCTGGCATGGTCCCGCTGGAGAGTGTCGCGCAGGCGTTGTTGATGGGGTGCCTGTGCATGGCCATGGCCTGGGCCGGGTACCGACGGCGGCCGCTCCACTGGGTCCTGCGGGTTGAGATCAGCCCGTTGCGTATCGAGCGGGTCTATATCGTTGGGTTTGTCATTTCGCTTGTGAGCTGGGCAGCGATCTTCGGAATCAATAGCATTCCCGATGAAGAGGTCCGTAGCGGCACTGGCCTTTTTACCATCCTTGCCTTTTTTTCGGGTCTGTCCGGTATCGCTTTCCCGGTCTTCCTGTCGCTGGCTATCGCAAGACCGAATCCCGGGAATGTCGCGATGGCGCTGGTGTCAGGCTACCCGCTCTATGCGCTGTTGATGGCGGGAAGACGGGCAGGGGCAGTAGCCTTCCTGATCATAATTCTATTGACCCTTTTCTTTCAGAAACGGTGGCTTGTGCCGCGATGGCTAGCCTTGGGGGGGGTGCTGGGCGTTGCCTACATGATCCCGGTGATCGCCGAAATGCGGGGAGAATTCTGGTCTGATCTGTTAAGCGGCAATTTTTCTGCCATCGATTGGGCTGCACCCTTTTCCAAATTGCTCGATGGCGACACCACCCTGGAGCTGCGAAACGCTGCCGCGATTGTGTGGGGCACCTCGGTGACTGGCATTTATGGCTTAGGGACAGGATATTGGGATGCCTTTATCTTTCAGCATGTACCGGGACAGCTTGTGGGCCGAGACTTGAAGGATGCGTTGATGTTTTCTTGGACTACTTCTGTCTGGTCAGAGGTTGGCTATCAGGCCACCGTTGGCTCTACGTTGACTGCGATGGGGGACACTTATCTTGAATTCTGGTATTTTGGATGTCTGTTCTTCTTCTTCCAAGGCTACCTCTTCAAGAATATCTGGTACTTGGCGGTCTACCGCAACTCTTTGATCGCTCAGTTGCTTTATATGGGCCTGATGCCGGTCACATTGGTTTCCGTTTCGCATGGGACATATTGGTTTATACGCGGTGCTCCGCTCGTTTTTGTAGCAATTCTTGCGATTCATTTTTTCGCGAAGTCTCGACCAGGCGGGAAACGATTGCGACACGCGAGGATCCCGCTGGGATTGTCGACGCCATCACCGAAGCGCGTGAATTGAGATTTTTCGTCTGGCTCGTGCCGGTTTTGGGGGAGAGCGGTGGTCAAAAAGCGCGTATTGGCTGCAGTCGGGGATGTCCAAGACATCAATTGTTGGAGCAACATTCCTTACTATTTTTTTCAGGCTGGCCGTCAAGCGGGTTTCTTCGACGCAGGCTTGTCGGTCGATTTACAGCGGCTGCGTTTGCCCCGACTCGCGTGGAATTCGCTGGCCCTGCTCCGCGGAGAACGTTATGGCGGCTTTCAGTATACCCGTCTGGGTAACGAAACGATGGCGCGGCAGATCGATTGGGATGCGGTCGGAGAGGTGATCAGCCATGCGCAGCATTTTCCGCCTTGGGAGCTGATGGTGAAGAATGGGATTGGATTCTCTCACTACATTGATTTTCCGCTGCCCGACCTGTTTGACGATTATGAGATCGCGAAGACGATCGGTGCGCGCACGGCGCGCAATGCCCTGGCGCGCGAGCGGGACCAATATGCCGCGGCCCGCTATGTCGTCTGCATGTCGCCCTGGGCGGTGAAGCAGGTGATCGAGCGCTGCGGGACGCCTGGAGAGAAGGTTCATGCGATTATCCCTGGGGCCAACCTGCCGGAGGAGCTGTTCTCCACGGTGGTGCCGTCACCGGAGACCGAGCCGCCTGACGGCAGGACGATCCCGCTCAAGATTGCCTTTGTTGGTAAGATCCCGCTTCGCAAGGGATTGGATCGATTGGTGGAGGGCCTTCGCATCCTGCGGGGACGCGGGCTGCGGAGTCAGGTACGGGTCATCGGTCCATCGCAGAACCTGTTCCCAAACGATCCGGAGGTCGAGCATCTCGGTTTCATCAACAAGCAGCAGGAACCGAATCGTCTGGTCGCCGAGCTGCGCGACTGTCACCTGGGTGCATTGCCGTCTTATCAGGAAGCCTTTGGTATCGCGGCCCTCGAATATCTTCGCTGCGGTCTGCCGGCGCTGATCACCCGTACCGGTGGTCTTGCGGACAGCCTGCCCACCGACTGCCGGGTGCTGCTGGAGCAGGACTGCACCGGCGGCGACATCGCCGATGCCTTGGAGCACCTGCTGCGCAACCCCGATGTCTTCGCCGATTTGCAGCGCAACGCCCGGGCGAAAGCGGACTATGCCTCGTGGAACCGGTGCGTGCGCGAGTTTCAGGCGCTTTGGGGGCTCACACCAGCGGCGTTGCAGAAGGAGGTCGCGGGATGATCCGGTCGGACTTGCGCGGCTTGCGGCTGGTGGACCGGACCGACTTTCTGCGACAAATCTGCGGCGGGCGACGTCTGCTGCACTTGGGCGCGACCGACGCTCCGGAGACCGCGGCGGCCATTCGCGAGGGCCGCTTTTTGCATGAGCAGTTGCGACAGGTCGCGTCCTCGGTGGTCGGCATGGACAACAACGAAGCGATGATCGACTTCTTGCGCCAACACCACGGCATTGAGGATATCCGGTTCGGCGACATCGAGATCGCGGAGGATTACCCTGCCGAGGCTTTCGACCTGGTGGTTGCCGGCGAGATTTTGGAGCACCTGAGCAACCCCGGCCGGGCGCTGGATGCCCTGCGCGCCCGCCTGGGACCTGAGACGCTGCTGATCGTGACCGTCCCCAACGCTTATTCCTTGAAGGGCTTTCTGCGCGCGCTTGCCGGTCTTGAGTGGATTCATCCGGATCATGTGCTTCACCACTCCCTGCGGACCCTGTCGGCGCTGCTGAGCCGGCATGGTTTCGCGGTGGAGCAGTCTTTTGGATTCGTCAATGCCGGCGCTGGCTTGGCCGCGGGACTGGCCAATCGCCTGCTGCGGCTTGTCCCCCAATTGGCCGAGGGTGTCGGGGTGGTGTGCCGGCCCAGCCCTGGTTGGGGCGGGTCGACCAAACCGCCATGAGGATCCTGGCCGCGACTCCGGTCACCGGCCCCTATGTTGTGGCCCGCTATCGGCGTTTCGCCGAGACCCACCCGCAGCATGAACTGACCCTGCTTGAGTTCGGTCGGGTGTCCCGTGACTATGCCTGGCTCCCTTCGGATGATGTGGTGCCCTATCAGCGGGTGGTGCTCTCCGAAGGGCCGGTTAACGGGCTTAGGCCAGCCGAGCGTGTTCGCCTGATTCAGGGCGCCCTGGCCCGGTTGCGGCCGGAGGTGCTGGTGGTGTGTGGCTACGGGGTCACCGGCATGGCCTGTGCGCTGCGTCGGGCGCGGGTTATGGCCCCGGGTGTGCCGGTGGTGCTGCTCTCGGACAGCACCTCAGATGACCGCGCGCGCGTGCCCTGGTTGGAAGCGATCAAGCGGCGCCTGGTGGGTCAATGCAGCGCCGCGCTGGTTGCTGGACGGATCCATGCGGACTACCTGGCCGGGTTGGGGATGCCGCGTGACAGCATCCTGCTTGGCTATGATGTCGTGGACAACGCCTACTTTGCCGATGGCGCGGAGGCGGCGCGCCGGGACGCTTCAGCCCTGCGCGCCCGTTTGGGTTTGCCCCCACGCTACTTTCTCACTGTGGCCCGGTTCATCCGCGCTGATGGGGGGGTGGACCGGGTCAAAAACCTGCATCGCCTGATCGCGGCCTACGACGCCTTCCGGTCAGGGGCGGCTGCAGCTGCTTGGGGATTGGTGATCCTGGGAGATGGCGAGTTACGGCCCGAGCTGGAAGCGCAGATCGATCGCCTCGGCCTGCATGGTCAGGTGCTGCTGCCGGGTTTTCGGCAGTACCCGGAGTTACCTCCGTACTACGGGCTGGCGAGCGCCTTCGTCATGCCCAGCCTTAAGGAGACTTGGGGGCTGGTGGTCAACGAAGCGATGGCAGCTGGTTTGCCCGTGCTCGTCTCCAGGCGCTGCGGCTGTGCGGCGGAGCTGGTGGAGGATGGCCGGAATGGCTGGACCTTCGACCCGCTCGATGTGGCGGGCCTGACGGATCTGATGCGTCGAATCGCCGCTGACGAGGCTGGGTCGGCAACCATGGGGCAAGCCAGTCGGAAGATCATTGACCAATGGACGCCGGATACTTTTGCCCGCAATCTGGGGCGGGCCGTGGAGGTGGCCCGGCGCGTGCCGGCGGCAGCGCCAGGTTTGATTGACGAGTTGATTTTATGGACCATGCAGTACCGCTAGTTGCTGGCTCTGTCGTCGGTTCAGTCTCCCGGAACGCCGGTGGTCTGTTTCAGGCCGTCCTGTGTCTGAATCTGGCTTTAGCGGAAATGCCGGGGCTTAAAATCAAGATCCTGAGTCTGCGGGATGAGTACACCGCGGAGGACCTGCCTGCATGGAATCCGCTGCCCGTGACCGTCAGCGACATTCTGGGTCCGCGCCGCTTCGGCTTTGCCCCGCGGCTCTACCCGGAGCTCGTTGTGGCCGGGCTGGATATCCTGCACGTTCATGGCATTTGGCAGTACCCTTCCCTGGCGACCCTGTTCTGGTCGAGGCGGACCCGTCAGCCGTATCTGATATCGACCCACGGTATGCTGGACCCTTGGGCGGTGAGCCATGCCCGCTGGAAAAAGCGATTGGTTTACGGGTTGTACGAAGGCCTGCACCTGCGGGGGGCAGCCTGTTTGCATGCGCTCTGTGACGCGGAGGCACGAGCGATGCGCGACTTTGGTTTGCGCAACCCGATCTGTGTCATTCCCAACGGCATCGCATTACCCGATGCCGGTGTGACCGGAGAGCCGGCCTGGCGGTCATCCCTGCCACCCGACGCCCAGGTGCTCTTCTATCTGGGTCGGCTCCATCCCAAAAAGAATCTCGCCCGGCTGGTCGATGCCTGGGCCGTCACCCCTCGACGGCAGGGTCGGCGGGATGACTGGCATCTGGTTATCGCGGGCTGGGACGAGGGTGGCTACGAGGCGACGTTGAAGGCGCAGGTCAAGGCACGAGGACTGGGTCCGCGGGTCCACTTCGTAGGTCCTCTGTTCGAGCGTGCCAAGGCGGAAGCACTGCGCTGTGTCGATGCCTTCGTGTTGCCATCGCTCAGCGAGGGCTTGCCGATGGTCGTGCTGGAGGCCTGGGCCTATGGTTTGCCGGTGCTGATGACCGACGCCTGCAACCTGCCGGAAGGTTTCCAGGACGAAGCCGCCATCCGCTTGCCCCTGGACCCCGATGGCATGGCGGCGACCCTGGCGGACGTCATGGCTCTGGATCCGCAAACCCTGAGCGCGATGGGGGCCAGGGGCCGCCGGTTGGTCGAACGGCGCTTCACTTGGGGGCGAATCGGTGGCGATATGGCGGAGGTGTACCGCTGGGTACTGGGTGGCGGGCCACCTCCGGCGACGGTTGTTACGGACTGAGCCCCCAAAGACCTGCGGTGCGCACCCATGTCCATAGAACTTGAAATCGAACATTGCCGGGGTTCGCGGCCCTACAGCCGACGGGAATACGTTGGACGGGTGCTCTGGATGCTGGTGACGCCGCTTTTTCGCTACAGTCCCCGGCCGCTTTTCGGCTGGCGGCGGTTCTTGCTGCGGCTGTTCGGCGCCCGCGTCGGTCGTCAGGCGCATGTCTACCCCAGCGCACGCGTTTATCTGCCCTGGAATCTGACCCTGGGTGCCGAGGCCAGCATCGGCGAGTGGGCCTTGGTCTACAACCTTGGTCCTGTGGAGATCGGTGCGCAAGCCACGGTGTCGCATCGCGCCCATCTCTGCGCCGGCACCCACGATTATCGCGACCCGGCCTTGCCGTTGCTGCGCCTGCCGATCGTGATCGGTTCCCAAGCCTGGATCTGCGCGGATGCCTTTATCGGGCCGAATGTACGGGTGGGGGAAGGGGCTATCATCGGCGCGGCAGCAGTGGTGGTGCGCGACGTGCCGCCTTGGCGCATCGTTGCCGGGAATCCGGCACGGGTCATCAAGACCCGTGAATTGACCGAAAGCGGCCAAGGCAACCAGGGATGACAGCGATCGAGATCTCGGGTTATCGCTATGATGGGGCCATGCTTGGGCATTCGCATGGCTATCTGCTGCCCAGCGTCTTGCGTGCGCTCAATGCGTTGAATCTGCCGACCGACAAGCGCCGGCTATTCGAGCTTGGCTGCGGGAACGGAAGCGTGGCCAGTGTGCTGAGTCAACGCGGCTGGGATGTCACCGGTGTCGACCCCTCGGTGGAGGGCATTGCCCAAGCCCGCCTTGCCTATCCGGCTCTGAAGCTCGACGAGGGTTCGGCCTATGACGACCTAGCGGCCCGGTATGGCCGGTTCCCGGTGGTGCTGAGCCTGGAGGTGGTCGAGCATGTCTACGCTCCTCGGCACTATGCCCGAACCCTTCTTGACTTATTGTGTCCGGGGGGGGTAGCGATTATCTCCACACCCTATCATGGTTACTGGAAGAATCTGGCACTGGCCTTGAGCGGGCGGATGGATGCTCATTACACGGCGCTATGGGACCATGGGCATATCAAGTTTTGGTCGATCAAGACGCTGGGTGCGCTGCTGCGGGAGGCTGGATTCGTCGATATCAGATTCGAGCGGGTCGGGCGGGTTCCGGGGTTGGCGAAATCGATGATTGCGGTAGGGCGTAGAGCATAAACGTTGGACAGATATGGTTAAACTCAATTTTGGTTGCGGCCTGTCGAGCGGAAGGGATTGGAAAAACTGCGATGCATCGCCGACGCTACGGCTGCAGTGCTTTCCGCTCGTTGGTCTGATCGCAAAACGGATTCTCAAGCCGTTATTTCCTGATGAGGTCCGCTACGGGGATGTGACCAGGGGGCTGCCTGAAGCATGGTCCTACGCCGATTTGTTTTATTGCTCGCACGTACTTGAGCATTTGTCGCTGTCCGATTTTTGGTTGACCCTCAAAGAGGTGTTGGGTGTTCTCAAGCCTGAGGTTGTCTTTCGGGGCGTGCTACCGGATCTTGAGGCGGAGGCGATCAAGTATCGATCAGATCCTTCCGCCGAAGCCTGTTCCACGTTCATGCGGGCGACCTCCCTCGGTCTGGAGATGCGTCCGAAGAGTTTCGTCTCGCGTTTGCGGGCCCTGCTTGGCAACAATCAGCACCTGTGGATGTGGGATTATAAGGGGCTTGAGGCTGAACTGGCCTCGGCTGGGTTCGTAGGAATCCATAGGGCAAAATACAACGACAGTGTCCATCCTGAATTTGCGACCGTCGAAGATCCTGCTCGCTGGGATGGGTGTCTGGGGTTCGAATGCCGGAAGGCCGTGTGAAAGTGCGGCCATCGCAGCATCGGGGCTTTACCTACCGCCCCGATGTCGATGGCCTGCGGGCGGTCGCCGTCATCGCCGTGATGCTGTATCACGCTGGGCTGACATTGACACCGGGTGGCTTTGTCGGTGTCGACGTCTTCTTCGTGATCTCGGGGTTCGTAATCGCCAGCGTCGTTCAGGCCGACCTGGCACGCGGGCGCTTCACCCTGCGCGGTTTCTACGAGCGACGGATCCGGCGTATCTTCCCGGCCTTGTTCGCGATGATCGCCGTCACCCTGGTGATCGGCTGGTTCGTGATGATGGCCGACGACTACAAGCGGCTGGGTCAGAGTGCTGCCGCCAATGCCCTATTCCTATCAAATTTCTATTTCATGAAGGATAGCGGCTATTTCGGCGTGACGGCGGCCGCGAAGCCGCTGTTGCACACTTGGTCATTGGCCGTGGAGGAACAGTTCTATCTGTTATTGCCCCTGTATTTGCTGTTGATTAAGCGCTGGACGCTGGCGAGTCTGCGCTGGGTGACGCTCGGGATCGGTCTGGCGAGTCTGGCGCTCGCGATCTGGGTGACACCTCACGAGCCCTATGCGAGCTTTTTCATGCTGCCGACACGGGCTTGGGAACTGCTCATGGGCGTTTTGCTGGCGCATGGTTTCATGACGGCACCGCCACACCGACGGGCTGCCCAAGCGCGCGCTTTGCTCGGGATCGGCTTGATTCTGTTCGCCGTGGTGGTCTATTCGGAAGAGACCACCTTTCCTGGGCTCGCAGCGTTGCCGCCTGTCATGGGAACTGCCTTGCTGATCTCGGCCGGTGCCGGCGGCGGCTGGACGACCGCCTGGCTGGCAAGCAGGCCGATGGTGTTCGTGGGGCAGATCTCGTATCCGTTGTATCTCTGGCACTTCCCGTTGCTCGGTTTCGCCAGCTATCTGAGCCTAACGGGCCTGACGCTGGTCGATACCCTGGTGGTGAATCTTGTGATCGTTGTCTGCGCGGTGCTGTCCTGGCAGGTCATCGAGCGGCCTGTACGTGAGCGGCGCGTGCTGAAGACCCAGCGCTCGGTCTTCGTGTTCGCTCTGTTTTGCATGGCCGCGACCTTGGTGGCGGGACTGGTGATTAACCTTGAACGTGGTATCGAGTCGCGCTTTGATGGGATGCAGCTGCGCATCGTGCAGGGCATGACCGATCGGATCGGCGGTGCCCGGAATCCCTGTATGGCGCTTTCGCCTGCGCAGATCGCGGACGGGGCCTTCTGCGTGCTGGGGGACACGGCATCTCGGTTCGCGCCGGATGCGTTGGTCTGGGGCGATTCGCATGCCGAGGCACTGGCGCCGGGCATCGGGGAGGTTGCGGCACGGGCGGGTCGCGCGGTCTTCTTTGCCGGCGCGCAGGGTTGCCCTATCGGCAGCCACCTGCGCGACGTCAGCTGGCTGGAGCGGGACTGCGCGGCCTTCGATCGGGCGATGTTGGACTCGCTGCGGCGGCGGCCCGAAATCAGCCAGGTCATCCTGGTCTCGCGCTGGGTGCCGCTGCGTGTGCCCGAGCCGGCGGGCGAGGGCAGCAGTGCCGGAGTGAACGGGCTGGGCGCGGCGGACAGTCTGGGCGAGGTGGTGCGGGCGCTCACTGCGGCCGGTAAGCGGGTCTGGTTGGTGGGGCCGGTGCCCGATGTCGGCACCCTGGTCCCGCGGGCGCTCTATCTACAATCACTCGGCTTCGCACGGGATGTCGAGACTCGCCCGAGCGAGGCGTCATTCTACGACGCACAGGAACGGACCCTGGCCGTGCTCGGCGAGCTGGCGAGGCAACCGGGAGTGTCTTTGGTGCTGCCGCACGAGCGGTTTTGCTCGGATGGCTGGTGCGAGGTCATTCGCGATGGGTATCCGCTGTATTTCGACGATAACCATCTAACGACGGTCGGTGCGAAATCGGCGGCTCAGGTCTTGGAGCCGGTCTTTCGTTGAGCTGATGGCGTGCGATCTGGCTTGGTCTCATGCGCCGAGAGTGAGCCAATCTTGCCGTGCGCACGAAAATGCGGCTAGCGGTCGGTCTTCGGCCATGTGGCCGGCGGTTTTCCGAGGCTTTGCTCGGCGAGCCAGGTGTCATCCTGGCCTTGATGGATTCACCGTCTTGTTGTGTCACAGCCTGCAAGGCGACGCGCGATGGACATCCCTTAGAGTAGCAATCGTGGGCTGAAGCCGAGCAATCGTTATGGCGTCCCACAAGGACTTATCCCTTGAGTATTTCAATCCTTCTACTGACCTTAAATGAGGAAGCGAACCTGCCTGGATGCTTCGCATCGGTTTCATGGTCGGATGATGTAGTCGTACTCGATTCTTTCAGTCAGGACAATACGGTGGCTGTTGCGGAGCTCTATGGGGCGAGGGTCTATCAGCGCCTATTCGATAGCTTTGCGAGTCAACGAAACTATGCGCTGGACCAGATTGATTTTAAGCACGACTGGATTCTGCATTTGGACGCCGACGAGATTGTCACGGCTAAGCTGCATGAGGAGATGCTGAAGGCCATACAGAGCGAGCAGTACGACGCCTATCGCATCCCGTCAAAGATGATGTTTCTTGGCCGCTGGCTCCGCTATGCAGGTTTGTACCCAAGTTACCAGGTTCGACTCGGGCGTCGTGGTCGGTTCCGCTTTAAACAGGTCGGTCATGGGCAGCGTGAAGATTTGGCGCCTGAGCGTGTCGGGACACTGACGGAGCCTTATCTGCATTATTCGTTTTCCAAAGGACTCACCGATTGGTTCGAAAAGCACAATCGGTACGCGAGCGCTGAGGCGTGCGAAGCGGTACGACTGATTGGCGAAGGTCGCGATGTCGAATGGCGTGGAATTGTGTCGCGCGATCGAGTTTACCGTCGCCGCGCACTCAAGGAGATTTCGTACCGCCTTCCGTTCCGCCCGCTCTTGAGATTTCTCTATATGTATCTGGTGCGCAGGGGGTTCCTCGATGGTTATGCGGGGCTGACCTACTGCCGTTTGCTATCCGTCTATGAGTTCATGATCGTGCTTAAGATGCGGGAACTGATGAAGGATTCAGAGGATCGCCCCGTAATTCCGGGCCGCCCGAATTAGGGTTCAGTAGGTGCGGTCCGCCGTGGGGACCGGCGGCTGGTGCGGACCGCGGAGGTTTTGGGGCGGTGTGGTCGAGGCGATCAAACAGGTTTCGTACGTCAGGGTGAACCGATGATTGATCCGAAGACGTGGGCTGTGCGCCGGACGGTCTCGCGCCTTAGAGCGGCCATACATAACTTGCGGGGCTCGTGAGCGAGGCACATCAAACCTTCGATCCGGCATCGGCGGTTTGAAGCGATGGATTGGTTTCAATTTCGGGGGCTGCTGACCGGACTCATCATGCCGTTGTCCGTCGGGCTTGGTCTGGGCGTGGTTGGTCTGGTGCTTGTCGGCATGTCTCGCTCGCTTCGACTGGGAGTGGCGGCCGTCGCTGCTGGACTCCTGCTGATCGCGGTGGCCTCCATGCCGAGGGTCGCCGGGGCGTTGCTGGCGGGACTGGAAGACGCCTACCCGCCGCGTGTCGCGCCGGCTTGCCAGCGGGCCGACGCCATCCTGGTGTTGGGGGGTGCGGTGCAGCCGCTGGTCGAGGGGGATCTGTATCCGCGTCTCCATCGTGGCTCGGATCGGGTGTGGGAGGCTGCCCGGCTCTATCATGCCGGCTGTGCTCCGCGCATGGTGGTGAGCGCGGGGGGCAGCATCGGGCCGCCGTTGCTGGCACCTGAATCCGTTGCGATCGAGACCTTTCTGGTCGATTTGGGTGTGCCGCGGTCGGCGATCCTTTCCGAATCGCAGAGTCGGAACACGCGCGGCAACGCCGAAGCGAGTCGGGCGCTTGTGGAGCCGTTGGGCATCGACCGGGTGCTGCTGGTGACCTCCGCCTGGCATCTGCGACGGGCCGTTCCCTTGTTTGAGCGCGTCGGTTTCGAGGTGATTCCGGTCGGGGCGGATTATCGCGCGCTCGGTACTTGCACCGGAGCGACCTGTTGGCTGCCGAGCTTCGATGCGTTGGGGCTGACGTCCATGGCGTGGAAGGAGTATTTGGGGGCGTTCGTGGGGCGGTGATCCGGGTGGGGGCGGTCGGGCGATGCGGTCGAGGTCGGGTCCGATGTGCGGACCGGCGGGGGTGCGGGCCCGTACTCGCTGGCGCGCTCCCAGGCTCCGCGTGGACGTGTAGCCCCGACGCTCTGCGTCACGAGCCAGAGACCGAGGACCTCGGCGGGTGACGTGCGTTTTCTGGCCATCATGGCCTGATCCTAACAGGGCTGGATGCCGTGACGACGTTTGGCACGCGCGGGTCTTGATCAGTGTTTCGGCCTGGGTCCGCCGACTTTAGTCGGCTTCTGGGGTGGGCGACTTTAGTCGCCCGAGTGCGCCTGGGCGGCGGACTGAAGTCCGCGTCCCCAGTTGCCGACCTGTTCTTTCTCAACGACCACGGAGCCGGCGCACCCGACCGACGCGATCGGCGCCTCGGTCGACACCGTTGGGGAATACTTGAACAGTCGCTCAGCTTGGGAGGCTGGTCCAGGAAGCTCCGCTTGTCGTGGCTAAGCGATGTCTGTCGAGGTGCTGCCGGGGTTCGCAAAGCAGAGCTTTGCGGGCCGCATTCCCAAGCAGAGCTTGGGAACGAGGGCAACGAGGGGAATCGCCGGGACATCGCCGAGTCCGGGGCTTGGCAGGGGCTCAGTGAAAGAGGGCATCCGGGGTGTCGGCGGTGAGGATGCGCACGGACCAGCGGCGCAGGCTGTCGTTGTCGGCCGATTCGATCCGTTCGCGCAGGGCCTCGGCGGCGTCGGCACCGAATTTGTTTTCGATCTGCCAGAGCAGGATGTTGGCCTCGCCTTTCTGGACGCCAATGCGCTGGCCTTTCTCGATTCCGAAACGCTCGGCACTGGTGACGTATGGCATCTGTTTGGTCTCCTCGTAGGTGTAGAGCTCTTGAAGGAAGGAGTCCTCCAGGGTTCTGGGCAGTCGGATCATCCAATCGATGACGCGAAACAGCTCCATGATGTCCTTGCGCGCGTAGCCGCGATCATACATCAGGCGGATGAGTCGAAACTTCCAGGCCTTGCGGGTTTCGGGATCCTTGGTGGCCTTGGCGCGGATCTGGGCCATGACGACCAGGGCGAAGGGGTTGTCGCTGGCCTCCAGTACGGGCCAGCGCTCGGGGGTGTCCCAGTCGATGAGCTTGACCATCGGGAAGCGAAAGGTGATGGAACAGCCCCAGAGGTCATCGGAGTAGTGCTCGGGACGAAAGCGCGGATCGGTGTCGGCGAGCACGGCGAGGCTGGCGACGGGCACGCTATGAGCGTCACGGATCTTGTGGTTGTAGACGAACATGCGCTCGGCGAAGGCTGTTTCGGGCTCGCCCTGCACCTCCACATGCACCAGCACCCAAGCGGGCTGGCCGTCGAGACGGTGCAGACCGACGAGCTTGTCGGCGTAGCGGCGACCGGTGTCGGCGTCGCGGACGATCTGTTGGAACTCCTTGTCGAGGAATCGGTAGCCGAGAGACCAGTCGATGTCGGCGTGGATGCGTGGAAAGAGCAGCGCGAGGAATTCCGGAAAGTAGCCCTCCAGCGCCTCCTTCCAAGGGCTGTCGTGGTCGCTGCGGGGCGTGGGCTCGGCGGTGTCGGTCATGCGGGGCTCCTGTGACGGGCGATCGTCGCAGTTTAGTCCCCTGCAGGGTTTGATGAACACTCAACGTGCCATCCCGTGGCGCTTGAGGACGGATGGTCCCCACAGCAGACGGCCTTGGACATCCTTTCCTTCAGGCCTCGTGGGGTTCCCGATCGGGCGCGAGATTCCGGCCGCACGCTGGGTCCGCCGACTTCAGTCGGCTCCTGGGGCGGGCGACTTGAGTCGCCCGAGTGCGCCCGGGCGGCGGACTGAAGTCCGCCTCCCCAGTTGCCGACCTGTTCTTTTCTCAACGACCACGGAGCCGGCGCACCCGACCGACGCGATCGGCGCCTCGGTCGACACCGCTGGGGAATACTTGGACAGTCGCTCAGCTTGGGAGGCTGGTCCAGGAAGCTTCGCTGCTCGTGGCTAAGCGATGTCTGTCGAGGGGCCGCATTCCCAAGCAGAGCTTGGGAACGAGGGGAACGAGGGGAATCGCCGGATCCGAGGCTGGGCAGCGGCTCACTGAAAGAGCGCATCCGGGGTGTCGGCGGTAAGGATGCGCACGGACCAGCGGCGCAGGCTGTCGTTGTCGGCCGATTCAATCCGTTTGCGCAGGGCCTCGGCAGAGTCGACACCGAATTTGTTTTCGATCTGCCAGAGCAGGAGGTTGGCCTCTCCTTGGCGTTGGCCTTTCTCGATTCCGGCGCGCTCAACGGTGGTGACGTAGGGCATCTGTTTGCTCTCCTCGTCGGTGAAGATCTCTTGGCGGAAGGTGGTTTCCAGTGTGCTGGGCAGTCGGATCATCCAATCGATGACGCGGAACAGCTCCAGGATGTCCTTGCGGCCATAGCCGCGATCATACATCAGGCGGATGAGGCGAAACTTCCAGGCCTTGCGGGTTTCGGCATCCTGGGTGGCCTTGGCGCGGATCTGGGCCATGACGACCAGGGCGAAGGGGTTGTCGCTGGCCTCCAGCGCGGGCCAGGCTTCGGGGGTGTCCCAGTCGATGAGCTTGACCATCGGGAAGCGAAGCACGCTGGGTCCGCCGACTTCAGTCGGCTTCTGGGGCGGGCGACTTTAGTCGCCCGAGTGCGCCCGGGCGGCGGACTGAAGTCCGCCTCCCCAGTTGCCGACTGAAGTCGGCGTACCCAGGGTTCGCAAAGCAGAGCTTTGCGGGCCGCATTCCCAAGCAGAGCTTGGGAACGAGGGGAACGAGGGGAATCGCCGAGTCCGAGGCTGGGCAATGGCTCAATGAAAGAGCGCATCCGGGGTGTCGGCGGTAAGGATGCGTTCGGACCACAGACGCAAGGTGTCGCTGTCGGCGGACGCGACGCGCTCGCGCAGGGCGTTGGCAGAGGTCTCGCCGAATTTCTTTTCGATTTGCCAGAGCAGGAGGTCGGCCTCGCCTCTGTGGTAACCGGCACGCTCGGCACTGGTGACGTATGGCATCTGTTTGGTCTCCTCGTAGGTGTAGAGTTCTTGGAGGAAGGAGTCCTCAAGGGTTCTGGGCAAACTGATCATCCAATCGATGACGCGGAACAGTTCCAGGATGTCCTTCCTCGCGTAACCGCGATCATACATCAGGCGAATCAAGCGAAACTTCCAGGCTTTGCGGGTTTCCGCATCCTTGGTGGCCTTGGCGCGGATCTGGGCCATGACGACCAGGGCGAAGGGATTGTCGCTGGTCTCCAGCGCGGGCCAGCGCTCGGGGGTGTCCCAGTCGATGAGCTTGACCATCGGGAAGCGAAAGTCGACCGAACAGCCCCAGAGGTCGTCGGAGTAGTGCTCGGGACGAAAGCGCGGATCGGTGTCGGCGAGCACGGCGAGGCTGGCGACGGGTACGCCGTGGGCGTCGCGGATCTTGTGGTTGTCGACGAACATGCGCTCGGCGAAGGCTGTTTCGGGCTCACCCTGCACCTCCACATGCACCAGCACCCAGGCCGGCTGGCCGTCGAGACGGTGCAGACCGACGAGCTTGTCGGCGTAGCGGCGACCGATGTCGGCATCGCGGACGATCTGCTGGAATTCCTTATCGAGGAACCGGTAGCCGAGGGACCAGTCGATGCCGGCATGGATGCGTGGAAAGAGCAGCGCGAGGAACTCCGGGAAATAGCCCTCCAGCGCCTCCTTCCAAGGGCTGTCGTGGTCGCTGCGCGGGGTGGGCTCGGCGGTGTCGGTCATGCGGGGCTCCTGTGACGGGCGATGGTCGGAGTTTAGTCCCCTGCAGGGTTTGATGAACACGCGACGCGCCGTCCCGGGGTGCTCGAGTGGATTTCGGTTGATGTAGGGTCCGCTGTGCGGACCGACGGCATCGTCCCGGGGCGACGGTGGTTTGTCGGGCGGATGGTCCGCACAGCGGACCCCTACGGGTCCGGTCGATGCGGGACCGTTGAGATGTGAAGCGATGGATTGGTTCCTACCGGACTGATCATGCCGCTGTCCGTCGGGCTTGGTCTCGGCGTGGTTGGTCTGGTGCTTGTCGGCATGTCTCGCTCGCGTCGCCTGGGTGTGAAGGCCGTCGCTGCCGGGCTTCTGCTGATCGCGGTCGCATCGTCAGGGTGCCGTCGCCCAAGAAGAGGCACTGGTCCGTCGCTGCCGGGCTTCTGCTGATCGCGGTCGCCTCCCTACCAAGGCGAGTCGGGCGCTTGTGGTGCCGTTGGGCATCGACCGGGTGCTGCTGGTGACCTCCGCCTGGCATCTGCGGCGGGCCGTTCCCTTGTTTGAGCGTGTCGGTTTTGAGGTGATTCCTGTCGGAGCCGACTATCGCGCACTTGGCACCTGCAGCGGACCGGCCTGCTGGCTGCCGAGCTTCGAGGCGTTGGGGCTGACGTCCATGGCGTGGAAGGAGTATTCGGGGGCGTAGGTGGGGCGGTGATCCGGGTCGGCGAATCGGGCGGGGATTTCCGTTTGTCTTGTTACCGTGTTCTATACCGACTGCGAGCCGGTGCATCGGAGGAACAGTCGAGCCAAGTTGCGACGCGGCAACGTGCGGCAGGTCAGACCTCCTCTTGCTCGGGTTGCGGGATCCGGCGCGCCGGCAGCGGGCGCTCGAGGCGTTATCGATACCTCTGCTGTCTCGCCCGTTGCTGCGGTTTCTCTAGGGCAAAGTCCGCGCCGGGTTCTGGACGGACACGCCAATCTGGCCTACTGACGGCTGCTGGCGATTTACACGTGCATGATCCTGTTATAGATAGGCGAGTTGGCGGCTAGGCGGGAGAGATTGGGGGGCCGTCTTTCAGGCAGAGGCAGGGTAAGAGCATTATCTACGCTGGACTTATGGATGCGACACGGATGGTAATGGTGCGATGAAGATCTCGGTGGTGACGACGACCTGCTGTTGTGCGGAGACCATCGGCGATTGCCTGGCGTCTGTCGCGAGCCAGACCTATTCGAATCGAGAGCATGTCGTGATCGATGCGGCAAGCCGGGACGGGACCTTGGAGATCTTGCGGGGGCATCGCGACCAGCTTGCCGTGCTGGTCAGCGAGCCCGATGGGGGCATTTATGACGGTTTGAACAAGGGGATCGACAGGGCGAGCGGGGAGGTGGTGGGTTTCCTGCATGCCGACGATGTGTTCGCCGGCCCGGATGTCTTGACGCGCGTCGCCGACGCATTTTCCGCTCCCGGTGTGGATGCTGTTTACGGGGACTTGGTGTATGTCGCTCGCGAGGACACTCTACGTGTCATTCGGTACTGGCGCTCCGGGGAGTATCGTCGCAGCCGGTTGCGTTGGGGCTGGGCGCCTCCGCATCCCACGCTCTATCTGCGCCGCTCGCTGTACGAGCGTTTCGGTGGCTTCGACCTTCGTTATGGCATTGCCGGGGATTACGACCTCATGCTGCGGATGCTGATGCAGTTGTCCGGTCGGGTGGTCTATGTGCCGGAGGTGCTGGTTCGGATGCGGGTCGGGGGGGTCAGCAACCGGTCGCTCAAGCACCTGCTGCAAAAATCTCGGGAAGACTATCGTATCCTTCGCGCCAACGCGGTTGGCGGCCTCGGTTCGTTGGCTTGGAAAAACCTGTCCAAGGTGCCGCAGTTTATAGTTGCGAAAGGTCGAAGAGTCTGACCGGTTTCGCGATGACGTTGATTATGTGCCGCTTTCTTGTCGTTCTTGGAAGATGTTGGGCCGTTGGATCCGGCTGCGTCGGCTCGGCTGGCGGGTGGGGGTCTTTGCGATCGGTTGGGTGAGGGGGCGGTTCGTGATACTCGTAACTTTGTCCATCGTGGCACGTGGCGCGGAGCGCCAGGGGCACGCGTGACATCGCAGAGCGGTTTCACGAGAGAGGAGCGGGTGTCACGAGAGAGGAGCGGGTGTCACGAGCGAGTGACCCTTGTGTGCTCGGATACGCTGGGCCGACGATCTGGTAAGCTTCCGGCGATTCAGTAGGGTAGTTTTGTTTGTCGGGTGAATCACATGTCTTTGTTGAAAGCCGTCGAGCTTTGTCGGGGTGCCGTGGATCGAAGACCACACGGAACGCATTGCGTGGATGGCGGTTGCGTCATGAGTCGACGGTCGGATTCTGATCGAAGGGACGGGCCTCGCTCATTAGGCCGGCCACCCAACCTTCAAGGATGCGTGACACCGCTCCGCGGTGTCACGCATCCCCCTGGCGCTCTGCGCCACGTACCGCGATGGCCGGAATTACGAGCAAGGCCAAGGGACGTTTGTCTGAGGAAAACGGCGGTCCCGGCGGTCTGGATTGCGATCTTTCTGCTCGCCCTGTCACTCACCGGGTGCGGGGGGGCGGTTCCTCGGGGGATTGGCTCCGATGTCGCTGAAACCGCGACGACAGGCGGAAATCCGTTGAGCGGAGATGCGGCGCAGCAGTATCCGACCGCACCGGCCGATGTGGAGACGGTTCCGGTGACGATCGGGCCTCCGCCGGACCCCAGCTTGGAGGATCTGGTCTATCGCATCGGCCCCTACGATCGGTTGCGGGTCGATGTCTTCGGCGTCGAGGAGATGTCCTCGGCCGGTCGGGTGAATTTTCAGGGCTACTATACGATGCCGTTGGTCGGGTCCATCTCCCTCAACGGCTTGACGACGGACGAGGCCGAGACCGAGATCGAGCGGCTTATGGGGAGCCGTTATCTGCGTAACCCGAGCGTCTCCGTCCACATCGAGGAGACGGCGAACATGAGCATCACGCTCTCGGGCAAAATGAACGGGACTCAGCAGATCACGGGGCGAACCACGCTGGGACAGGTTCTTGCTGCCTCGGGCGGCGTTCCGGCTGTCGGTAAAAAGCACCAGATCGTGATTTTCCGTGCGACTGACGAGACGCGCCAGACCCCGAACCCAGAGTTGCGTGCCTATGTGGTCGATTACCAGTCCATCTTGGAGGGCAAGTTGCGTGATCCACTGTTGGTGGGAAACGATCGAATCTATGTGCCGCCGTCGGCTCTCGCGATCTTTTTCGATCCTTGGCTTGGTGTCCTCAGGACGTACAATCCGATCGAGCTCGAGAAGACGGTGGCCTGGTGACTTGCCGATTGCTCAGATGGTGCTTTAGACAATTCATGACTCCCAACCCGAAACAGACTCGGATCGACGCGTGAGCGATTTTTCAAACTCGACCTATCCTCGACTCCCGCCGCCCGGCGGTGGGCCGATGGTTGCCGGGCCAGGCCCGGGCGCTCTCGACTATCCGCGGGGCGCGGGGGTTCAGGACCTCGGCGACGAGGACGAGGGTCTGGATCTCAAGCGCTATCTGGCGATCCTGCTCTATCGCAAGTGGCTGCTTATTTTCGCCGTGCTGCTGGCCTTGATCGCCGGGCTCTTTTATACGGTCCGTGAGCCGCCGGTCTATCGCGCCACGGCGACGGTTCAGGCGACGCCCCCTTCGGGAAGCCCGTTCGGCTTCACCGATCTTTCGGCCATCTCAGCGGCGCGCAACTTCACCGGCGACCAACTGCAACTCCTGCGCAGCACCGTTTTGGCCGAGCGTGCCGCGCAGACCTTGAGCTTGGATCTCGCGCCTGAACCCAAACGGGACGACGCCGCGCTGACCTTCTTCGACGAGCTGCAACAACAGTTGACGCAATGGTGGCATGCACGTCAAGGACGTGCGGAACCGACGGAGCTGGACGATCAGCGCGACCGTCTTCTGGACGATCCGTTGGCGTCCAATCAGGCCGTCGTTGCGACGCGGATCAGAAGCACCCTGGTGGCCACCCCGGTGCGCGACACCAATCTTATTCAATTGAGCATGGAGGGGGAGGATCCACGGGCCATTACGGCCATGTTGAACGCGGTTGCCAAGACCTTTGTCAGTTTTCAAACCGAGCGTCGGAGCGATGACGCCACCTCGACCCAGACCTTTTACGAGCAGCAGATCCAGCGCACCCGCGTGCAGTTGGAGGATGCCGAGCGTCAATTGACGGCCTATGCGCGCAGCAAGGATCTGGTCCATGTCGATAACCTGCTCGAGCATTCGCAGAAGGAGTTCGGAGCACTGCGCGAGCGGCTCGGCGAGGCGGAGCGAAACCTCTTTCAGGCCGAAGCCAAGATGCGCGCGATGAACGAGATCGATGCGCAAGGCAGCTCGGACTTTCTGGGGAGCGAGGTCATTCAGTCGCTGAAGACCCGGCGCGGCGAGCTTCAGGATGAATATCAGCGCAAGCTCGAGGTCTTTCTGCCGGATTATCCGGCGATGGTGCAGCTTCGCAGTCAGATCGAGGCGATCGACGGACAGATTGCGGCCGAGGTCGATTCGATCTCGCGTAGCCTTCGTATCGAATACGAAACCAGCCTCAAGGAGCGCCAGCTCCTCGCCGACCGCGCCGAAGAGGCTCGGTTGGAGCTCTTGAAGCTCCGAGACGAGACGGTCGATTACAACGCACTGGCCCGCTCGCGCGATACGCTCCAGGCCATGTACAACGGGCTACTGTCGCGAGTGACGGAGGCGGAGCTGGTCTCCGGCATCGTGCAGGACAACATCCGCATCGTCGATCTCGCGACGGTACCGGCGAAGCCCTTCAAGCCGGATCTCAGCAAGAATCTTATGGTTTCGGCGTTCCTGGGTCTGGTACTGGGCGTGCTGCTGATCCTATTGCTCGAGCATCTCGACGACTCCTACAAGTCCAACGACGAGGTCGAGAAGGAGACCGGGAGACCGGTGCTCGGCAGCCTGCCGTTCATCGATACCTCGACGGGAGTGCAATCCTCCGCCAACCTGGCCCTCAGTGTCGCGAACGATCCGAAGGGACCCTTGGCCGAGGCCAGTCGCTCGCTTCGGACCTCGCTGATGTTCTCCACCGCGGAGGGTGCGCCGCGGGTGCTGCACTTCACCAGTGCCTCGCCTGGCGAAGGCAAGTCCTTCAGTTGTGTCAGCGTCGCGGCGTCCTTCACGCAGAGCGGCAGTACCGTGCTGTGCATCGACTGCGATCTGCGTAACCCGTCGCTGCACGGGATCTTCGATGTCCCCAACGACGTGGGTCTGACCAATTATCTCGCCGCGGAGATTACTCCGGCCGAGATCGCGCAGCCGACGAGCGTCGAGGGTCTCTTTTTGATCTCGAGCGGACCCATGCCGCCGAATCCGGTCGAGCTGCTGTCCAGCGGCAAGATGATGAATTTACTCAAGCTTGCGGCCGAGCGTTTCGATTATGTGTTGCTCGATGGCCCGCCGGTGATCGGTCTCGCGGATGCCTTGGTGCTCTCGCGCATGGCCGGAGCGTGCCTGTTGGTGATCGATACGGGCAAGAGTACGCGCACCACCGTGAAGGAGAGTTTGAAACGCCTGCAGGGCAGTCAGGCGCGGATCATCGGTGTCGTGATGCAAAAGGTGGGTCAGCCTGGGCAGCGCGGATACGGATACGGATACGGATACGGATACGGATACGGATATCGGTATCAATACCAGTACCTCTATGGTTATGGACAGGAACACAATGAGCGCCCACAGGTCTAGCGGCCCGAGCGGGGTAGGGGAATCGGGTTCGCGCATTCGGGGTCTGGTCTGGCGTATCGGGTTTACCCTGATCTGCGTGGTTCTGGCCTGGCGGGTCGGATCGCTCGGGGTGGCGCGACTCTACGAGGCAGGACTCGACGAGAAGGGTGCGGACGCGGCTCGCCAGGTACTCGATTGGCATGGGGGGCAGCCGGAGGCGCTCTACCGGCTGGGTCTCTCGTTGTTGGGCCGAGATCCGGAGACGGCTCGGGCCTTGCTGACGGAGGCGTATCGGCTGAATCCGAGCCGGGCGCAGCCCTTGCTTGCTCTGGGCGGATTGGCCGTGGCCGAGGACGATCAGGCGCGCGCGGAGGGGTTGGTCGCCGCCGCGGCCGCGCTGGCGCCCGTCAGTGCTCGGGTGCAGGAGGACATCGCCGCCTATTGGGCCGGGCGGGGGCGGTTGGACTTGGCCTTGACGCACTGGTCGCGTGCGATCGAGGCCGGCTCGCCGCGCACGCGGAACATCTTCGAGACCTTTCGCCGGTTGCTGAGTACGCCGGAGGGCGTCGCCGCCTTTCGTGACCTCGCGCGTGAGCCGCCGACGTGGTGGGAGACGTTCTTTGTCGAGACTGCGCAGGGCAAATCGGAGCTTGGACTGGTGCGGCAGCTCTATGCGATGCGGCGGGTGCCGGGGGTTGCGCCGCTGTCGGCGGAGGAGCGCAAGAGCTATGTCGCGCGACTGCTGCGCGAGAAAGAGTTCGAGGCGGCTTATCTGGCGTGGGTCAACAGCCTCCTTCCGGCTCAGCGACAGCAGTCGGGGCTTCTGTTCAACGGTGGATTCGAGCTGCCGTTCACCGGCTTCGGTTTCGACTGGCATGTGGTCAAACACGACCGGGCGAGCGTCTCGCGGGCGCCGGTCGAGGGATCTCAGGGGCAGGCGCTGCGGATCCTGTTTCGCTTCTCGCGGACGCGGTTCGATCATTTTTTCCAGCCTTTGTATCTGGCCCCCGGGGCCTATCGGGTGTCCGGGCGATATCGCAGCGACAAGCTGTATTCGGAGTCCGGTCTGCGGTGGGTCGTCAACTGTCGCGCGCCCGAGAGTGGTGCCCTTGGCGAGAGTACGCGGATCTTGGGGAGCGAGGAGTGGACGGACTTCAGCTTCGAGGTGGAGATCCCGGAGACCTGTCGACATCAAGAGGTGCGTTTGGCGAGCGCCGACATCCTTCGGCTCGACGAGGCGATCGACGGGACGCTTTGGTTCGATGATTTGGTTATTGTTCGGATCGAGGCCATGTCGCCGCTGGAGCGTGCGCGCTCGGCGGCGCGTTTGTCGGCGGATGAGGCCGGGGAGGGGAAGGAGGCGGAGTGATCGGATGTCGGAGTGCGTGAGGCAGGATTCGTGCTCGAGGTAATTTCCGAACAGCTCGATGCGTGTAGGTTGTGCTGACGGCAGGAAGCACAACAGCCGGCGGCGGCGGCGGTTGGTTGTGCCTCGCGGGCTCGGCACAACCTACGGGGCGGCGGTGGCTGGTTGTGCCTCGCGGGCTCGGCGCAACCTACGGGGCTGCGGAGGCTGGTTGTGCCTCGCGGGCTCGGCACAACCTACGGGGCTGCGGCGGTTGGTTGTGCCTCGCGGGCTCGGCACAACCTATGGGGCGGCGGTGGCTGGATCGCTCGGGACGCCTGTACTTGGGTGCAGCGACTGTCTACTATATAGGGCACATGGGGTGTAATGGGATTTCCGGGGGAGTCTTGGGTGCGGTTCGGAAGTGGGTGGGATCTATGATGCGTCGGCGTCGGGTTACGCTGCGCTAACCCGACCTACAGAGGCGGAGGTTGGTTTCGAGCCGTTGCTGTCGTGCGCGGGATACATGATGCGCCTTGGCCTCGCGACGATTCGGAAACCAGGTGAACTCCCTGATTAACGCGTAGGATGGGTAGAGCGACAGCGAAACCCATCCTCCAAACTACCGAGTTGCCGGTTTTTCTCTCATGCCCATGGCGCGGGCGCCATACCGCTGCGTTGCCGGATTTCGGTATGATGCCTTTGGCGCGGGTCGGATGGGTTTCGCTGGCGCTCTTCCCTTCCTACATGTTTCATGGGTTTTGACTGGCGGCGTGAATTCTGTATTTTTCTGTGTCGGGCGCTTACGGAGATTGATATGGCACATGAGCGTTTCATGAAGCAAGCGACTGCGGCGGCTGTTCTGTTCTTGTCTGCCGGGGTTGTGGTGGCGACGGAGCCGACGGGGCGCATCGTCTCGATCGACGGAACGGCGATGGTGTCGCAGGGCGGCCGCTATGTGACGGGTAGCGAGGGTCGGACGATTCAACTCGGTGATCGGCTCATGATGCTCGAAGGGGGCCGCGCGGCGATTTGGTACGGCGACACCTGCGAGTATTTCCTGCTCGACGACGAGGTTCTGGACATCACCGAAAGCAGCCCCTGCGCGACCGGGCGCGGCGGTCAACTGCGGCCCGAGATCGCCGAGATGGGCGCTGTCGAGGCGACGGGTGCGGCGACCGATGCCGTGCGTTTCAGATTGGCGCAGCTCGGTCTTGATTCGCCCATCGACGACGATGAAGAGGCTGCTTTGCTGGAATCCGGATCCGGAACCGGAACCGGAACCGGAACCGGAACCGGAACCGGAACCGGAACCGGAACCGGAATCGGAACCGGAACCGGAATCGGAACCGGAATCGGGGCGACCGCCGGAGCAACGACCGCCACCTTGACGACCGTGCTGACGACCGGAGCGATCCTGGCTGCCGGGGGACTTTTAGTCGAACTCGCCGGGTCGGGAAGCAGCAGCGGTGGCCAGCAACCGATCAGCCCCATCCAATGATGTCTGGCTGCGTTACTCCCTGATGGTTCGATAGAAGAGCTGGTTCGCGTCGAGGCGCCGCACCCTGGGGCGCGCTTTACGGAGTGAAAGGGGTAGTGCTTCGAGCGCTTGCCCGGCGGCTGCGGCTTCTCCGAAGAAGCCGAGCAGGACGACGTCGAAGGTCTCCGTCGACTCCACGAAAAGTCGTGACGGCGCCAGAGGCGAGGTGTCGAGAAAGCGCCTGAGTGCCGCGGGATCCCGCAACGACGCCAGTTGGACGGCGTAAGCCGGTTCTTCCAAGACGACCGGCTGGAGTCCATGTCTCGCTGTCGCGTCCGAGTGTCGACGGGCGAGCGAGGCATCCGCCAATACGCCGACGTCGACCGAAGGATCGAGCGGGCGCGGCCTGATCATCGTGCTGACCGCGGTTACGACCTGCGTGGCCGCGCCATCTGTCGGCCCGACGCCTGTATCTGCCGAATCGAGCCGATTCGGCGGCGTTGCATCCTCCTCCCCCCGATCCGCCATGGCAGGACCGTCATCCCGAGTCGGCATGATCTGGGCTGTGCGGTCGGCCTCTGTCGGCGAGACGGCGCCGCTGCGCTGTCCGGCGCCTGCGTCCTCCATCCCCTGCGTATTCTCTGCAGTCGCCGCTACGACCCTCTCCGCGCCGATGCGTTCGCCCCCCTTTCCCAACCCTCCCCCGTCAAGGGGGGATGGAGTGCCTTCGATCAAGGGTTTGGCGTCTCCC